>JAPPQJ010000027.1 GCA_028817015.1 Gammaproteobacteria bacterium
CATCTGCCATTCCGACATCACCTACATCGACGGCGGCTGGGGCGGCAAACTGCCCAAGGTGTTCGGCCACGAGGCGGCCGGCGTGGTGGAATCGGTCGGGCGCGGCGTGCAGTCGGTGGCGCGCGGCGACCGCGTGCTGGTCACGCTGCTGCGCTCGTGCGGGCGGTGCGGCGCCTGCGAAAGCGGGCGGCCCCACATCTGCGGGACGCGCTTTGCGCTGGACCGTGAAGCGCGCATGAAAAACGCCGATGGCGTCACCGTCAAGCAGGGGCTGCGCACCGGCGCGTTCGCCGAATACACCGTGGTCGACGCCTCGCAAGTGGCGCCGATTCCCGATGACCTGCCGTTCGACTCCGCGTCGCTGCTGTCGTGCGGTGTCATCACCGGCTTCGGCGCGGTGGTCAACACCGCCGAATTGCCGGCCAACGCCGGCGCCGCCGTCATCGGCTGCGGCGGCGTGGGGCTGAACGCGGTGCAGGGCGCGGCCTGGTCGGGCGCGTTTCCGCTGGTTGCCATCGATGTGGTCGCGCGCAAACTGCAAACGGCGAGGGATTTCGGCGCCACCCACGCCGTCAACGCCGCCGCAGAAGATGTCCGGCAAAGCGTAAAGAAAATCACCGCCGGGCGCGGCATGGAATATGTGTTCACCGCCGCCGGCAACCCCCGCGTCATTGAACAGGGCCTCAGCCTGCTGGCGCCCGGCGGCACCCTGGTCATCGTCGGCATGCCGCCGACCGGCGACCTGGTGTCGTTCGACGCCACCGCATTGGCCGACACCGGCCAGCGCATCCTCAGCAGCAAAATGGGCTCCACCCGCCTGCGCGTGGACATCCCCCGCCTGGTCGCGCTCCACCGGAACGGCCGGCTGAAACTCGAGCCGTTGATCTCCAACCGCCACCCGCTGGCGGAAATCAACCGCGCCATCGACGAAGTGCGGAGGGATGAGGTGTTGCGCAATGTGATTGTTTTCCCGCAATAGGCTTGCAATTTTTGACCGGCACGCCGTTGTTCAGGTTGTTCGGATTTGGACGGGCGTGCCGGTTTTTGACGGCTAAAGCGCCAATAACCTCCGGCGCATGGTTTACCATACCGCCAATACGGTCAATTGACAGATGCCCTGTGTAAAACACGCGATGGCTACTCTCGTTCCGACCGCCCCATCGGGCCGCCTCCCGACGCGCGGCGGTTGATTTTGGCCGATACCAGGCACGCTGTGGATTGATGCGCACGCAGTCCCATATCTATCTAATCGGCCTGATGGGGGCCGGCAAAACCACCGTCGGGCGCCGCCTGGCGCGCCTGTTGTCGCGCGAGTTCATCGACACCGACCAGGCGCTGGAAAAGCGCACCGGAGTGTCGGTCAGCCACATTTTCGAGATCGAGGGTGAACACGGTTTCCGCGAGCGCGAAGCCAGGCTGTTGGCCGAAGTCAGCCGCGCACCCGACGGCGGCGGGCGCGGTGCGGTCATCGCCACCGGCGGCGGCATCGTGCTGCGCGAGAGCAACCGCCGTCTGATGCGCCGGGGCCTGGTGGTCTATCTGCGCGCCTCCCCGGAATTGCTTTGCGAACGACTGCAAGGCTGCCAGACCCGCCCGCTGTTGAGTGCGCCCGACCCGAAAAGTAAAATAGCGCAACTGCTGGAGGAGCGCGGCCCGCTGTATACCGCCGAGGCCCACCTCATAGTGGATGTGGGCGGCGGGCCGGCGGCCAGGGCCGCCAGCCGCATATACGATCTTTTGCAACGCGATGAACAAGGTAAAAACGGTCAACATTGACCTCGGGGAGCGCGGCTATGAAGTGCGCATCGGGCCCGGGCTGTTGTCCAGGGCCGGGGAATTTCTGCCGTGGGTGGGCGGCGCTCAGGTGTGTGTGGTGACCGACCAGGCGGTCGCGCCGCTGTATCTTGACCGCGTGCGCCGGGCGCTTTGTGGTCGGCAGGTGGTCGCCAAAATCCTGCCGCCCGGGGAATCGACCAAGACCCTCGAGGTGCTGGAAAGCGTGTTCGATTGGTTGCTGGCCACGCCCTGTGACCGCGATGTGACTCTGGTCGCCCTCGGCGGCGGCGTGGTTGGCGACCTCGCCGGTTTTGCCGCCGCGTGCTATCAGCGCGGCGTGGCGTTTATCCAGGCCCCCACCACCCTGCTGGCCCAGGTCGATTCCTCGGTGGGCGGCAAAACCGGGGTCAATCACCGGCGCGGCAAAAACATGATCGGCGCCTTCCACCAGCCGCTCCGGGTGCTTGCCGACACCGACACCCTGGCCACCCTCGACCGCCGGCAGTTTGTTTCGGGGCTGGCGGAAGTGATTAAGTACGGCGTGATTGCCGACGCGGAATTTTTCACCTGGCTGGAGCGCAACATCGGCGCGGTCATGGCCCTGGACGCCGAAGCGCTGGCGTTCACCGTGGAGCGGTCGTGCATCAACAAGGCCAAAATAGTCGAACAGGACGAGCGCGAGGGCGGCGCGCGCGCGTTGCTCAACCTCGGCCACACCTTCGCCCACGCCATTGAAACCGGCACCCGCTACGGCGAGTGGCTGCACGGCGAGGCGGTGGCCACCGGCATCTCGATGGCCGCGCATCTGGCGGCGCAACTGGGGCGCATATCGGCCGCCGACCACGCGCGCATCGCCCGCCTGCTCAGTGCCGCCGGATTGCCGGTCGGGCCGTTCACCGGGCTGCCGGCGGCCGATATGCTGCAACTGATGAAGGTCGACAAGAAAGTCCGGGACGGCCGCGTGCGGCTGATTCTGCCCGCCGGCATCGGCGCCGCCGACCTGGTCACCGACTACCCGGCGCCGGCGTTGGCGCGCACCGTGTCGCACTTCACCGCCGACGGGGTGGCGGTGCCGGCGTAGCGGCTATAATCCGGCGGTTATGGCGAGAACCTCGGAGCGCGGCGATGCAATGTCAAGCGTGGCTGAAAAAGCGTCCGCGCGGCGGACTCACCCGGCGGCCTTGCATCAAAATCCGCGCGCCGACCAGGGACCCGCTTCGCTCCCGGGTGAAAGCGCGCGGTCACTGCAAACCGCAAACCCGCCGGTTGCCGTTTTCCGATGACTCAAAAGAAACCCTGGGGCGGGCGTTTCAGCGCGCCGACTCATGCGCTGATGGAATCCTTCTCCGCGTCCGTCAACCACGACCGGCGGCTGTATCGCCACGACATCCGCGCCTCGATTGCGCATGCGCGGATGTTGGCGAAAATCGGCGTGTTGACCGAGGCCGAATTCAGCGCCATCGAAAGCGGCCTGAACGCCATCCGGGACGACATCGAGCGCGGCGATTTTCAATGGGATGAATCGCTGGAAGATGTGCACATGAACATCGAGGCGAAACTGACCGGGCGCATCGGCGAGGCCGGCAAGAAACTGCATACCGCGCGGTCGCGCAACGACCAGGTGGCCGCCGACATGCGGCTGTATCTGCGCGATCAGTTGGACGGCCTGGGCCGCGCGTTGAGCGCATTGCAGCGCCAGGTGGTGCAGATAGCGGCGGCCGAAGCGGCCACCATCATGCCCGGATTCACCCACCTGCAAAGCGCGCAGCCGGTCACCTTTGGCCACCATTTGCTGGCCTGGAACGAGATGTTGGAGCGCGACTACGAGCGCCTGCGCGAATGCCGCGCGCGCCTTAACTTCTCGCCGCTTGGCAGCGCGGCGTTGGCCGGCACCGGGTTCGCCATCGACCGCGCCATGACCGCCGCCGAGTTGGGCTTCACCGGCCCGTGCCGCAATTCGCTGGATGCGGTGTCGGACCGCGACTTTGCGATTGAATTTGCCGCCGGCGCGGCGCTGCTGATGGTGCACTTGTCGCGCATGGCCGAGGAAATCGTGCTGTGGAGCTCCGACGCCTTCGGTTTCATCGCCCTGGGCGACGCCTTTAGCACCGGCTCCAGCATCATGCCGCAGAAAAAAAACCCCGATGTGGCCGAGTTGATTCGCGGCAAATGCGCGCGCGTCAACGGCAACCTGGCGGCGCTCCTGATGCTGATGAAAGCGCAGCCGCTGGCGTATAACCGCGACAACCAGGAAGACAAAGAGGCGTTGTTCGACAGCGTCGATACGCTGCATCAGTGCCTGGAAGTGTGCACCGCGCTGCTGCCGGAAATCACCCTCGACCGCGAGCGCATGCGGGCGGCGGCGGCGCTTGGGTTTTCCACCGCCACCGACCTGGCCGATTACCTGGTTGGCCGCAATGTGCCGTTCCGCGAAGCCCACGAAGTGGTCGGCCGGATAGTCGGGTTTGCCGAGCAGAAGGGCCTGCAACTGGCGCAAATTGACCTGGCCGACTTGCGGGGTTTCTGCGCGGTGATCGAGGCGGATGTGGCCGAGGTGTTGACCGTGGAAGGCTCGGTGGCGGCGCGCGCCCACCCCGGCGGCACCGCCCCGGCGCGGGTCGCCGAGGCGGCTGAGCAGGCCTTGCGGCAGTTGAATTCCCGGGACATGTGAGCGCCGCACGCGCACCCCGCCGATGAAAACATCGTGGCTGATCGTCGTCGCCTTGGCCGGTTTACTGTTAACCGCCTGCGGCCAAACCGGGCCGTTGTATCTGCCGGCACCCGGCGACCACGCGCCCCAGGACGCCGACCCCGCCTCGGCCGGTTAGGCGCCTGCCGCATGCCCCGCGCCCGAAGCCGGCCAATGACCGCACAGCGCGGCAATCCAGCATGGATCATTTCCACTACATAGACGGCCATCTCCACGCCGAGCAAGTGCCGCTCAAGGAAATCGCGGCGCGCGTCGGCACGCCCTGCTATGTCTATTCACGCGCCACCCTGGAGCGGCACTGGCGCGCCTTCGACCGCGCCTTCGGCGAGCACCCGCACCGCATCTGCTATTCGGTCAAGGCCAATGGCAACCTGGCGGTGCTGGGCGTCCTGGCCCGGCTGGGCTCCGGCTTCGACATCGTGTCCGGCGGCGAACTGCGCCGCGTGCTTAAAGCCGGCGGCGCGGCGGCCAATACCGTGTTTTCCGGAGTCGGCAAGCAGGACTGGGAAATCCGCGATGCCCTGAAAGCCGGCATCGCCTGTTTCAACATCGAGTCGGAACAGGAGTTGCGCCGCATCAGCGCCATCGCCGAAAGGTTGCGCCGGGTCGCCGCCGTGTCGGTGCGCCTCAACCCCGATGTCGATGCCAACACCCACCCGTATATTTCCACCGGCCTGCGCACCAACAAATTCGGCTTGGGGGATGCGCGCGCGCTGGCGGTTTATAAACTGGCGCGCGACGACGCCAATATCCGCGTCAGCGGCGTGGCCTGCCACATCGGCTCGCAGTTGACCGAGTTGGGGCCGTATCGGGATGCGTTGTCGCGGGTGCTGGAATTCATCGACCGCCTGGAAGCCGCCGGCATCCGCATCGACCACCTTGATTTCGGCGGCGGCCTGGGGGTGAGATACCACGCCGAGACGCCGCCCAGCCCGGCCGAATATGTGGCCGCGGTCATGAAACAAGTCGGCGCGCGTGCGCCGCGGCTGCCGGTTACCATCGAGCCCGGGCGCGCCATCGCCGGCAACGCCGGCATCCTGCTGACCCGCATCCTTTGCCTGAAGCGCGGCGTGGAGCGGAGCCACTTCTGCGTGGTCGATGCCGGCATGAACGATCTCATTCGCCCGGCCCTGTATCAGGCGCGCCAGGAAATCATCGAAGTCGAGCGGCACGCCGGCGCCGGGGTGCGTTGCTACGATGTGGTCGGGCCGGTCTGCGAAAGCGGGGATTTTTTCGGCAAGGCGCGCCGTCTAAGCGTGCGCGAAGCCGATTTGCTGGCGGTGCGCACCGCCGGCGCATACGGTGCGGTGATGGCCTCCAATTACAACGCCCGCCCGCGCCCCGCGGAAGTCATGGTCGATGGCGGCGTCTTCCACATCGTGCGCAAAAGGGAAACCCTGGGCGCGCTTTACCGCGGAGAATCGGTGTTGCCGCCCGAGCCGCCCGCCAACCGCCCCTGAAGACAGTTCAACAAAATGCCGTAGGCCGGCAGGAACACCACCACCGACACCACGGTCTTGAAGGCCAGGTCCACCGCGGCCAATTCCATCCAGTGGGCCGCCATGAACGGGTCCGGCGAGCGGTGGAAGGCCACCGAATAGAAGGTGAAGGTGTCCAGGATGTTGGCCAGCAGCGTCGAGATGAGCGGCGCCGCCCACCACGCCTCGGTGCGCTCGCGGATTTTCTGAAACACCGCGATGTCGAGCCACTGCCCGGCCAAATACGCCGTGCCGCTGGCCACGCCGATGCGCCAGTTGGCCAGCCACACGCTGATGGCGATGGCCGGCAGATAAGCGGCCGCGACGATGCGCCGGGCGTTGTGCCGGTTGGACAGCCGCACGGTCAGGTCGGTGGCCAGGATGACCAGCGGGAATACGAACATCCCCCAGGTGAAATCGTAGCCGGCGATGGCGCCGGTGAACTGCACCGCGTAGTTGGCAACGGCGATGACAGCGATGTGGAACAGCGCCAGTGCGCCGATCAGTCGCGGGTTGATGGTGGCCGGCATGGGAAGGGCAATCGGGGGCGGGTCCGATGGGGCGGCGGGGCGCCGGGCGGCGGCGAAGGAGCGCAGAATATAGCAGAAATCGGCGCAGGCGGCGGGGAAACCGCGATTGCGGCGCAAACAGCGAGCGGGGGCGCGTTAGAAAAACAATCTCCCGCCCGTTGTGATACAGTTCCCCGCGCATACACCGGACAATCGGAGGAAAGAAAAATCGTGAAAAGCAGAGCCGCTGTCGCTTGGGAAGCGGGCCAGCCCCTGAGTCTTGAAGAAATCGAGGTGGACGGCCCGCAGGCCGGGGAAGTGTTGATTCAAATCAAGGCTACCGGCGTCTGTCATACCGATGCGTTCACGCTAAGCGGCCAGGACCCGGAGGGGGTTTTCCCGTCCATTCTCGGCCACGAAGGCGCCGGCGTGGTGGTCGAGGTGGGGGCGGGGGTTAAGTCGGTGGCGCCGGGCGACCATGTGATTCCGCTGTATACCGCCGAATGCCGCGAGTGCAAATTTTGCCAATCCGGCAAGACCAACCTGTGCCAGGCGGTGCGCGAAACCCAGGGGCGCGGGCTGATGCCGGACGGCACCAGCCGTTTCTCGATGAACGGCAGGCGCCTGTTCCACTACATGGGCACCAGCACTTTTTCCGAATACACCGTGGCCGCCGAGGTGTCGGTGGCGGTGGTCAACAAGGAGGCGCC
This sequence comes from Gammaproteobacteria bacterium, assembly GCA_028817015.1. Classification (GTDB taxonomy): domain Bacteria; phylum Pseudomonadota; class Gammaproteobacteria; order Arenicellales; family Poriferihabitantaceae; genus JAHRAW01. The sequence goes on from JAPPQJ010000027.1 coordinate 7,184, forward strand.
GTTCGACAAAATCTGTTTGCTGGGCTGCGGCGTCACCACCGGCATCGGCGCGGTCAAAAACACCGCCAGGGTCGAGCCGGGCGCGAGCGTGGCGGTGTTTGGTCTGGGCGGCATCGGCCTGGCGGTGGTGCAGGGCGCGGTGATGGCGGGGGCCGGGCGCATCATCGGCATCGATGTCAACCCGGACAAATTCCAGTTGGCCCAACAAATGGGCGCGACCGATTTCGTGAACCCCGCCGAATACGACCGGCCGGTGCAGGAAGTCATCGTTGACTTGACCGACGGCGGTGTGGATTACTCGTTCGAGTGCATCGGCAATGTCGAGGTCATGCGCGCGGCGTTGGAATGCTGCCACAAGGGCTGGGGCGAAAGCGTGATCATCGGCGTGGCCGGCGCCGGCCGGGAAATCGCCACGCGACCGTTCCAACTGGTCACCGGCCGGGTGTGGCGGGGCACCGCCTTCGGCGGCGTCAAAGGCCGCACGCAACTGCCGGAGATGGTCGAGCAGTCGATGCGCGGGGAGATCGACCTCGAGCCGTTCGTGACTCACACCATGGGGTTGGAGGACATCAACAACGCCTTCGACCTGATGCACGCCGGCCGGAGCATTCGCTCGGTGATTATCTATTAGCGGCCGAGGCGCCGGCCAGCCGCGCGCTCAAACCGGCGGCGCGCCCTGAAAGCGGGGCGGCCTGGGCCCGCTGACCAGTTCCACGCCGGCGCGCACCGCCACCGCCGCCATGATCAACGCACCGCCGACGATGCTCCAGGCGGACGGTTGCTCGCCCACCACCAACCACACCCAGGTTGGCGCCAGGGCGAATTCCAGCAGCATGAACAGGGTGATTTCGGCGGCGGCGAGGTGGCGGGAGGCGTAGATAAACAGCCAGTGGCCGGCCCCGGCGATGGCCCCGCCCCACAGAAAACTCAACCCCAGGTCGCGCATCGACACGCGCAAATCGCCGGCCTGCATGAGCGCCGACACCAGGACAATGGCGGCCGCGGAAATGAGCAGCGTCGGCAGCATATCCCGGTGCCGGTTGCCGCGCAGAATCACCGCATACAGCGCGAACAGGAGCGCGGTCAGCAGCGCCAGGGCATTGCCCTTGCCCGAGCCGAAGGTAATGCCCTCGAACACCATCACCACCAGGCCGGCTGCCGCCACCAGCATGGTCAGCACGGTCGCGGTGCTCAATTTTTCCTTGAGCGCGATGCGCGCCATCAGCGCGGCAAAAAACGGGATGGCGCCGAGGATGAACATGGTGTTGGCCACCGTGGTGTGGGTCAGGGCCTGCACAAAGAACATCCCGGCCAGACCCAGCATCAAGCCGGCGATGAAACCCTGCGCGCCGATGTTGCTGATGGCGGCCAGCGACTGGCGGCCAAAGCGCAGCAGGATGTAGACGCTGACCACACCGAGCAGCGCGACCGAGCGGTGGAAGTTGACCTGCCACGGCAGCGCCGCCTCCATGCTGCGGATGATGAGGCCGCCGAAACTGATGATCACCGAACTAAGCACCATGCACAGCATGGCCGCGCGCCGTTTGCTGTCGACGGTCGGCGGGGCGGACAGCGCGCCACTCATGGCCGTGGCCGCCTGTTCACGCCGCCGGCCAGTTCAAGCGCGGCGCGGCCGGCGACCGCCGACACAATTAACACGCCGCCGGCCAAAGTCCAGCCCGACGGCTGCTCGCCGATCATCAGCCACACCAGAATCGGCCCCAGCGCCAGTTCCAGCAACAGGAACAGCGTAACCTCGGCGGCCGCCAGGTGCCGGGACGAGAGGATAAACAGCCAGTGTGCGGTGCCGGTGAGCAGGCCGCCCCAGATGAGGCACAGGATTAAATCGTGCGTCGATATGCGCAAATCGCCGGCCTTCACCAGCGCCGCCACCACGATGATGACCAACGCCGAAATCAGCAATACCGGCAGCATTTCCTTGTGGCGGCTGCCGCGCAGGAGCACCGCATACAACGCGAAGCACGCCGCGCTCACCAGCGCCAGCGCGCTGCCGGCGCCGCCCCCGACGGCCAGATTCTCCAACACCATCACCGTCAGCCCGGCCGCCGCCACTGCCATGGTCAGCACGGTTGCCGTGCCCAGTTTTTCCTTGAGCAGAAGGCGCGCCATGAGCGCGGTCAAGAACGGGATGGTGCCGAGGATGAACAGCGTGTTGGCGACCGTGGTCAGCACCATGGACTGCACGAACGCCATGGTGGAAAACCCGAACAGCGCGCCGGCAATGCAGCCGCGCACGCCGATGCCGCTGATGGCCGCCAGCGATGCGCGGCCAAAGCGCAGCACGATGGCGATGCCGACAAAGCCGAGCAGCGCGATGGAGCGGTAGAAATTAACCTGCCACGGAAGCGCCGCGTCCATGCTGCGTATCATCGGGCCGTCAAAACTGATGATCACCGCGCAGCAGACGATGAACAGCATGGCCGCGCGCCGCTTCGACGCGGCGCCGGGGGTCATGGACAGCGCATTGGGCATGGGCGGATTTTACCCGCAACGGCGGCGGCGGGTATCCAGTTTATGCGGCGGCGAGAGGCTCGGCGCGGCCAAAGACAACCAACCCCGCCAACTTATCGCAGCCTGAAGTAAAGCCAAAAGGCACCCTGGTGCGGCGGGTTTGACATGACGACGGCAACTTTTCTTTCCCGCGCGCCCTCTCCCCGGCGCTCTCCCGGAGGAAGAAGGGGATGGGCAACCGGAGCATTTGCCTCTGCCTCTGGATGCCGGGGGCGGGGATGGGAAAATGGACAAGGTCGGCAAGCGTGCGCGGCCGCGGTCTGACCGCATTCGGCAATGGAATATCAACGATGCCCCCTGGATGCTCAATCCGCCCGGTAAAATAGCGGCGCCTGAACATCAAACACTCCCGTGCAAAACGCCGCCATGAAAAAACTGGTCTATGCGCTCAACATCGCCTCCGCCATTCCCGGCATCATCCTGGTGCCGCTGGCGCCGTTCGCTTTCCTGATCGTCGATGGTGAAGGCCGAAGGCCCGGGCTGTTTCACGAATACGCGGTCATGGCGCTGTTGGTTGCCTATCCGTTTGTGCTGGTGGCCGGCATCGGCGGGTCGCTGTTTGCGTTGCGGCGCGGCCGCCGGCGCGGCGCGCTGACCGCCGCCGCATTGCCGTTGCTGTGCGCGTTGTCGCTGGTGTGGGTATTCGTGGCCGGCGGGGTTCGGTTGAGATGACTCCCGGCGCCATCATCCCAACAGCGGCGCGGGCGGCAAAGCGTATGCGCCGGGCAGGTAGTAATTCACCTGGTGCTCGGCGTAGCCGATGAGTTCGACCAGCCGCCGCCGGCATTCGCCGAGGGAAGCACCGCGCGCCTTCCACACCGGCACGCGCTTGACCAGCGTCTCCACGCGCTCGCGCGGGGTGATAATCCAGGTGTCCTGCGGCGTCTCGCCGAAGTGGAAATCGCCGCGGCCGCGGCGCAGCGCCGCAGGCTTCATATACAGCGCCAGGTTCAACACCGCGTGCGCGCCGCTGTCGCGGATGTATTGGGTGAGAAAGCGCATGGTGCCGCCTTCGTCGCCGAGGTCGTCGATGACCAGCACCGTCTGGCCGTCGATGGGAATGGAGATGCCGTGCCGGGTGCGCGGGGTATCAAAACGCTCGCCGGGGCCTTTGTAGAGCGACAGGCCGACCGTACCGAACTGGATTCCCGGCTGGCCGCCGCGCCGCCCTTCCACCAGGTGGTCATACAACATGACGCCGGGCAGCAGCCCGCCCATGGTGACCATCAGCGCGCGGGTGATTTGCGCGCGGCCGGCGTGCGCGGCCTGGTAGGCGTGCACCTGTTTGGCCAGTTCAAAGCACGCCGCCGCGACCACCGCATCCGGCACTAACAGAAAGCGCAGTTCATCATCCGGTACGCTGACGCCTTCGGGCTTGCGCCAGAATTCCAGGTCGATGCCGCCGCGGGTTTCACGCTCAACGCTCATTGGACACCTGCTCACGCCATGCGCTTGGCGCGGTAAAACGCGATTATGCTATATTTTCACGCCCGGCGGCCGCCCATGAGACAGGCCGCCGCCTCACCGCGCCGCTTGCGCCGAACCGGCCACACCGTTTATGACCACCGCGGGGCTGCTCTCCCTGTTCATCGGCTCGCTGCTGGCCTCCACCATTTTGCCCGGCGGCGTCGAGGTGCTGCTGTATGCGATGGTCGAGTCCGGGGCTTATTCGTCGACGGCGTTGTTAGTCACCGCCACCGTCGGCAACACCCTGGGCGGCGTGATGACCTACGCGGTCGGGCTGTTGCTGTGCCGCGGCCTGGCGCATGTGTCACGGGGCCGGCAACTTCAGCGGCGTTTCAAGTTGACCCCGGCCGCGCTGGTGCGAGTGCGAAAATGGGGTACGCCCTGCCTGCTGTTTTCGTGGATGCCGGTGGTCGGCGACCCGCTTTGCCTCGCCGCAGGTTATCTCAGGTTGGCGTTCTGGCCGGCGGCGGGTCAACGCCAGCCGAACAACCAAAGCAGCGCCAAATACCGCAGGAACTTGCCGACCGCGATGAACGCCGCCGCCGGCCAGAACGCCAACCTGAGATAACCTGCGGCGAGGCAAAGCGGGTC
>JAPPQJ010000121.1 GCA_028817015.1 Gammaproteobacteria bacterium
GTGGGTGTAGATTTGCGTGGTGGCGATGTCGGCGTGGCCGAGCATTTCCTGCACGGCGCGCAAATCGCCGCTCGAGGCCAGCACATGGCTGGCGAATGAGTGGCGCAGCATATGCGGGTGCAGGCGGCGGCCCAGGCCGTGTTTTTTGGCCCAGTGATTGACCCGGTGCTGGATGCCGCGAACGCCGAGGCGGCGGCCGTTTTTATTCACGAACAACGCGGTTTCGGCGGGCGCAGCGAGGCCGGGGCGGTGCTTAAGCCATTCCCTGAGCGCGCCGGCCGCTTTGCCGCCGACCGGCACCACCCGCTGTTTGTTGCCCTTGCCGGTGACCCGCACCTGGCCCTGGGCAAAATCGATGCCGGAGGGGTCAAGCGCGGCCAACTCAGCCAGGCGCAGGCCGGAGGAGTAGAACAGTTCCAAAATGGCGTGGTCGCGAATCGACAACACGCCGCCATCATGGCGGGCGAGCAACCCCGACAATTCGTCAACGCTCAAAGTCGGCGGCAGTTTGCGGGCGGATTTGGGGGCGCTGATGCCGTCGAACGGGTTGACCGCGGCGCGCCCTTCAGCCACCAGGTGCCGATACAGCGCGCGGGCCGCGGCCAACATGCGCCGGATGCTGCGGCCCGACAGCCCGGACTGGTGCAGTTTGGCCGGAAAAGCGCGCGCTTGTTTGGCCGACAAATCGCCCCAGCCGGCGTTTCCCGACCGTTCCAGAAAGGCGGCCAGCCGGGTCAGGTCGCGGCGGTAGGCGTCCACGGTGTGCGGGGACAGCCGCCGCCGGTGCAGGTGGGAGAGGAAATCCGACAGCGCCTCGGCGTGGCCGGGGCCGGGCGGCGGCACAGCCCCGCTCATAGCAGGTTGCGCCCGGCCAGGTAGGCGCTGATCAACTGCCCCAGGCGGTCCAGAATCAACACCCCCATGCCGGGCTGAAAGCGCTGCGAATCGGCGGCCCCCAGCACCATCACGCCGCACAACGCCTGGCCGCGCGCCAGTGGCACGAAGGCGCAGGAGGCGATGGCGCCGGCATCGGGGAACAGGGACGCGCTCAATTTGCTCGACACGCGGTCGTCGCAGGAACTGCCGAGGTGTTCGACGCGCCGGCACAGCGACGGATAGTCCACCTGGGCGGCGGAAGCGGGCTGCCGGGCGATCTGCGAGGACAGGAAAATGGCCACCGCGTCCAGGCCGAAGCGAGCCTCCACCAGCGCGGCGGGGGCGCCGGAGCCGTCCAGGCCGTCGCGGTTCAGCAACTCGACCGCGACCTGGTGCAGTTCCTGCTCCAGGTGCTGGTTGTCCCTGACCGTGTCCAGCATCCGGTCGAGCCGGGCCTGGCGGTCGCGCAAGGCCCGCACCTGGCGCTCGTGGAAGGGCGTGGCGCCGGACGCTTCGGGTAAATCCATGGCCGCCAGCAAATCGCGGCGCTGGGTGAAAAAGTCGGGGTGCTTCTCGAGGTAATCCGCGACTTCCCGGGAATTCGGCATTGGAGATCGAAGGCGGTTGCGGGGATGGAAGGGGTGGATTGTAACCGTTTTTACAGGTCGATGGCGCCGTCGAAGACGCGGTGCGCGGGGCCGCGCAGGAAAATCGGCCGGCCGCGCCCGGCCCAGCGCACTTCGGCGTCGCCGCCGGGCAGAGACACGCGCACGCACGGGTCCAGCCAGCCCCGGTCGACCCCCACCGCCACCGCCGCGCAGGCGCCGCTGCCGCATCCCAGGGTTTCGCCGACGCCGCGCTCGTGAACGCGCAGCAGGATGTGGTCGCGGGCCGTGACCTGCATGAAACCGACATTGGCCCGGGCCGGGAATCTCGGGTGGTTTTCGACCGCCGGGCCGCGCACCGCCACCGGCGCGGTGGCGACATCCTCGACCCGCTGTACGGCGTGCGGGTTGCCGATGGCGACCGCGGAAATCTCCGCCTGGCCGCCGTCGAGGTCGAGCAGGTAGGCGGGCGCGGCGCGCTCGGCGACCAGCGGGATGTGCTCGGGGGTGAAGTCGGGCGTGCCCATTTCCACGCTGACCGACTGGTCGGGGTTGAGGGTCAGGGTCATGGCGGATTGGCCGGCCGGTTTGCTGGTGCGGGCGCGAATGACCTTGTTTTTGGCCAGGCCGCCCTCATACAGGAAGCGGGCCAGGCACCGCGCGCCGTTGCCGCATTGCTCGGCTTCGCTGCCGTCCTGGTTGAAGATGGTGAACAGGAATTGGCCGTCGCGTTGCGGGGCGCACTGCACCAGCAGCACCTGGTCGCAGCCGACGCCGAAGTGCCGGTCAGCCAGCCGCCGGGCGATGTCGGCGGTGATGTTCAATTCCTCGGATACGCCGTCAAATACGATAAAATCGTTGCCGAGGGATTGCATTTTTGTGAACTTATAGCGCATCGAATTTCCGCTTGCCAGCCCCGCCAAACGCCTTTCTTGTCCGCCGACCGCGGATAATATAACACGCCATTTCACCGGAGAACCCCCCGTGCACCGCCGCCTCAACCTGATCGTCAGACCGCTTAAGTCGATGCCGATGCCGGCGCGCGTCATCCTTGCAACGCTGCTGCTGGTCGGCGGGATATTCGGGGCGCTGCCGATTCTCGGCTTCTGGATGATTCCGCTGGGTTTGTTGATCCTGTCGCTGGACTTCCGCTGGGCGCGGCGCGGTTATTTGGGCATCATCTTGTGGTTTCGGCGGCGCAAAAACCACGCCAAAACGAAACCGGCGGAGGCGGCGAAAACCGCGCAAAGGCGGGGCGGCTGAGCGGCTGAGCGGGAACAGGACAACCATGAGCGGAGGCTGACCGGCCCTTGCGCGGTTTCGGTGGCCGCCGCACGGCTCCGGGTGGCTTCGCCGTCAGCCTTCCTCGGAGCCGGGTTTGGCGGTCTCGCCGCGCAACTTGACCAGGCTCATCCCTTTGAGCAACTTGAGCGCTTCGCCGACCTGGTAATCGCGCGCCGCCAGCCCCGCTTTGGCCTGCGCGCCGCTTCCGGTTTGCCGGCCCTGGTCGGCGTTGTCGTTTTCAAGGTGGCCGGCCAGGTCCGCTTCCCGGACCGGCCGCCCGCTTTGCCCCGGCGCCGGCGGTTGCGCCGCTTCGACTATGATGTCGGGCGCGATCCCCAAGACCTGAATGGAGCGCTCGGCGGGCGTGTAGTAGCGCGCCGTGGTCAACTTAAGCGCGCCGCCGCTGTTGACCGGGACCACGGTCTGAACCGAGCCTTTGCCAAAAGTCCGGGTGCCCATGATGATCGCGCGGCGGTGGTCCTGCAGCGCGCCGGCCACGATTTCCGAGGCGGATGCGGTGCCGCCGTTGACCAGCACCACGACCGGCACATCCCCGGTTAGATCCGGGGAAGTGGCGGTGAAATGGTGGTCCTCATCGGCGTTGCGCCCGCGAATCGAGACGATCACCCCCGAATCGAGGAATACATCGCTGACCTCCACCGCGCTTTGCAGCACGCCTCCCGGGTTGTTGCGCAAGTCCAGCACCAGCCCCTTGAGTGGGTCGCCGTTGCGCCGCTTCAGTTTCTCAATCGCGGCGCGCAAATTGGCGCCGGTGCCGCCCTGGAAGCCGGTGATGCGCAGATAACCGAAACCCTTTTCCAGGGTTTCGCTGTTGACGCTGGAGACCTGGATGATGGCGCGCTTTAGCGAGATGTCGAGCGCATCGCTTTGGCCCTCGCGGGAAATGGTCAGAACGATCTCCGAGCCCGGCGGGCCGCGCATCTTATCCACCGCATCGCGCAGACTCATGCCCCGCACCGGGACGCCATCGAGCATCTCAATAATGTCGCCGGCCCGTATCCCGGCGCGCTGTGCCGGGGTGCCGTCAAGCGGGGCGACCACCTTGATTAAACCGCCTTCGGCGGCCACCTCGATGCCCAGCCCGCCGAATTTCCCTTCGGTGGCCATGCGCATATCCTTGAAGGCCTTGGGGTCGAGAAACGCCGAATGCGGGTCGAGGCCGGAAAGCATCCCCCGAATGGCGTCCCGCAACAGCGCGGCATCATCGGTCGGGTCAACATATTCCCCCTTGATCTTTCCGAACACCTCGGCAAACACCCGAAGTTCCTCAAGCGGCAGCGGCTGCCCGCCCTGCTTCCCGGTCCCGGCGGTCTCGGCGAGCGCCGCGGCACTCGACCACCATAGCGTGATCAGTAAAACGAGTTTCAGTTTCATGGCGTTGCCTGCTTGCTGCGGGGTGTCGGGCCGGTATTGTAGCGCAAACCGCGGCGGTATTGCGGCGTTCAAGCGTATTTTGCGGGCCGGTCCAGTTCGGCGACCGATGACACGCGCTTGAAATCAATGCTCGACTGTTTATAGTGCGCCGCGCCGAAGTGGATTTTCTGCTCCTCGCTGGGCCGCAACTCCTGCGCTTTGGATTTGGTTTCGGCGACGAAGTAGACCGCCGTCTCGTTCTTCTTAATCAACGCCCAATCCGGGTTGTAGTTGCCGATGGGCGTT
>JAPPQJ010000182.1:0-7568 GCA_028817015.1 Gammaproteobacteria bacterium
AACTGCTTGCGCTTCGCCAATTGCTGCATGACAACGAGCAAGTCAATTCGCGGCTGGAGGGTTTGCGCCGGCGGGTTGACCAGGCGGTTACCGGCATCCGCCGGCCCGCTTCGTAGCGCATGGCGCGGGCCCGGCGGCGTTTATCCGGCGGGCGGGCGTCGAAAACATTTTCCGGCGGTTGCCGGTTGTGGTTGAATTTCTGCTATGATCGGCGGCGGCGTTGCCTGCCGTGTTGGTGATGCCTGCCGAGTCCCTTAGAACCTAATCCACAATTTAGGGAACTAAGTCGGTTGCGGGCGAGTATTGCCACGGCCCTGCCGCTGGAAATCCCGAAGCAGCCTCTGGTGCCCACTTGAATCTTCCCGGTTCAAGGAAATGCAGGCACACGGCACGGGCGGGCAGCGTCCTTTAGCGGCCGGCCCAGTCGGCAATGCGGGCGATATTCGATTGTCGGATATTCGATTGCCGAATCGCCGGTAGCGCCGGCGTTGTTCGGCGGGTTTCACTCATTGGAGCGGCTGGATTATTTTCATTGCTTGTGGCGGTCTGTGAATCAAATCAACCCAATTGACCGGGGGCCGGCCAAGCCGGCGCTGAGGCAAATGCTGCGACAGCGGCGCAACGCGCTCGATGATGACCGGCAGGCGCAGGCGGCGGCCGGCCTGGCCGCGCAACTGCAGAGTCTGCCGGTTTTTGCGCGCAGCAGGCGGGTCGCTTTTTATCTGGCCAACGACGGCGAGATCGACCCCGGCAAGGCGCTGGATTGGCGGCTCACACAAGGCGGGCGCTGCTATGCGCCGGTCATCGTGGCCGGCGAAAAAAAACTGCGCTTCGCTGAGATCACGGCGCACACCCGGTTTTACCGCAACCGCTTTGGAATCGCCGAACCGCGGGTGCCCGCCGGGCAACTAATCGAAGGCGGTGAACTGGACCTGGCGCTGTTGCCGCTGGTCGGGTTTGACCGGCACGGCAACCGCATCGGCATGGGCGGGGGGTTTTATGACGCCACATTCGGCGGCGATGCGCCCGAACTCATCGGCCTGGCGCATGAAATCCAGCGACTCGACCACATCCACGCCGACCACTGGGATATCCCGGTATCTGCGGTGGTCACCGACCGGCGCATCCACCATTGCACCGGTCGGCCGGCGGCCCATGCCACCGGAAGCCGGCCCCCGCGAGTCGACAGTTTGAGAGGGCAACGATGCGCCACTGGCTGATGAAAAGCGAGCCCGGTGATTTTTCCATTGATGACCTCGAACGGGTCGGCGTGGAGCCGTGGGACGGAGTGCGCAACTACCAGGCGCGAAACTTCATGCGCGACCAAATGACGGCCGGCGACAAGGCCTTTTTCTATCATTCCAACTGCAAGACTCCGGCCATCGTCGGCATTATGGAAATCGCCGGCGCCGCCTATCCCGACCCGACTGCGTTTGATCCGAAAGACCCGCATTACGACCCGAACAGCGACCCCTACAGCCCGACCTGGATGCTGGTCGAAGTCCGCTTTGTGCGCAAACTGGAAAACCCGGTCACCCTGGAGCGAATGAGGCGGGAGGCGGCGCTGGAAGGCATGCAACTGCTCAAGCGCGGCAACCGGCTGTCGGTTTTTCCGGTCGACCGGCCGCACTGGGAGCGAATTATTCAACTATCCAAATGAGCCCGCCATGAAACACGCCAAATTAACCGCTCCGCCATTCCTTAAATTCGCCTTCATCAGCATGGCGCTGGCGTTGGCGGCGGGTTACGCCTCTTCAACCTACAGCCACACACACGGGAACAAGCCGATGCTGACAATGAGCACCACGCTGGGCGACATCGAAATCGAACTCTACCCCGAACAGGCGCCGGCCACCGCCCGCAACTTCATTGACTATGTTGAAGCCGGATATTTCGACAACCTGATTTTCCACCGGGTCATTCCCGGCTTCATGATCCAGGGCGGCGGCTTCACCAGCGACATGCAGAAACGCCCGGCCCGGCCGCCCATCCAGAACGAAGCCGACAACGGGCTGAAAAACCTCACCGGCACGCTGGCCATGGCGCGAACCTCGGACCCCAATTCAGCCACCGGCCAGTTCTTCATCAACCTGGTGGACAACGCTTTCCTCGACCACACCGCCAAAACCCCGCAAGGCTGGGGCTACGCGGTGTTCGGCAAGGTGGTCAGCGGCATGGAAGTGGTGCGCCAAATCGCCGCCCAGCCGACCGGGTCAGTCGGCCCGTATCAGGATGTGCCCAAGCAGCCCATCTTCATTCTCAAAGCGGAAATGTTAGCGCAATAAGCGCCGCGGTGGGCTGGCCGGCGGGCGTTGTGCCGGTGGTTGAACCCGCCGCATCAAAACGCGCTTTGTTTCCCGGCGGCGAGTCGGGTATACTACGGCGTTCGCAATCAGCGCGGGGCGAAGATGCGCGACAAACCATCGACGGCGCGCGGCTGATTATTTTCAACATGTGAACACCACCGACACCATGAGGACCAAAATGAAAACGCCCGTCACCACCCCAAAGGCCGCGCTTGGCCTGGCATTGCTTCTCGGTGCGAACATCGCCGCCGCCGATTGCGGCGCGGTTTCGATTGCCTCGATGAACTGGGCTTCCGCGGAAATGTTGGCCAACGTCGATAAAATCATTCTCGATGAAGGCTACGGTTGCGATGTGGAACTGGTTCCCGGCGACACCGTGCCCACCTTCACCTCGATGAACGAGAAGGCGCAGCCGGATATCGCCGGCGAATTGTGGGCCAACGCCTTCATCGATGCGCTCGACAAGGCCATCGCCGAAGGCCGCCTGATCACCGCCAACTCCGGGCCGATTACCGGGCTGGGGGAAGGCTGGTGGATTCCCCCGCACACCGCCGCCAAGCACCCGCAGTTGAAAACCGTGCTGGATGTGCTCGACCACCCGGAATTGTTCCCGGATGCGGAAGACCCGTCCAAAGGGGCGTTTGTCACCTGCCCGGCCGGCTGGGGCTGTCAACTGACCAACGCCAACCTGTTCCGCGCTTTTGACATGGACCAGAAAGGCTGGAAACTGGTTGACCCGGGCTCCGCCGCCGGCCTCGACGGCTCCATGACCAAGGCGGTTGAGCGGGGCGACAACTGGTTCGGCTACTACTGGTCGCCGACCGCGCTCATCGGCAAGCACAAGATGGTTAAACTCGACTTCGGCGTGCCGTTCGCCGGCAGCGACAACTGGGACGGCTGCATCGTCAAGCCCGAACAGGAATGCGCCAGCCCCGAACCTTCGTCCTGGACGGTGTCCGAAGTGCGCTCGGTGGTCACCGCCGATTTCAAGGAGCGCGCCGGGCCCGAAGTGCTGGAGTATCTCGGCAAGCGCACCTTCCCCGGCGAGGTGATGAACGGCATGTTGGTCTATATGAACGAGAACCAGGCCGATGGCGCCGAGGCGGCCGTCGAGTTTCTGCTCCAGCACGAGGATGTCTGGGAAGGCTGGGTGGACCCCGCCACCGCCCAAAAAATCAAGGCAAGTTTGAACTGATGGCGCGGCGGTGATGCCGGGCGCGCCTGGAACGCGCCGCTGAGCGCCGCATCACCCGTCTGTTCAAGCATCCGCCGGCATTCGTGCCGGCGGACTTTGTTTATTAAAACCTCTTTCACCGACGGAAACACCCATGAGTCTGTTCACCGAATTCCCCGCGATGGGGAGGCAGGATCTGCGCGATTTCAAAAAGGCCATCGACGCCGGTTTCCGCGATTTTTCGCGTCAATTCGGCGAAAGTCTGGAAGAGTTTTTTTCGCCGCTTTTGCAGTTTCTGGTGTGGCTGGAAAAACTCCTCATCAGCACGCCGTGGCCGGTGATCATCCTGCTGGTCGCGGCGCTGGCGTGGTTCGGCTCGCGCAGCGTCAAAATCGCCGTCGGCAGCGTGCTGTCGTTTCTCGCCATCGGCTACTTCGGCATGTGGAAGGACACCATGTCCACGCTGGCGATCATCTCGGTCGCCACTTTGCTGTGCATCGCGCTCGGCATTCCGCTCGGCGTGCTGATGGCGCGCTCCGACCGCGTGCAGGCGGTGGTCACGCCGGTGCTGGATGTGATGCAGACCATTCCGGCATTCGTCTATTTGATTCCGGTGGTGATGCTGCTCGGCATCGGCAAGGTGCCGGGGCTGATCGCGGTGTGCATCTACGCCATGCCGCCGATTGTGCGCCTGACCAATCTCGGCATCCGCCTGGTCGAGAAGGAGGCGCTCGAGGCCGCCGATGCGTTCGGCGCCAACTACAAACAGCGGCTGTTCGGCGTGCAGATTCCGCTGGCGTTGCCGAACATCTTCGCCGGGGTCAACCAGACCATTATGATGGCGTTGTCGATGGTGGTCATCGCCTCGATGATCGGCGTGGCCGGCCTCGGCGTGCCGGTGCTGCGCTCGATTTCCAACCAGTATCTGGCGCTCGGACTGATGAACGGCCTGGCGATTGTCGCGCTGGCGATTATCTTCGACCGCGTGTCGCAGAAATACGGCGAGCGCCTGCAAAGTCACCGCCGGGGGACTCAGCATGACTGAGTCGAAAAGCGGCGCGGAAGACGGCGCAAAGGGCGGAACAAAAATAAAAATCGAGAACCTGTATAAAATTTTCGGCGCGCAACCCCGGGTTGCGCTGGCCCGGGTCAAGCGCGGCGTGTCGAAACGCGACCTGATTGAACAGCACGGCCATGTGCTCGGCCTCAAGGATATCAACGTCGAAGTTGCGGCGCACAGCGTCACGGTGGTCATGGGCCTGTCGGGCTCCGGCAAATCCACCTTAATCCGCCACATCAACCGCCTCATCGAGCCCACCGCGGGGCGCATCATGGTCGATGACCGGGATGTGTTGGCCATGGCCCGCGAGGAGTTGATTGAATTCAGGCGCCACCAGGCGTCCATGGTGTTCCAGCGTTTCGGCCTGCATGTGCACAAAACCGCCGCCGAAAATGTCGCCTACGGCCTGGTCATTCAGGGAATGCCCGTTGACCAGGCCAAGGCGCAAAGCCATCACTGGGTCGAGCGCGTCGGGTTGTCGGGTTTTGAGGACCACTATCCGTCTCAACTGTCGGGCGGCATGCAACAGCGCGTGGGGCTGGCCCGGGCGCTGGCGACCGACGCGCAAATCCTGCTGATGGACGAGGCGTTCTCGGCCCTCGACCCGCTGATTCGCTCGGACATGCAGGGCGCGCTGCTGGAACTGCAGGCGGAACTGCACAAGACCATCGTGTTCATCACCCACGACCTGGACGAGGCGCTGCGGATGGGCGACAGCATCGTCATCCTGCGAGACGGCGCGGTCATTCAGCAGGGCAACCCGCAGGAGATCATCCTGCACCCGGCGGACGACTATATTTTCGATTTCGTCAAGGATATCAACCGCGCGCGCGTCATCGAGGTGAAATCGGTGATGACCCCGGGCCGGCCGGCGGGCGGGGCGGCTGTCACCGTGCGCGACAACCTGGTGTTGGAAGAGGCGCTGCAGCGGGTGGCCGGCGCCGGCGCCGCCGATGTGGTGGACGCCGATGGCGCGGTGCTCGGCAGCATTCACCTGGAGCAGATTATCGCCGGCATCGCCCGCCCCGGGGTCAAAGGCGGCGGGGAAATCCGGTACAAATAGCAGGCCGCCGCTGCCGGTTGGCCGCGTGTTATAATTCGGCCGTTTCGCGCCCATTAACCCGCCGCCATCCCATCCGCATTCGCCGTGCCGCAAAAGTTGCATATCAAAACCTTCGGCTGCCAGATGAACGAATACGATTCATCGCGCATGGCCGACCTGCTGCGCGCCAGCCACGGTTACCACACCACGGACGACCCCGATGCCGCTGATATGGTGTTGTTGAACACTTGCTCGGTGCGCGAAAAAGCCCAGGAGAAAGTGTTTTCCCAACTGGGGCGGTGGCGGCAAATCAAGGCGCGCAAGCCGGGTCTGGTGATCGGCGTGGGCGGGTGCGTGGCCAGCCAGGAAGGGGAAATGATCATGAAGCGGGCGCCTTATGTCGATATCGTGTTCGGCCCGCAGACTCTGCACAGGCTGCCGGCGCTGCTCGACCGGGTGCTGCAAAAGCGCGCCCGGTCGGTCGATATCTCCTTCCCCGAAATTGAAAAATTCGACTGCCTGCCGCCGCCGCGCGTGGTCGGCGTCAAGGCGTTTGTTTCGATCATGGAAGGGTGCGGCAAATACTGCTCGTTCTGTGTGGTGCCCTATACGCGCGGCACCGAGTTCAGCCGCCCGTTCGACGATGTGATTACCGAGGTATACGACCTCGCCGGCCGGGGGGTGCGCGAAGTCAACCTGTTAGGGCAGAATGTCAACGCCTACCGCGGGCCGCGCCACGACGGCCGCCCGGTGGATTTGGCCGAACTGCTGCACTATGTCGCCGCCATCGACGGCATCGACCGCATTCGCTACACCACCTCGCATCCGCTTGACTTCACCGACGCCCTGGCGCGCGCCTTCGCAGAAATCCCGGAACTGGCCGGCCACCTGCACCTGCCGGTGCAAAGCGGCTCCGACCGCATTTTGCAATTGATGAAACGCAACTACACGGCGCGCGACTACTTGCGCTGGGTTGACAAAATCCGCGCCCACCGCCCGGACATTTCCCTGTCCTCGGATTTCATCATCGGCTTCCCCGGCGAGACCGACGCCGACTTCGCCGCCACCATGGCGCTGATTGAAGCGGTGGGCTACGACCAGTCGTTCAGTTTCATCTACAGCCCGCGTCCCGGCACCCCGGCCGCGCAGTTGGCGGACGACATTCCGCTCGCGGTGAAGAAGGCGCGCTTGCAGGAATTGCAATCTCGAATCAACGCCATGGCGGCAAGCATCGCTTCGCGCATGGTCGGCGGGCGCGAGACGATATTGGTCGAAGGACCATCGCGCAAAGACCCGCGGCAATTCGCCGGCCGCACCGAGAACAACCGCGTGGTCAATTTCGACGGCAGCCCCGGCATGGTCGGCGACTTTGTTTCGGTAACGATTACCGAGGCGCTGCCCAACTCGCTGCGCGGCGTGGCGGCACCGGAAAAGAAGGTTGCCTGACCGTTTCGGCCATTTCCGCCGCCGGCATCGCCACCGCATCCCCCGGCCGTTGCGTTGAACAAAGCCATTGTATTCCAGTTGCTGCCCGCCGAAAGCGAGCGATTGTCCCAGGTGTGCGGGGAACTCGACTCTCACCTGCAGCAGATCGAAAACCGCCTGGAAGTTAAAATTACCCAGCGCCACAACGCCTTCCGCGTGACCGGGCCGCACCAGCGAGCCTTCCGCGCCGAATCCGTTATCCGCAATTTGTTTGAAATGACCGCGCACAAAGCCGGCCCGATCACCGGCAACGACGTCCATCTGGAACTGGCGCGGGTCAGCGCCGCCGGCAAAACCGCCGGCCAGCACAGCGAGCCGCGCGACGAAGTCGTGATCAAACTGCGAAAACACCTGGTGCGCGGCCAAAACCCGCGCCAGCGCGACTACCTGCGCCGCATCGCCGACCACGACATCAACTTCGCCATCGGCCCGGCCGGCACCGGCAAGACTTACTTGGCGGTGGCGTGCGCGGTGCAGGCGCTGGCCGAAGACCGCGTCGGG
>JAPPQJ010000182.1:7621-11495 GCA_028817015.1 Gammaproteobacteria bacterium
GGCGAGAAAATCGACCCGTATCTGCGCCCGCTGTTCGACGCGCTGTATGAAATGTTAGGCTTCGACCGGGTCGGCAAGTTGATCGCCAGACAGACCATCGAACTGGCGCCATTAGCGTATATGCGCGGGCGCACCCTGAACGAGTCGTTTGTGATTTTGGACGAGGCGCAAAACACCACCGTGGAGCAGATGAAAATGTTCCTGACCCGCATCGGCTTCGGCTCCAGGGCCATCGTCACCGGCGATGTCACCCAGGTGGACCTGCCGCGCGGTCAGTTGTCGGGCTTAAAGCACGCCGAGCGGGTGCTTGGCGGCATAGGCGGCATCAGTTTCACCCGGCTCCTGCCCGAAGATGTGGTGCGCCATCCGCTGGTTCAACGAATCGTCGAAGCCTACGATCAATCGCAACCCGACTCCGGGCGGCCGGGCGGCTGAGCGAGCACCGATGGGCCTGCAACTGCAGATCGCCTGCGCCCCGGACATCGACACGCCGACCCCCGGCCAGTTTGAATCGTGGGCGGCGGCGGCGCTCGCCAAAGCCGCGCTTCACAACGGCCAACGCGCCGGCGGGGAGCTGACCATCCGCGTGGTTGACCGCCCGGAAATGGCCGACCTCAACCGCCGCTACCGCCGCCGGGCCGGCCCCACCAATGTGCTGGCTTTCCCGTTTGAGGGCGCCGAAGAGGTGCCGGTCGACATTCTCGGCGATGTGGTCATCTGCGCGCCGCTGGTGGTGGCGCAGGCCGCGCGCGGGCGAATCCCGGCGATGCATCACTGGGCGCACCTGGTGGTTCACGGCGTGCTCCACCTGTGCGGTTTCGACCACCAGCGCGAGCCCGCGGCCCGGCGGATGGAAGCGATGGAACGCGATATCCTCGCCGAATTCCACATCGCCCTCGCCGGTGCCCCGGCCCTTCAGCCACCTTGATGAAGCGGCATTAATCCATCCGCACCACCCGTCATGCCGGCGAAATTGCGTAGAGACGCATGGCCGTGCGTCTTCACCGGATGACGCGCCGCGCCGCGTGCAAAAGTCCATGATTCCCGGGAAAAGCCTCCTCGCGTTACTGGCCGGTGCCGCCGGCCCGGCCGCATTCGCCCCGCTCGGCTGGTGGCCGGTGGGGCTGCTCAGCACCGCCATCCTGTTCGGCCTGTGGTTGAACAGCGCCCGCACCGCCGCCGCCTGGTATGGATTCCTGTATGCGCTCGGGCTGTTCGGAGTCGGCACCTCCTGGACCTATGTCAGCCTGCACGCCTTCGGCGGCATGCCGCCGGTGTTAGCCGGGCTGTGCGTGTTTTTGCTGGTGCTGGCGGTGTCGTTGTTTCCCGCCGCCGCCGGTTTCGTGCAGGGAGTTGGCTTTGACAAAAACCGCGGCCGCCGGGCGGCGGTCGCGCGCGCGGTGCTGGTGATGCCGGGTGTGTGGGTGGCGGTCGAGTGGCTGCGCGGCTGGCTGTTCACCGGCTTCCCGTGGCTGACCACCGGCTACGCGATGCTCGACACGCCGCTGGCCGGCTGGGCCCCGGTCGGCGGAGTCTATCTGGTCGGGGGACTGGCGCTGATGACCGCCGGCGCATGGGCGGCGTTGCTGCTTGGCCGGTCGCGGACGGCCGGGGCGGCGGCGCTGCTGACCGGGCTGGGCTGGGTCGGCGGATGGCAACTGTCCGCGGTGCCGTGGACGCAGGCTCAAGGAGAGGCGATTTCGGTGGCTATCATCCAGAACAATGTGCCGCTGATGCTCAAGTGGGACTCCGGCCACAGCGAGCGCATCATCGCCGAATACCTGGAGGCCAGCGCGCGCCACCGCGACGCCGACCTGGTGCTGTGGCCCGAGGCGGCGGTGCCCGATTACCTCGACCGCCTGCCTGCGGCTTTCCACCGGCGCCTGCGCGAGCATCCCGCCGATTTCGTTTTTGGGGTGCTGACCCGCCGCCGCACCGACTCCGCGTCAGCGGATGGCGACGGCCAATGGCAGTATTTCAACAGCATCGCCGTGGCCGGCCGCCGCCCCGACCCCGGCGCATACCACAAACAGCACCTGGTGCCGTTCGGTGAGTTCCTGCCCATCGGGTGGTTGTTCGGCCCGGTGGTTCGACTGCTGGATATTCCGATGTCGGATTTCACCGCCTGGCCCCGCCCCCAGCGTCCGCTGCGCGCGGCCGGCAACGCGCTGGCCGCGTCGATCTGCTACGAAGATGCGTTTCCCCAGGAATGGCGCGCCCAGGTGCCGGATTCGGGGTTGTTGGTTAACTTGAGCGAGGACACCTGGTTCGGCGACTCGCTGGCGCCGCATCAGCGTTTGCAAATGGCGCGTTTTCGCTCCCTGGAAAGCGGCCGGGCGATGCTCCGCTCATCCAACAATGGCCTGTCGTCGGTCATCAACTGGCGCGGCGGCATCGACGCCATTGCCCCGCAATTCGTCAAAGCCGCGGTCACCGCCGAAGTGGTGCCGCGCACCGGCGTGACCCCGTATGTCGAGCACGGCAACCGCTTGGCGTTGGTTTTGGCGGCGGCGCTGTCGGTGCTCGGGTGGTTGTTTGCCCGGCGCGCGCCGGGGTAGAATGCGCTTCAATAGTCCGGGGTAATCCCCGGCCCTCAACCGCTCAATCACCCGCCCCCGCCATGATTATCCCGACCACCTCGAATCTTAAACATCCGGCATTGCGCCCCACCCTGGCAGCCGCGCTGTGGCAAAACCAGGGCCGCCTGCACCGGCTGATTTTAGCCGTAGCCGGCTCCGTGCTGCTGACCGTGTCCGCCAAGGTGCAGATTCCCTTCTACCCGGTGCCGCTGACCATGCAGACCTTCGTGGTGCTGGCCATCGGCATGGCCTTCGGCTGGAAACTCGGTGCGCTGACCGTGCTGCTGTATTTGGCCGAGGGCGCGGCCGGGTTGCCGGTGTTCGCCGGCACGCCGGCCAAGGGCGCGGGCCTGGCGTATATGTCAGGCCCCACCGGCGGCTATCTCCTCGGCTTCATCGCCGCGGCCGCCGCGTGCGGCTTTCTCGCCGAGCGCGGCTGGGACCGCCGCGCGTCCACCACCTTCGCCGCCATGCTCATCGGCAATCTGCTGATTTACGCCTGCGGCCTCGCGTGGCTCGGCGCGGTGGTCGGCTGGGACAAGCCGGTTTTGGCGTGGGGCATGCTGCCGTTCCTGCCCGGCGATGCGCTGAAAATCGCGTTGGCGGTGGTCGCGCTGCCGGGCGCATGGAAAGTGTTGAAGAGATAACCAAAAATGAAACCAAACCTCGTTTTGGTGACGCTCAACTCCGAACAAAACGAGAAAGCCAAAGCGAAAAACGGCGGTCGAAAACGCATTGCGCATGCATTGTTGTGTGGCCCTTGAGGGCGCATGTTCGGAGCGGGAAAGCAATGCTTATTTGTATGGAGTGACAGTTTCCGTTCATCAGTAAATCGCCGAAAACCTGTGAGCACGAAACATCAAATTCGAGCGCTTTTATATTTGGTAAACATGCTCATTCGTGCTCACGGCAAACTCGCAAGATGATCATTTCGTTCATCTGACTCTCAAATCTCCAGACAGGTAGAAGCCATGCTTGAAGATTACGAAAACCATGTCGCCGAGCGCGCCGAACTCGGCATCGTACCCAAACCGTTGGACGCGGAGCAGACCGCGGCGTTGGTCGAGTTGCTGAAAACGCCGCCACAGTCGATGGGGGGCCGCGAACAATTGCTGCTGGAGTTAATCGCCAACCGCGTGCCGGCCGGCGTCGACCAGGCGGCGTATATCAAGGCCGCGTTCCTGGCCGCCATCGTGCGCGGCGAGGCCGAGTCGCCGCTCATCGACCGTGAGCGCGCGGTCGATTTGTTGGGCATGATGCACGGCGGCTACAACATCGCGCCGCTGATTGAATGC
>JAPPQJ010000183.1 GCA_028817015.1 Gammaproteobacteria bacterium
AAATCGCCGGGCAGCGCGCGCTGCAAACCGTCCGCGACCGCGTGCAGTTGCCGGAGACGCTGTTTTTGTTCGCCACCAACCGCGCCGCCGTCAACGCCGTGCTGGCGGGATTGGAAAGCGAGAAGCACGCCGCTTTTGAGGCGCTGGATGTGTTTGACGAAGCGCCGCTGCGGCAAATCCACGGCGCGGACATGCCGCTGCTGGCGCCGGCGTATCGGGATGCGGAAGAAGCGGCGGCCCAGTCGGCGTTTTCCATGAGCGACGAGACGCTTCAGCGATTCCAGGCCTGTCTCGCACAAACATCCGATGCGTTGTTGGCGGTCAGGGACGGACTCGACACCGCGCAAATCGCCCGACTGCGCGCGGCGGTCGCCAACGAAGACGGCATCGCGGTCGATGCCAAACACTACGCGATGCTCGCGTTCCTGCAGAGTCGTCTGTTGTCGCATCTCGCCAAGACCGCGAAGGTGTCGGACGGCGTGCGCGAAATCGACGCGGAGGACATCGTTCACTTCCGCCACATTCGCGCGCATCCGCAGCGCGCACGCGAACTGCGCAAGGAAATCCAGCAAGTCAAAGCGGGCGGCGTGCCCGATGATGAAATAGCCGACCTCGCCATGCAACTGAAGGACGGGGAAATCACGCGGGAGGAATACGACCGGCGAAGCACGGGAAAAGACCAGGCCCAACTGGACGGCCTGACCATTAAGAAGTTGGCCGGGCATTACTATCTGCCGGTGGTGTTAGGTCATGAGACGGCCGATCACATACAGCACGTCATTAAGTTCCGGAGCGAAGTTGATTTTGTCGGAGAACTGGAAAACTGGCTGGACAACAACGCGCCGGCGTGGGATGCATGGATGTTCAGCAAAATCGACGAATCGCTTGACCGCATTCATATTCCGTATTTCGACGGCAACCGCAACCGATACCGGCAATTTTGCCCGGATTTTGTGTTCTGGATGTGCCGCGGGAATCGCTACCGCATCGTGTTCGTTGACCCGAAAGGCACCGAGCACACTCAGGCCATTCGGAAAATCGACGGCTATCAAAAATTGTTCAAGGCGGAGGAATCCGAGTCGCCGCGCGAGTTTTTGCATGGCGGGAATTGGCGGGTCAGCGTGCGCTTGATTTATTTCAACCCCCGCGGCCGTGACGCCGCCCCTGATGCATACAAGTCATACTGGAGCGCCGACCCCGGGGTGATTTTTGCCTGAACGCCGGCGTCGGAACCGGCGGCTATTCGCGAAACGGCGTCGGTGCGACAAACGGATAGCGCGCTTTGGCTTTGACGCCGACCGCGCCGTCATCCGCCATTGTCAATCAAGTCGACCCGGGCCGCGAAACCGCAATGCCGTTCGCGCTGCTGGCCGAATAATTCACCGCCCCGCTGACGGCCGCGCTTAAGCCGCCACCGACGGCCCGGCGCTGGCTAATTGCCGGCCTTCTTCGTTGTCCTCGTAGTTCTTGAAATTCTCGGCGAACAAAGCGGCCAGCCGTTTTGCTCTGGCGGCCCATTCGCCGGGGTTGTCGTAGGTGGCTCTGGGGTCGAGGATGCCACTGTCCACGCCGGGGAGGCTGACCGGGATTTCCAGGTTGAAATACGGCACCACGCGGGTCTCAGTGCGTTCGAAGGCGCCGTCCAGCACGGCGCTGATAATGGCCCGGGTGGCGGCGATGGAGATGCGTTTGCCGGTGCCGTTCCAGCCGGTGTTGACCAGGTAGGCGCGCGCGCCCGCGGCCTTCATTTTCTTCGCCAGTTCGCGGGCGTAGCGGGTCGGGTGCAGGCTCAGAAACGCGGCCCCGAAACACGCCGAAAAGGTCGGCAGCGGCTGGTCAACGCCGCGCTCGGTGCCGGCCAACTTGGCGGTGAATCCGGACAGGAAATGATATTGAGTCTGCTCAGGGCTAAGCCGTGAAACCGCCGGCAACACGCCGAACGCATCCGCCGACAGGAAGAACACGGTGCCGGCGTGCCCGGCCCGGGAAACCGGTTTGACGATGTTGTCGATGTGGTGGATGGGATAGGAGACGCGGGCGTTTTCGGTTTTCGAGCCGTCGTCGTAATCGACTTCGCCGTCATCGCCGACCACGACGTTCTCCAGCAGCGCGTCGCGGCGGATGGCGTGGTAGATGTCCGGCTCGGCCTCGGCGCTTAAGCGGATGGTCTTGGCGTAGCAGCCGCCCTCGAAATTGAACACGCCGTGGTCGTCCCAGCCGTGTTCGTCGTCTCCGATCAGGCGGCGGCGGGGGTCGGTGGATAAGGTTGTCTTGCCGGTGCCGGACAGGCCGAAAAAGATCGCCGTGTCGCCGTTCTCGCCGATGTTGGCGGAACAGTGCATCGAGGCCATGCCGCGCAACGGCAACAGGTAGTTCATCACCGAAAAAACGCCCTTTTTCATCTCGCCGCCATACCAACTGCCGCCGATCAACTGCATCCGCTCGGTGAGGTTGAAGGCGATGAAGTTTTCCGAGTTCAGCCCCATCGACCGCCACTCGGGGTTGACCGTCCGGGCGCCGTTCAGTACCACGAAATCCGGCTTAAAACCGGCCAGTTCGGCGGCCGACGGGCGAATGAACATGTTCTTGACGAAGTGCGCCTGCCACGCCACTTCCATGATGAAGCGCACGCTGAGGCGGGTGTCGGGATTGGCGCCGCAGAAGCCGTCCACCACGAACAGGCGCTTGCCGTCCAGTTGCCCGGTGACCCGTTGTTTAAGGCGGCGCCAGTGCTCAAGGCTCAGCGGTTTGTTGTCGTTTTTGCCCTGGTCGGCCCACCACAAGGTGTCGCGGGTGGTGTCGTCGCGCACGATGTATTTGTCCTTGGGCGAGCGCCCGGTGAACACCCCGGTGTTGACCGCCACCGCGCCGCTGGCGGTGACCACGCCGCGCTCAAAACCGCGCAGGTCGCCGCGGGTTTCCTCGCGGTGGAGTAAATCGTAGTCCGGGTTGTGGACAATTTCGGCCGCCCGGCTGATACCATGGCGGGTGAGGTCGGGAACGGCGCTCATAATGCGAACTCAAGTCGAAGTTAAAAAAAAATTCAAGGGAAAAATTCACCGATAAAAACGCTTGCCGTAGTGTAATTTGTTTTATGATTCTATGACAGGGCGGCGCCGAATATCCGATGCCCGACGCGCCGCCGGATTTGATCATTTGCACACCGAAGAGAGCGAAGAGGGCCAGCCATGAGTGAACGCCCTTTATTGGGCGACTGCCCGATATGCGGCAACCAGTTGGCGTTGCCCGGCAACATCATCAAGGGCGAGTTGCTGGAATGCGACAACTGCACCGCCGAACTGGAAGTCATCGACCTGAGCCCGGTCGAACTGAAAGCCCCCCCGCAGGCCGAAGAACTCTGGGACGAGTGAGCGCGGCCGCCACACCCCCGGTGCCGGCGGCCCGGGTGCGGCGCCTTGCGGCCTGGCCGGCGTCGGCCGCTCACAAGTGCATGATCCGCCACTCTTTGTCGAGGTAGCCGAAAATCGGCCGGAAACCGGTTTTGTAGGCCATCTTTGCGCAACCGTCTATCCAGTAGCCGAGATACAGCCAGTCCAGCCGCATGTTGTTGATGTAGTCGATCTGCTTCATGATCGCATAAGTGCCGAGGCTGCGGCTTTTCAGTTCCGGGTCGAAAAAGGTATACACCGCCGACAGCCCGTCGTCGGTTAAATCGCACACCGACACGATCACCAGTTTGCCGTTCAGCCGGTGCTCGATAAAGGCGGTTTCCACCAGCGATTCAACCATGAATTCCCGGTATCGCCCGGGGTCGGCGTGGTCCATTAAATCGCCGTTGTGACGCCACGACTGGTAGCGGCAGTATAAATCGAAATGCTCGCGGTCAAACACGGCCGGCGCCATGGTGGTGTCGAGGTCGCTGTTGCGCTTGTAGGTGCGGCGTTGGGCGCGGTTGGGCCGGTATTCGCGGGCCGGGATGCGCACCGAGACGCAGGCGTTGCAGTTGCGGCAATGGGGGCGGTAGATGATTTCGCCGCTGCGCCGGAAACCGGCTTTCACCAGGACATTGAACAGCGCATCGTTGATCGACGACTTCGGGTCGAGGAGCACCGTGGCGGCCGTCTCCGGCTTGTCATACGGGCACGGATGCGGCGCCGACAGGTAGAGTTTGGGCTGTGTGAACGGAATGCGCATCTCGGCGAATGTTCGGCGCCAACGGGTCAGCGGTTTTATCGGCGCATCGGCGCGCCGGCCCAGAGGCCCGGTTTGCCGGGCCGCTTCAGGGCCGATGGTAAACGCTTTAGAAACTCGGCGCGCGGCAGCGCTTCGGCGCCGAGGCTCAGCAGGTGCGGCGAACACACCTGGCAGTCGATCAGGCAAAAATCCCATTCCAGCAGGCATTCAATCAACCGCGCCAGCGCGACCTTGGACGCATCGCTGGCCCGGCTGAACATGCTTTCGCCGAAGAACACGCCGCCGATGGCCAGCCCGTATAAGCCGCCGACCAGTTGCCCGCGCCGGCGGACTTCCGCCGAATGGGCGATGCCGCTGCGGTGCAGGGCGGTATAGGCGCGCGCCATCTCCGGGGTTATCCAGGTGCCGGCGGCTTGGCCCGCGCCCCGGCGGGGCGCCGCGCATTCGCTGATGACGCGCGCAAACGCGGTGTCCAAAGTGAACTCAAAACCGCCCCGCCGCATCGACCCGGCCAGGCTGCGCGACACCTTGAAACGCTCCGGGAAGAGCACGCAACGGGGGTTCGGGGACCACCACAACACCGGCTCCCCGGGCCCATACCAGGGGAATATGCCGCTGCGGTAAGCCGCCACCAGGCGCGCCTCGCTCAGGCCGCCGCCGACCGCCAGCAGGCCCTCGTCGGTGGCGGCGTGCGGCGGCGGAAACTCTGCGGTTGGCGGGGGCGTTTGAATCATTGCGGTAACATACCGATTTGTCCGGCTAATGTAAAATCGCGCTCATGCGCGTTTTGGGCATCGAAACCTCCTGTGACGACACCGCCGCCGCGATTTACGACGGCGACGCCGGGCTGCTTGAGCACCGCCTGGCGACGCAAATCCAGGTGCACCAGCCGTTTGGCGGCGTGGTCCCGGAATTGGCGGCGCGCGACCACATCAAAACCCTGCTGCCGCTGATAGACCACTTGCTCGAGGCGCCGGCCAACGGCGGCATTAAGCCGGACGCGGTCGCCTACACCGCCGGCCCCGGCCTGGCCGGCGCGCTGTTGGTCGGCGCTTCGGTCGGCGCCGGGCTGGCCGAGGCGTGGGGCGTCCCGGCGCTTGGCGTGCACCACATGGAAGGCCACCTGCTGGCGCCGATGCTGGAGCCCGACCCGCCGGCCACCCCGCTGCTGGCGCTGCTGGTGTCCGGCGGCCACACTCTGTTAGTCGATGTGGAAGCCGTCGGTGCCTACCGCATACTCGGCCAGTCGCTGGACGACGCCGCCGGCGAAGCCTTCGACAAGACCGCCAAGTTGCTGGGCCTGGGATTTCCCGGCGGCCCGGCCATCGCCAGGGCGGCATTGAACGGGCGCCCGGGGCGCTTCTCCCTGCCCCGCCCGATGACCAACCGCGCCGGCCTCGAGTTTAGTTTCAGCGGCTTGAAAACCCAGGTGCGCCATACCGCCGGCCAGCATCGACTCGAGCCCCAGACGGTGGCCGATATCGCCCTGGCCTTCGAGGTGGCGGTGGTCGAGACCTTAGTCATCAAGTGCCTGCGCGCGCTGCGCCAGACCGGGCGCAAGCGCCTGGTCATCTCCGGCGGGGTTGGCGCCAACGCGCGCCTGCGCGAACAACTGCGCTGCGCCGCCGGCGACCTGGGAGTCGAGGTTTTTTATCCGCGCCCGGAACTGTGCACCGACAACGGCGCGATGATCGCCTACGCCGGCTACCTCAGGGCATCGGGAATCCTGCCGCCGCCGCCCTGGGACGGCACATTTGAAGTCCGCCCGAGGTGGAGTTTGGAGGAGATTTAATCCGCCGCTGCGCCATTTAGCGGAACGGCCTGAAGCCTTAGCCCCCGGTGCGAAGTCGTATTTTGCTTTCCTCGCCGGCCGCCAGGCGGCGGAGGTTTCCCCGGTGCCGCCAGAACAACAAAGCGACCATGGCCAGCGACATCGTGAGGTAGCCCGGCCCGGGCAGCAGATACCATACCAGCCACGGCGCCGCCACGGCGGCGGTCAGCGCCGCCACCGACGAGTAGCGAAACAGCAGCGCGCTACTCAGCCACACCGCCAACAGCAGCGCGATCAGGGTCACGCTCAGCCCGGCCAGCACTCCGGCGGCGGTGGCCACGCCTTTTCCGCCCTGGAAGCGGAAGAACAGCGGATACAGGTGGCCGAGAAAGGCGCCGCCGCCGGCCGAGGCGATGACCACCGAATCGCCGCCCAGCGCGCCGGCGGCCAGCACTGGAATCAAGCCTTTGAGGAAATCCCCGGCGAGGGTGATGGCGGCCGCCTTTTTGCCGCCGAAGCGCAACACATTGGTGGCGCCGGGGTTATGCGAGCCGAGTGACCTCGGATCCGGCAGCGACATCAACCGGCACACCACGATGGCGCTGGAAATGGAGCCGAACAGATAGGCCAGCAGCGGCAGCGCGATATTCAGCATCGAATCATTGGCGGTTGGCCTGGATTAAAGTATATTTCCGGTCGCATATTTTGTCGCCAAACCGCCCCGTCCCATTAACTCCAACTTCCGTTGTGCAACGCGATTCGATGGATATTATTTACCTTCACGGCCTTAAAGTCGAATGCGTGATCGGCGTGTGGGAGTGGGAGCGCCGCATCCGCCAGGTCATCACCATCGATCTGGACATGCACTTCGACATCGCCGCCGCCGCCCGCAGCGACGCCTTGGAGGATACCCTGAGTTACCGCGAAGTCTCCAAGCGGGTCGAAGCGTTCGCGCGCGCCTCCCAGTTCACGCTGGTGGAGACCCTGGCCGAGCAAATCGCCCAACTCCTGGTGAGCGAGTTTCACCTTAAGTGGTGCCGGGTCCGGGTCAACAAATTCGGCGCGGTGCGCGGCGCCGGCGATGTCGGCGTGGTCATCGAGCGCGGCGAGCGCCCGGCCTAAGGCGAATTGACCGCGAATTTCACTGGCCATCGGCGCGTTTTTCTGGTATAAAGCGCTCCTTTTCAACGCAATCCAAGCGGGGCTTAGCCATGGCCAGAGTCTGCCAAGTGACCGGAAAACAGACCATGAGCGGTAATCATGTGTCGCACGCGCACAACAAAAACCGGCGCAAATTCCTGCCCAACCTGCACTATCGGCGCTTCTGGGTCGAGAGCGAAAACCGCTGGGTTCGACTGAGAATTTCCGCGGCCGGCCTGCGCGTCATCGACAAAAAAGGCATCGACGCGGTGCTGGCCGATATTCGCGCCCGCGGCGGGCAGGTGTGAAGCGCCCCCCATGCTGCAATCGCGCCATTCATTTCCATTTCAACACCGGGGCAACCGATCATGAGAGAGAAAATCAAACTGGTGTCGAGCGCCGGCACCGGCCACTTCTACACCACCACCAAGAACAAACGCACCATGACCGAGAAGATGTCCATCAAGAAATACGACCCGGTCGTTCGCAAGCACGTGATTTACAAGGAAGGCAAGATCAAATAATCGCGGCGCGCCCTTGCCGCCGCGCCCGCACCGGTTGTCGCGCCAGAACTGTGAGGCGGCGCCGGGCCCCGGCTGCGTGTTTCATTGCGCTTGATTGCGCTTGATTGCGGATTGAGGCCCACTGAATAGCGTATCCGCGGCTCCAAAGGAGCACCCCGGATATGGCCCGGCGGGAGTTGCGCTTCACGGTTGAATCGCGCCCCGGCGGATGGCTCTCACGCTCCCCCGCCTTCGCCATTAAACCCGATGCGGTCGTAAAACCGCGCGCGCAACACCAGCCGCCCCGGTTGCCCGTCAGCCGGCACAGTGAAGGCGGCGCGGTTGTGCAGCACGTTGTTGCAGATGATCCCCTCCCCGGCGCGCAACCGCCGAGTCAGCATGAGCGGCGAATCCGGGTCGTTGAGGATGGACTTAATCTCGGCCAGCACGGCCCGCACCTGCGGCGACTCTTTCCAGCATATATGACGCTGCCGCAGGGTAAAACGCATTTGCAACCGCCCGCCGCACACCCAAAACACCGGCCCGGTCTGCGCCGGGCGCCGGGCTCCATCCGCCCCGGTGCCCGGCGGGATGGTCAGCACATCATCGGCGAACAGGCAGGCGGCGAGGGCCGGCGCCCGGTCGCGCAACAGCAGATACAAAATCTCGTGGTCGAGCAATTGATTTGCCCCGCCACGGGGGGCGGCGCGCACCGTGTGCAGTGCAAAGCCGTTGATGGGCCGGCCCGGCGGGTGGTAGTAGCCGTCCGTATGCCAGTCCAGCGCGCGGTTGCTGTAGGGGATATACGCACGCCGCGATTGCCCGCGCGCGGCGGCGCGGATTTCGCTGATGCCGGACGCCTCGGCAAACGGGTTGGCGACCAGGCGCGCCAGCCCGGCCTGCCGGCACAGGCGTTTCAACGCCAGATGGTCGAACGCGGCGGCAGTGCGATACAGCGCAAAGTTCACCGCCTCCACCCGCTCGCGCAACGCCGACAACTCCGCGGCCGTAAGATGAGCCGGGTCGCCAACCTCAACCACCGGCTGCGCCAGACAACCCCGGGCGCGCTTCAGTTTATCCGCGCGCCAGCGGCGGTAACGAACCGGGTCGGCGATGACCGAGGCGTTTAGGAAGCGGTCATTGCCGCGGTTTTCGGCGGGGGCTGCGACGCGGGGGTTGGGGGCGGCCGACATGACGATGCTATTTTAGACGCCATCGCCGCGCTTGTCAGCAGACTGTAACGGGGTCAGATACATATGAGGCATTTTCAGGCACAGAGAATCGGGCGGCCTGGACGTTTTTGCCATCACAGAAAACAGCAACAGATACAAAATTCAATCCACACGCGCCGGCGAAACCGCTGACCGTGAACAAAGCGATAGCGGCCAACAGCACCGGCTTGCGGCCAAAGCGGTCAACGGCCCGTGAAACATCTGGCCGATGCCGAACATCAGCACGTTGAGGCTGATGGTCAGTTTCACCATGCCGGCATGCGTGCCGAAAAAATCCGGCAGATGCCGGAAACTCGGCGCGTAGATGTCGGTGGCATAATGCTGACCGAACCGGCCAGCACCAGCACGCCGATAATCAACCGGAAATTGGCGGAGTGGGGGGCATTGGCGCAGCGGCGTGGCGGCCGGGATTGGGTCGGGCATTAAACGGGCCGGCGGCACCGGTGACGGCAATACGGACGGGTGTTGGCGTTGGATTTCTGGGCGGGAAAGGGTGAATTATACGCGGTTGGTGATTGTCGCGCGATTGACCATGGCGTAGAATGCGTCCCATGAAAAATTCAGACAAATCCAAAAGGCACCCAAAACATTGTCTCAGCGGCGAGCGCGCGAAAAATTTTCGCCGCCGGCTGGGTGCCACGGCATCCAACGGCACAGGCGGTCACACTTTCACTTTCAAGTTCCCGCTTGCCGCCGCTGTGCCGGATGAAGCGGCGCGTGATACTCTGCGGTTTCAATATCGGCAGTTGGCGTCCATCAAAAAACATTCCTTGTTCCACTTTTTTGCGGCGGTGCATCTGGCGGGGTTTCGACTTTTTACCAACACATCAAGCGCGAGGGCACATATCAACAAAGGCGCGCGACTCGATAGCGTAATTAATAAACAGTTTCGCAAAGCGTTTCAACTGCAGGGTTCCGCCGGCACAGATTTATTGGCGGGGTTGGGAAAAGACTTCCGCGGCAATAAGAAAAATTTGGACGGCGTTCGGCACCGCATTAGGACCGCTCTGAACATCCCCGAATCGAAGAACGAAGGGACGGGCGGCGCGCTTTCTGAATTCATCGATGCTTTGAGTCGGCGCATAACGGATGGCCAACTTTGGGCAAAAAACAAAGAAAAGGACAGATGGGAAGCCGTGATTGAAGCGGGCAAGGACGCGGGCTTTTCTTTCACATTACCGGAAGAGAACGAGTATGAATTTCGAGTTTTGTGGGACGGCAAAACACAAACGTTTCTCGGCAATGCACAATACACCACCGAAGATGCTCTCGAATACGCCATGCATCAGATGGTGTCGCTTGCCGCATTTATAGCGCGGACAGAACTCAGCCCGGAAAACGAAACCACAGAAACCATTATTAAGGAAATTTTGCTTTCCGACACGCAAAGTTATAACGCCCTCGCATGGTTGCTTAACCCGAAAACGGGAATACGGTTATTTTCCCAGCCGGTCTCGGACATTCACCTTGGCGATTGCCATGAGAAAGCATTGAAAGAAATACAAAGAATCGCCCGTGCTTTATTGGAGGACAACCAAACCGGCTATGATGGCTTTCGCTCGTTGTTTGGCGGCGGTATTGCCAGTTTCATTTCCAACTACTGGAAGCGGCTGAGAGAATTAAAACTCAGTTTGGAGAAAATCGGAGAACAATCCGACGACATCGAAAGCAACATGGCGCGACTGAAGCGGGAGAAAGGGGTTGCCGACATAGAAGAAGATTTCGTTCAAATTTTACCGGGTGGTTTTAGGGAGTTGAACCGGATTCTGGAAAGCATGAGCGGCAAAAAAGCGGAAGCGCAAGAGGCGCTGGATGCGCTGATGGGGAAGGGGGCGCATGTCGCAGGCAAAGAACATGCGGAAAAAGTGGAAGAATTCAGCGACTCTTTTGAGGAGTGCCGGGGATTGACGCTTCAACTGGCGGAAATTATCCGCAAAAAGATGAACGGCAAAAAAGGGGATAACACGGTTGCCAAGAAGTATCTGCCGGAATACTTCTTTCCAAAAAACAAAGAAACCGAAGATGGCACGGAGGATGCGGCGAAATTTCTGCGGCGGAAGTTGAATCATTATCGTGGCGCGCCCGTCTATTCGGCAACCGACATCGAACAGGTATTGCGGGAAGACAGCGAAAGACTGGAACTGCTTCGCCGGCAGCGGGTGGCTCATTGGGAAAAAATCGAGACGCAAGCCACCGTGGATATTGTTGCCGGTCATGAGATAACCGAGCGGCAACGCGCCGGAAAACGCGCGCGGGGAATCAACAAACACATCGACTTTTCCGAATTGGCATGCCGCCGCATACTGCAGCGCATCGCTGATGCGGTGCGTAAATGCGGCGATGAGGGGATTCGCAATGGCGGCATGGCCTTGTTTAATGAGTTCGGCGTTTTTGCCAACCCAAAAGAATTCGCGGGATTTTTCTCCGAGAACAAAGGCCGGCTGTATAAAAGCCTGTTTTCCGAGTATCGCCATGATGTTTTGCCGTTAGGAAGTCGTTTCGCCGGGAATCGGATGCGCGCGGAAACGGAAAAACTTGTCCGCCGATTCTGCCAATGGGTGGAAGGGTTGGATATCAATGGCGCAAAAATCGCCCGCGATGCGGCGTTGCTGGAGCAGTGCATGTTCGGTC
>JAPPQJ010000009.1:0-2027 GCA_028817015.1 Gammaproteobacteria bacterium
GTCAAAAACACCCCGCTGCAACGCCTCTCCCAGTGCGCGCAAGACCCGGCCCGCAAAACCCTCGACCACGCCGCCGCCCAAACCCTCGGCGTCGACCCCGCCCTCACCGACCAATGGCGCAAATGGCTGAGCCGGGAACCCACCATCACCAACAAGCCCCGCCAACCATGACCCCCCGCGCCTACCCCCTCAGATTGGCTAACCCGGGAAGGGAAAACAAACATATAAATGGCGACGGTATTTTCGCCGGACATCATGGCGCGCCCGGCAACCGCTATCCATGCAAATGAAACCCGACTTCACCATCCCCGTTATCGTCAACCCGCCGCAGACGCCGGCGTTGCAGGGCGGGGCGATGGCGCATAGCCGGCCGTTTGTCGCCAAAGCGGAGCATCAGCAGGCGCTCGGGTTTCCGGGGGAACTGGTGGACGACTGGCACGACAAAGCGCTCGCCAGGATGAAAGAGTTGCTGGACACCAGCCGCGCGCTGCG
This sequence comes from Gammaproteobacteria bacterium, assembly GCA_028817015.1. Taxonomy (GTDB): domain Bacteria; phylum Pseudomonadota; class Gammaproteobacteria; order Arenicellales; family Poriferihabitantaceae; genus JAHRAW01. The sequence continues at coordinate 493 of JAPPQJ010000009.1, forward strand.
GGTGTTCATGGACTCCTGCGTCAAGTGCGGGGCGTGCACCGACAAGTGTCATTACTTCCTCGGCACCGCCGACCCGAACAACATGCCGGTGGCGCGGCAGGATTTGTTGCGCGCGGTTTACCGGCGGTATTTCACGCTCATAGGCAAGTGGTTTCCGTGGTTGGTCGGCGCGGTTGACTTGACCGAGGATGTGCTGCGCGAATGGTATGCCTACTACCACCAGTGCTCCGAATGCCGGCGGTGTTCGGTGTATTGTCCGTTCGGCATCGACACCGCGGAGGTGACCATGGCCGGGCGGGAAATTCTCGCCAGCGTCGGCATCGGGCAAAAATACTCCAACGAAATCATCGGCAAGGTTCATGACATCGGCAACAACCTCGGCCTGCAGCGGCCGGCGTTGGCGCATACATTGCAGGAGTTGGCGGAGGAAGTCAGCGAAGATGCCGGCGCGCAAGTCGCCTTCCCGCTGGATGAGCGCGGCGCGGAAATTTTACTGGTGACCCCGTCCGCGGACTTCTTCGCCGAACCGCACATCGACGGGTTAATCGGCTACGCCAAAGTCTTCCACCGCGCCGGCATTTCGTGGACCTTAAGTTCGCACGCATCGGAAGCGGCCAACTTCGGGTTGTTTGTCGGCAGCAACGAGCATATGAAAAAAGTCGCCGGGCGGGTGCGCGAGGCGGCGCTGGAACTCGGCGTCAAGCGCATCGTGGTCGGCGAATGCGGGCACGCCTGGCGGGTTGCATACAGTTACTGGAACACGCTCATCGGCCCGTTCGATTTTCTCGACGCCAACTACCCTGCGCCGCAGCACATCTGCGAAGTGACTCACGACTTAATCAACCGCGGCGCATTGTCGTTCGACAAAAGCATTCACGACGACAAGACAGTAACCTTTCACGACTCGTGCAATGTGGCGCGCGCCTCGAGCATGGGCGGCGTTCCCGGCGGGCAGTTCACCGTTCCCCGCGACATCATCCGCGCCGCCTGCGATCACTTCGTCGATATGCGCGCCGACACCATCGGTGAAGCGACCTTCTGCTGCGGCGGCGGCGGCGGGTTGTTGACCGACGATCTGGTTGAGTTGCGGGTCAAGGGCGCGCTGCCGCGCATGCAGGCGCTGCACGAAGTCATCGCTGAGCACGGCGTCACGCATATGGCGGCGATTTGCGCCATCTGCAAAAGTCAGTTCACCAAAATCCTGCCGCATTACGACCTCGGCATGGACAGGGTGGTCAGCGTCCACCAGTTGGTCGGCGATGCGCTGATTCTCGACGGCGGGGAGCATTGACATGGCGGCGGCGGATAAATCGCAAGCCGCCTCCCCCCGCCGGGGGGGGATAAAGGGGGGGGCCGACCCTCTCACGCTGCGCGCTTACCAGGACGGCGACCGCCAATGGGTGAGTTGGCAGGACGCCATCTTCAACGAGGACAGTTCGCACAAATGCCCGGTGTATGTGCACCGCACGCCGCCGTGCCAGGCCAGTTGCCCGTCCGGCGAGGATGTGCGCGGCTGGCTGCAAATCGTGCGCGGC
>JAPPQJ010000009.1:2065-11352 GCA_028817015.1 Gammaproteobacteria bacterium
TCGGTGATGGGCCGGGTCTGCCCGGCGCCGTGCCAGGCCGGCTGCAACCGCAACCAGGTGGACGACTTCGTCGGCATTAACGCGGTCGAGCAATTCATCGGTGACCACGCGGTGGCGGAAAACTACCGGTTGGCCTGCGACGCCGCGCTCGGCGGCAAGCGCGTGGCCATCGTCGGCGCCGGGCCCGCGGGGTTGGCCGCGGCCTGCCAACTGCGGCGCCGCGGCCACGCCAGCGTGATTTTCGACGAACACGCCGAGCCCGGCGGCATGATGCGCTACGGCATCCCCAACTACCGCACGCCGCGCGCGACTCTCGACCGCGAAATCGCCCGCATCCTCGACTTGGGCGGCATTGAACTGCGCATGAACACCCGCGTCGGCGCCGGCAACCCCGGCGACAGCCCCGCTATCGAAGACCTCGAGCGCGAATTCGACGCCATCTTGTGGGCCATCGGCTGCCAGTCGGGGCGCGCGCTGCCGGTGGCCGGCGGCGATGCGCCCAACTGCGTCAACGGCGTGGCCTTCCTCGACGCCTTCAACCGCGGGCGACTGCAGGCGGCCGGCGCGCGCGTGGTGTGCGTGGGCGGCGGTGACACCTCCATCGATGTGGTGTCGGTGGCGCGGCGCCTCGGCAACATCCGCAACGCTTCGGGCGCGCGCGCCGAGACCGTCATCGGCGGCTATGTCGCGCACGACTCGGCCCGCGCCGCGCGCCGCGAAGGCGCGAAGGTGACCCTCACCTCGCTGTTCCCGCGCGCGCAAATGACCGCCACCGAGCACGAAATCGAAGATGCATTGCGCGAGGGCGTGGACATTCGCTACGGCGTGATGCCGGTGGAAGTGGTGCTCGGCGGCGATGGGCGCGCGGTGGCGTTGCGCATGCGCGAATGCCGGGTCGAGGGCGGTGCGCCGGTGGCGTTGGCGGACGGCGAAGCGTTCGACATTGAATGCGACTTGATTGTCTCGGCCATCGGCCAGGGCGTCGACTGGCGCGGACTGGAGGCGCTGGTCAGCGGCGACGGCGACAGTAACGGCAGTGGTAACAGCGGCGCCGCCCGCCTCGAAGTGGATTCGTGGTATCGCGTGACCCATCGCCCCGGCCATTTCGCCGCCGGCGACATCATCCGCCCGCATCTTCTCACCACCGCCATCGGCCAGGCGTCCATCGCCGCCGACAGCATCGACCGGTTCCTGGCGCAAGGCGGCGATTCCGATTGCGCCGATTCCAAACCGCCGCGACGGCCGAAAGTCGATGTGCATCATTTCAATTTACTGGACAAACTCCGCGAGGCCGACCGCGCGCCGGCGGCGTGCCAATCCGGCCAGCATCGCGGCAGCGATTCCGCCGCCTTCGCGGTGCATAACTACGAAGACCGCAGCCGCCACGAGGTCATTCCCTCCGACAAACTGTTCCTCGGCCATTTCAACCATGACCCCCGAAACCGCCGCGCGCGCACCGGCCCGGACGCTGAGCAAGTGCTTGAGCATTTCGACGAACGCCGCGCCGGCCTGGACGCCGACGCCGCGCGCGCCGAGGCCGGCCGCTGCATGAGTTGCGGCATGTGTTTCGAGTGCGACAACTGCGTGGTCTATTGCCCGCAAAAGGCGGTGTTCAAGGTGGGCAAAGACCGCGCCGCCTTCGGGCGCTATGTGGACACCGACTACGCTCGATGCATCGGCTGCCACATCTGCGCCGAAGTGTGCCCGACCGGGTATATCGACATGGGGTTGGGCGAATGAGGCGCGCGGTGATGAGTGGCGGCGGGTTTTTTGCGATTCCGCGCATCATAAGCGCCGCCATCTTCGCGCCGGTGCTGGCCGCGGTTGTCAGCGTCAACGCCCTCGCCGACGGCCCGCCGAAACTGCCGCGCGGCAAAGGCGCGACCTGCGTCGAGCCGCTGGATGTGATGCGCCGCAACCACATGGATTTTCTGAACCACGAGCGCGACCTGACCGTGCGCGGCGGCATCCGCGGGCGCAAGCATAGTTTAGTCGGTTGCATCGCCTGCCACGCGCAGCGCGACGGCCATGGCGACTTCATCCGCATCGATGCGCCCGGCCAGTTCTGCCACGCCTGCCATGAATTCACCGGCGTGAAAATGGATTGCTTCGAATGTCACGCGGCGGTGCCGGACACATCCGCCAGCCACGCCGCGGCCCCCCCTTTTGTTCCACCCCGGCGGGGGGGATATGGGGGCGAGACTCGGCCATGACCGCGCCCGCCAACCGCAAACGCCGCAAGTTGCTCGCGGCCGCGGCATCGACGGTGGCGGCGGCCCCGGGGCTGCGCTTAATGGAGTGGGCCGCGGCTCAATCCGATGCGCAACCGGTCACCGCCGCCACCCGCTGGGGCCTGCTCATCGACACCGACAAATGCGCGGTGGACTGCGACGCCTGCGTGCGCGCCTGCAATGACGAGCACGGCCTGACCGGCACCGGCCGGCCGGAAACCGACGCGCAGTGGATACGCAAGGTCACGCTCACCGACGAGCACAGCGGCCGCGTCACCTCGCTGCCGGTGCTTTGCCAGCACTGCGAGCAGCCGCCGTGCGTGGATGTCTGCCCGACCGGCGCGTCTTTCCGGCGCGAAGACGGCGTGGTGCTGGTGGACAAACACACCTGCATCGGCTGCCGCTACTGCGTCATCGCCTGCCCGTATCAGGCGCGCTCGTTCGTTCACGAAAACCTGACCGCCCAGAAGCCCTATTCGCCGCGCGGCAAAGGCACCGTCGAAGGCTGCACTTTATGCGTCCACCGCATCGACGAGGAGCGCGCCCCGGCCTGCGTCGAAGTTTGCAACAGCGGCGGCGGTGACGATTGCGGCAATGGCGCGCTGCTGTTCGGCGACTTGAACGACCCGCAAAGCGCGATTGCCCGGCGCCTGAAATCCGCCCCCAGCCGCCAACTGCGCGCCGACCTCGACTTAAACACCGGGGTTCGTTATGAAAATCTGTGACCATTGACGATGCCCGCCCACTTCCACCAACTGAAAATCACCGCCCCCGAGTACCGCGCCGCGCTCGCCGTGTTGTTGGCGCTGGCGGCGCTGGGGTATGCCGCCGCGCATTACATGGATGCCGGCGGCCACCACATCACCGGCATGAACAACCGGGTGGTGTGGGGCATTCCGCATGTATTCGCATTGGCGTTGATTTTGGCCGCGTCCGGGGCGTTGAATGTGGCGTCGCTGTCTTCGGTGTTCGGCCTGGATGAGTATCAACCGCTGGCCGGATTGTCGGCGCTGCTGGCGATAGTGTTGCTGGTCGGCGGCCTGCTGGTGCTGGTGCTCGACCTCGGGCGCCCGGACCGGTTAATCGTGGCCCTGACCCACTACAACTTCAAGTCGGTGTTCGCCTGGAACATTCTCTTATACACCGGTTTCATCGCTCTGGCGGTGGGGTATTTGTATGTCCTGGTTGAACCGGGAGCGCGGCGCGCCGGCCGGGTGCGGGCGGCCGGGATGTTGTCGCTGCTGTGGCGGTTGGTCCTGACCAGCGGCAGCGGCGCGATCTTCGGCTTTGTGGTGGCGCGCCCGATGTATCATGCGGCGGTCATGGCGCCGCTGTTCATCGCGCTGTCGCTGGCCTTAGGCGGCGCGGCCTTCCAACTGGTGGCGGCGGCGCTGGCCAGGTGGCACGGCGATTATCTGGACGAGTCCGTGCTCGCCCGCCAGGCCCGGCTGCTGGCGTGGTTCGTGGCCGCCGTGCTGTTGCTCACCGCGATTTTTCACCTGACCCATGGCTATGCCGCCGAGCGCCGCGCCGTGGAGCGCTTCATCCTGATGCGGGGCGGCGTCTACACCGCGCTGTTCTGGGCCCAGGCCGGGCTCGGCGGCGCGCTGCCGCTGGCGTTGCTGCTGGCCCCCGCGCCCGGCGTCCGGCGGTTGTGCGCCGCCGCCGCGCTGGTGGTGCTCGGCGGCTTCGCGCATTTGTATGTGATCATCATCGGCGGCCAGGCGTTTCCGCTGCCGATTTTCCCCGGCAAGACCGTGACCGGCGGTTTCTACGACGGCGAGGTCGCCGCCTATGCGCCATCGCTGCCCGAATTCCTCCTCGGCCTCGGCGGCGTGGCGGCGGCGTTGCTGTTGCTGCTGGCGGCGTTGCGCGTTCTGCCGTTCATGCCGCCGCCGCGCCGCGCGAGGCAGCGGGGATAGCGCGATGCACCGCCTGCTGGTGTCGGCGGCGCGCAAGTCGTCCGGCAAGACCACCATCGCCGCCGGCCTGTGCGCGGCTTTGAGGCGGCGCGGCTGGCGCGTGCATCCGTTCAAAAAGGGGCCCGACTACATCGACCCGATGTGGCTGAGCCGCGCCGCCGGCCGGCCGTGCATCAACCTCGATTTCCACACCATGACCGACGCCGAAATCCGCGCCCGCCTGGGCGCCGTGCGCGCCGGCGAAATGGGCATCATTGAAGGCAACAAAGGCCTGTTCGACGGCCTGGATGTAGGCGGCGCCGACAGCAACGCGGCGCTGGCCAAAGCGTTAGGCGCGCCGGTGCTGCTGGTGCTGGATGCGCGCGGCATGACCCGCGGCGTCGCCCCGCTGCTGCTCGGCTATCGCGCTTTCGACCCGCGCCTCGACATGGCCGGCGTCATCCTCAACAACACCGGCGGCGCCCGCCACGAAGCCAAGTTGCGCGCCGCTATCGAGAGATACACCGACATCGAAGTGCTGGGTGCGGTGCGCTTCGACGCTACGCTCAACATCGCCGAGCGCCACCTTGGGCTGGTGACCTGCGACGAGACGGCGGCCGGGGTTATCGATGCCCTGGCCGACGCCCTCGCCGCGCAAGTTGACCTCGATGCGGTGGAAGCCATCGCCGCCCGCGCCCCTGGCACCGCCCCCGCCGCCGGGCGCCCCAATGCGCCGCTCCCGCGACAGCGGGAGTCCGGCGACTTTCCTTTCCCGCGCCCGCCAAAGCCGCAGAAAGCGCTGGATGCCGGGTCAAGCCCGGTATGGGGGGACGGGGCGCCGCCCGCCGCCGAGGTCACTGTCGCCGTCGCCCGAGACGCCGCGTTCACCTTCTACTACGCCGACGACCTGGCCGCCTTCGCCGACCACGGCGCGCGCCTGGTGCCCTTCGACACCCTCAAAGACGCCGCCCTGCCCGGCGCCGATGCGCTGTATATCGGCGGCGGATTCCCCGAAACCCACGCCGCACAACTGGCCGGCAACCGCGCCATGCGCGCCGCGGTCAAGCGCTTTGTCGAGCGCGGCGGGCCGGTGTATGCCGAGTGCGGCGGGCTGATGTATTTGGCCCGCAGTTTGACTTGGGGCGGCCAAACCTGGGACATGGCCGGCGCCCTCCCGGCGCGCATCTATATGAGCGAGCGCCCGGTCGGGCGCGGCTATGTGGTGTTGCGGGAAACCGGGCACGCGCCGTGGCCGGCCGGCGGCGCCGGCAACGGGCGCGACATCCCGGCCCACGAGTTTCACTACTCGCGCCTGCAACTGCCCGCCGACGCCCGGCTCAAATTCGCCTACCGCGTGCAACGCGGCCACGGCATCAACGGGCGCTTCGATGGCCTGGTGCACGCCAACGTGCTGGCCAACTATTCGCACTTCAGAAACACCGCCGCCAACCCGTGGATTGCGCGCTTCATCTCCTTCGTGCGCGCGCACAAAGCCGGTGTCGGGCGGGCGGTGTAGAGGTCATGGTCACCGTCACCCGCAAAGCCGCCGGGAAAATCCGCCAATCCATCGACCGCGCCGGCGCCCCCGGCCTGTGCCTGCGCCTCGCCGCCAAGCGCCTGGCGGACGGCACCTTCGACTATGCGATGGGCCTGGACCAGCCGGGTCAACACGACACCCGCGCCGCCTCAAACGGCGTCGAGGTCATCATCGCGCCGACCAGCGCCGAATTCCTGCGCGGCGCGACCCTGGACTATGTGGAACTCGAACCGGGCCAGCATCGTTTCATCTTTATGAACCCCAACGACCCGGCGTATGTTCCGCCGGCTGATTAATCCCCGCCGTGCCCGACACGCCCGACGCCCCGCCTTCGCCCGACATGGATTTGTCGAGCGGCATCGCCGCCTTTGAAGCCAGGAATTTTTCCCAGGCCATGGCGCTGTTGGCGCCGCTGGCCGAGTGCGGGCAGCCCGAGGCGCAATACCGGCTGGCCATCATGCGCCAGAACGGCCTCGGCGTGGTGCGCGCCCCGGCGTTGGCGATGAAGTGGATGCGAGCCGCCGCCGACCAGGGCCTGGCGCTCGCCCACCACGGTCTGGGCGTGATGTATCTGCACGGCGACTGCGCCGACAAAGACCCCGCGCAAGCGGCCAAATGGTTCAAGCGCGCCGCCGGCCAGGGCCTGCCCGGCGCCTGCGCCGCGCTGGGGATGATGCATGAACGCGGCGAAGGCGTCGAGCGGGACACCGCAAAAGCCGGGGAGTGGTATCGGTTGGCCGGCCTGGACCAGGAAGCGGCGGATGAATGAAGTGCGCCGGTTGCGGGGTCTGACATTCGGCTTGTTGATCCGTAAAGCGGGGCCACCTGATAGATAGGCGCCCAAACTGCAATCTCCGGCGCCGTTCCTCGTCAACAATCCGCCGCCATATGTTGCGGGCTTGCGGCATCCGGTGGCAATTTCCGCCATCATCGGTTATTTTATGCGCACTGAGCATCCCGGTGCCGGGGCGCAACTCACCTTAACAAACCGTGGCCTTGAAGTGGCGCGCGCTTAATGCCAATCCATCGCTTCTCGTTTCCATTCACTGTCCGGGCGCTTGCGGGCGGCTTGTGCAGGCCGGTGGTCGGTGCGCTGTTGCTGCTGGCATGCGATGTCCCGCGCTTGCAGGCTGATGTCATCTCATCCGAACAGCATGCGTTTCGCGTCCGGGTGGTGGCATCGGGTCTGCACTATCCCTGGGGCATGGCTTTCCTGCCGAACGGCGACCTGCTGGTAACCGAGAAGGAGAGAGGGCGACTGCGCTTAATCACCGGCGGCAAACTGGACTCCCGGCCGATTGTCGGCTTGCCGGACAACATCTATTTCGGCGGGCAGGGCGGCCTGCTGGATGTCGCCGTTCACCCGGACTTTGCGCGCAACCGCTTGGTGTATGTTTCCTATTCGGGCGGCGGGCCGGGCGGCGCCGGCACCGAGGTGGCCAGGGGGCAACTGCGCGGTGATCAACTGCACGATTTGGAGACGATTTTCAAGGTTGCGCCCAAGACCCGGGGAAGGGCGCATTACGGTTCGCGCCTGGCGTTCGCCGCCGACGGCTCGCTGTTTATCACCACCGGCGACCGCTACCACCGCCTGCACGACGCGCAGGACCCGTCAAACCATTTAGGCACGGTGCTGCGGGTCAACGACGACGGCTCGGTGCCGGCGGATAATCCTTTTGCCGCGCGCAACGATGTCAAACCGGAAATTTATTCCTACGGCCACCGCAACGGCCAGGGGCTGGCGGTGCGCCCCGCCGACCAGTCCATGTGGATGCACGAACACGGCCCGCGCGGCGGCGACGAGGTGAACAAGTTGGACCAGCCCGGCGCCAACTACGGCTGGCCGGCGATTACCTACGGCATCGATTACAGCGGCGCGATTATTTCCGACCAGACGCATGCGCCGGGCATGGAGCAGCCGGTGGTCTTTTGGTCGCCGTCCATCGCCCCGAGCGGCATGGCGTTTTACGACGGCGGGCGTTTTCCGCAATGGAAAGGGGATTTGTTCGTCGGCGCTCTGAAGTTGAGGCATCTGCGGCGGCTGGAAATGCGCGGGGATGAGGTGGTGGCGCAGGAGGTTTTGCTCGGCGGCGTGGCGCGCATTCGCGATGTGAAAAGCGGCCCGGACGGGTATCTGTATCTCATCACCGATGAGCGCCGCGGCCGGGTTTTGCGGTTGGAGCCGGTCGAATAACAATCGGCCGGGGGCGGTGTGGTTCGCCGCTTCGCTACTTGTAAGGGTCGGCCGCATCGCGCAGGCCGTCGCCGAAGAAGTTGAACGCCAGGATGATGACTATCACCGGCACCACCGGCAGAATCAGCCACGGATACAACGCCACCACATTCATGTTCTGGGCCTCGTTCAGAAGGACGCCCCAACTGGTTATCGGCGGGCGCAGGCCTAAGCCCAAAAACGACAGCGCGGTTTCGCCGAGGATCATGCCGGGAATCGACAGCGTGGCCGAGGCGATGATGTGGCTGGCGAAGCCGGGCAGCAGGTGGCGGGCGATGATGCGCTTCGGGCGCGCACCGAGCAGCCGGGCGGCGGCGCAGTAGTCCTCCTCGCGCAACGCCAGGAGTTTGGAACGCACCGCGCGCGCCAGGCCGGTCCAGTCCAATAGCGCCAATATCAGCGTGATGCCGAAGAACACCAAAATCGGGCTCCAGGTGACCGGCAGAATCGCCGACAACGCCATCCACAGCGGCAGTTCCGGGAACGACCGCAGGATTTCGATGAGGCGTTGAATGCCGGAGTCGACCCAGCCGCCGTAGTAGCCGGCCAGGCCGCCGAGCAGCAGGCCGAGGAACAAACTGGCGGCGATGCCGACCAGGCCGATGAGCAGCGAGATGCGCGCGCCGTATACCACGCGCGAGAACATGTCGCGGCCCAGGCGGTCGGTGCCGAGCAGGAACAGCGTGCCGCCTTCGGCCGGGCAGACGAAGTGGAAGTCCATGTCGATGCGCCCCCAGAATCGGTTGCACTTTGTCCGGGTTGGCGATGTATTCGCGCTTCAAGTTGTCGAGGTTGAGGCGGTAGTCGTAGCCGTAGACGAACGGGCCGACCCAGCGCCCCTGGTGAAACAAATGCAAGCCCTGCGGCGGTGCGTAGATGTGGTGGGTGTCGCGCGAGTGCAGGTTGTAGGGGGCGATGAATTCGGAGATGAGCGTCGAGGCGTATAAGACGAGCAAAATGAAGCCGCAGGTGACCGCCACCTTGTGGCGCTTGAATTTCCACCACATCAGTTGGCGGCGCGAGGCGAAGAAATACTTTTCCTGGTCGGCGGTGAGTCGCTCGACCGAATGCGGGTCGAACGGCGCGTCGGAGACATAATGTTCGGATTGACGCCCGGTGTGCGCGGAATGATTCATTGCACCGCCGCCCCCTGCAGGCGGATGCGCGGGTCGAGCCACGCCAGCAGCAAATCGGAGATGAGGAGGCCGACCACGGTGAGCAGGGCGAGGAACAGCAGGAAGGTGCCGGCTAAATACATGTCCTGACTTTGCAATGCGGACAGAAGCATCGGGCCGGTGGTCGGCAGCGACAGTACGATGGCGACGATTTCAGCGCCGGAGATGACGCTCGGCAGCAGCGAGCCGATGTCGGCGATGAAGAAGTTC
>JAPPQJ010000080.1 GCA_028817015.1 Gammaproteobacteria bacterium
TTCAAATTCCTTTGCGCGGTGACCGCCATAGACCAGGTGGGTGTGGCAGTCGATGAGGCCGGGAGTCACCAGGCGGCCCGCGCAATCCATGCGGGCCGGGCAGTGCGCCGCCGAAGCGGGGATTTCGCTGCGGCTTCCGAGCCAGGCGATTCGTCCGCCGGCGACTCCCACCGCCGCGTCTTTTATCAATCCGAAAGGCGCGCCGCCGGCGGCCATGGTCGCGATTTGAGCGTTATCCCACAAAGCGTCCCATTGCATATCAGGCATATCGGCGCCCTCGTTTGCCGGCATTTGCCGCTGCTGTCATGTCGGAATTCGGCCATTACAGCACGCCGCATTGGCTTTCGTCAACGCGCGTTACGGCATTGTATACTTGGCCGCCCGGCCATGCGCCATTGCCTGAAACGGGTGACCGTGTGAACAATTTGCGGGTAAAGACCGCGCTGCTGGCGGACGGATGGGCTGACGATGTGTCGGTCGATATCGCCGGCAACGGCGACATCGCTTGCGTGCAATCCGGCGTTCCGGGAGCGGCCGGCGGCTGCCTTCTGCCGGGGATGGCGAATGTGCACTCCCACGCCCACCAGCGCGCGATGGCCGGGCTGGCCGAGCGCGCCGGCAACAGCGGCGACTTCTGGGCCTGGCGGGCGTCGATGTATCGCTTCCTGGACGCCATGGAGCCGCATCACCTGCATGCCGTCGCCTCGCAGTTGTATGTGGAGATGCTCAAAGCCGGTTACACCCGCGTGGCGGAATTTCAATATCTGCATCACCGCACCGACGGCGCCCGGTATGACCGCATCGCCGAGATGTCACTGCAAACCCTGGCATCGGCCCGCGAAACCGGGATTGGAATCACCCACCTGCCCGCTTATTATCAGTTCGGCGGGTTTGGCGGGCGGCCGGCGGCCGGCCGGCAGCGCAGATTCGCCAACGACCCGGCGCGTTTTCTCGCCCTCTTCGAGGCGCTGAAAAAGGAAAGCGGAGGCGATGAAAACATGGTGACCGGCGTCGCCGCGCATTCGCTGCGCGCCATTACCCCGGAAACCTTCGGCGAGATTCTGGAGGCGCTGGCCAAACAGGGCCCGCTTCCCGTCCACATCCACATCGCCGAGCAAACCAGGGAGGTGGACGATTGCATCGCATGGAGCGGCGCCCGCCCGGTTGAGTATTTGTATGACCGCTTCGCCGTTGACCGCAACTGGTGCCTGATTCACGCCACCCACATGACCGACTTTGAGACCGCGCAATTAGCCGCAAGCGGCGCGGTGGCGGGGCTTTGCCCGACCACCGAGGCCAATCTCGGCGACGGATTTTTCAACGCCGCGCGTTATTTAGCGGAGGGAGGCGGCCTCGCCATCGGCTCCGACAGCCACATCTCGGTGTCGCCGGTGGAAGAATTGCGCTGGCTGGAATACGGCCAGCGCCTGGTTCACCGCTCGCGCAACCGGCTGTCCGCAGGCTGCGGCCTCGGCACCGGCCGGCGCCTGTATGACCTGGCGGTGGCCGGCGGGGCCCGGGCATGCGGTCACAACAGCGGCGTCATCGCACCGGGCAAGCGCGCCGACTTCATCGTATTGGACACCGCGCACCCGCTGCTGTGCGAGCGCCGGGGCGATGAACTGCTCGACAGTTGGATTTTCTCGGGAAACCAAAACACCGTGCGCGATGTCTATGTGGGCGGGAGGCGGGTGGTCGAAAACGGCCGCCACGCTTCTGAGTCGGAAATCCGGCAACGCTTCCGGTGCGCGTTGAAAGCGTTGAGAGCGCGGCAATGAAACCGCTAATCCTGGAACCGGGGGCGCTGTCGCTGGCGGACTTGCGCGACGCCTATTTCAACGGCGTGTCGGTGGCGCTCGCCGAATCCGCCTGGGCGGAGGTGGAAAAGGCCCGCGAGGTGGTTCGCCGTCAAGTGGCGGACGGGCGCATCGTTTACGGAGTGAACACCGGATTCGGGCGCCTGGCGCAGCGGCGCATCGACTCAAACCGGCTGGGCGAATTGCAGCGCAACCTGATTCTTTCGCACGCCACCGGAGTCGGCGACCCCCTCGACGACGCCACCGTCCGGTTGATTTTCCTGCTTAAGATCAACGCCCTGTCGAGGGGAGTCTCCGGCGTGCGCCGGGAGGTGCTGGCGTTGCTGGTGGCGATGCTCAACAACGGCATTTTGCCGGCCATTCCCGAAAAAGGCTCGGCGGGCGCCTCGGGCGACCTGGCGCCGCTGGCGCACCTTTGCATGCCGCTCATCGGCGAAGGCCGGGTGCGCCTGCACGGCCGGTTGATGGACAGCGCCGAGGCCATGAAAAAATCGCGCCTGTCACCGCTGAGTCTGACCGCCAAGGAAGGGCTGGCGTTGCTGAACGGCACCCAGGTGTCAACCGCGCTGGCGCTGAAAGGATTGTTCGAGGCCGAACAAAACGCCAATGCCGCATTCGTTGCCGGCAGTTTGACCGTGGAAGCGGCGCTCGGCAGCCGCGCGCCGTTTGACCCGCGCATTCAGGCGGTGCGCGGCCAGCGCGGGCAGATTGCGGCGGCCCGCATTTACCGCGCCTTGCTGCAGCCCAGCGAAATTGAGGCCTCGCATCATGAATGCGGAAAAGTGCAGGACCCTTACTCGCTGCGCTGCCAGCCGCAGGTGATGGGCGCCTGCCTGGACCAACTCCGCCACGCCGCCCGCATTATTGAAATCGAGGCCAATGCGGTTTCCGACAATCCGTTGATTTTCACCGCCCAGGGGGACATTTTATCCGGCGGCAATTTTCACGCCCAACCCGTGGCCTTTGCCGCCGACAACATCGCGTTGGCCGTCTCCGAAATCGGCGCCATGTCCGAGCGGCGCATGGCGCTGCTGCTCGACGCCGGCCTGAGTCAGTTGCCCGCGTTTTTGGTCGAGGACGCGGGCGTCAACAGCGGGTTTATGATCGCGCAGGTCACCGCCGCCGCGCTGGCCAGCGAAAACAAAAGCCATGCGCACCCCGCCAGCGTGGACAGCCTGCCGACATCGGCCAATCAGGAAGACCATGTCAGCATGGCCACTTTCGCGGCGCGCCGGTTGGCCGATATGAATCTAAATACCCGGTATATCGTGGCCATCGAACTGCTCGCCGCCTGCCAGGGAATCGAATTGCGCCGGCCGCTGAAATCCAACGCTGTGCTGGAGAACTACTGGTCCAAAGTGCGCTCTGCGGCCGCTTACTGGGATAACGACCGGTATTTTCAGCCGGATCTGGAAGCCGTCGCCGGATTGATCCGAAACAACGCCTTTGGCTGCCGGGCCAACCGGTTTATCGAGAGCCGCAGCGCGCGCGGTTAAGCGCATCCCGGCCTTCACCGCGCACCAACGCACATCCATGCCAATCCGCGACATTCTGCAAATCGGCCATCCGGTTCTGGAGGCCCGCGCCGCCGAAGTCGATGTCGAACGCATCGGCACCGCGCAAGTCCAGGGTTGGATCGAAGACCTGATCGACACCATGCGCGCCGCCGATGGAGCGGGCATCGCCGCCAACCAGGTCGGAATCCCTTACCGCCTGTTTGTGATGGAAGTCAACGACAACCCGCGCTATCCGTATAAGCCGCCGATTCCGCTGACCATCGCCATCAATCCGGAAATCAAATTTCTGTCGGACCAAACCTTCCCCTCCAATGAAGGCTGCCTGTCCGTGCCGCAAATCCGCGCCACCGTCGAACGGCATGTCGAAATCGCGGTGTCCTACCACGACCGCCGGGGCAAAAAGCAGTCGCGCGAGGTGCGCGGCTACTCGGCGTGCACCTGGCAGCACGAATACGACCACCTGAACGGCATCCTCTTTCCGCACCGCGTCCGTGACCCGAAAACCTTTTGCTCCTGGTCGGTGTTCCAGGAATACCACCAGGCCGAATTCGCCGAAGCGGTCGGCCGGCTGGTCAAGCGGTGGGGGGCGTGATGTCAGGCGCGCATGGGCGTTGAGTGGCGGCTGATTGGCGGGTTTCCCGGATGATTTATTTGCTATACTCATCCGGCGCATCACTTGTAATCACCGGGCTGAAGGCCACCGCCAGATAATGATACGGGTTGAAGCCGTTTCCAAGCATTTCGGCGGGCTGAAAGCCGTCGACAACGCCAGCCTTGAGATTGCGCCGGGGACCGTTACCGGCCTCATCGGCCCGAACGGCGCCGGCAAGACCACGCTGTTCAACCTCATCGCCGGCGTATACGCCCCGACCGCCGGGCGCATTCACTTGGACGGCGAGGACATCACCGGGCGCAAGCCG
>JAPPQJ010000044.1:0-9669 GCA_028817015.1 Gammaproteobacteria bacterium
CGGCGCGGCTGGCGGGGCCGGCCCCGGGGCCGGGGTTCAGGAGCGCACCCAGGGTGAGGGTGAAGGTCTCGCGCGCCTCGATGGCGCTGTCCTCCACGATGCCCACCTCAAACACGCGGCTCTGCGCCCCCGCCGGCACCGTGACCTGCGCGGGGGCGGTGACATCGCGCCGATTGCCGGCCGCGGTCGCGCTGCCGCTGAACAGCAGCGGCACGCCGATGGGGCCGGCCGAGCGGCCTGACAGGGTGACCGTGAACCGCGCCGCCCCCGCGCTTTCCGCCACCACGCCGCCGCCTTCGAGGCGCACGGTGAGCGGGTCGGAGGCGGCGATGGTGGCCGAGGCGGAGGCGTTGTTGGCGTCGATGCCCCCGGCGGTGGGCGATTCCAGCATCACGCTCAGGGTTTCCGCGCCTTCGTTCAGCGCATCATCTTTCAGTTCCACGGCGAAGGTCTGTGGCGCGCCGGAGATGAACTGCACGCGCCCGCCGGCCGACATCAAATCGTCGGCATCCGCGGCGTTGGCGGCCGTGGTCGCGCCGCTCACCGCCCGCCAGTTCACCGCGGCCGGCGCATCCGCGCTCGGCGGCAGGCCGGCCACGGTGACCGTGAACCGCGCCATGCCGCCCTCTTCCACCGCCTCGCTGCTCGCCGCGGCGATGCTGAACAACCGCGGCGCGGCGTCCGGCAGGTAGCGCACGCGGATGCGCGCCGGGGCGGGGTCGTGGGTGGCCACCGGCATCGGCAGACCGGCGCGCCGCGAAGGCGGCGTGGTCAGCACCGGCGCGCCTAAGGCGACGCTGATGAGACCGTCACCGGAATCGGCCGGGACGGCCGGCAATGTCAAGCGGATGACGCCGCCGGTGGCCCCGGCGCGCACCGACAGCACGCCGCCGCCGGGGTCGCGCCACAGCGGCGCCACGCCGACGCGCCCGGCGCTGGCGGTGACCGTATACGGCAGATTGACCTGAGCCACGCTGGCGGCCGCGCCGCCGCCGCTGGTGAAGTGCACCGGCAGCAACGCCTCGCCGCCCTCCACCGCCTGCACATCAGCCGTGGAGGCCCATTCGGCGCGCAGCGGGTCGTTGTCGGCGATGCGGTAATCGATGTTGTAGCCCGGCGCGCCGGCTGCGCTTGTCGCCCAGCCCAGTGGCGTCGACCGACGGTCGGCCGGGTCCAGGCGAAAATTCAACCGCAACTGACGCACCGGCTCGTTCAAGCGGTTTTCCACGATGCGCAATGTGGCGGCGGCCTGGTCGCCGCCGGCCGGAATCGTCAACCGGCCGTTGGCCGGGTGGTCGTCGTATACATTCGGCACCGGGTCGCCGGCGCGCGCCAGGCCGTAGGTGGCGCGGCCGGTGTAGACGATGCGCAACGGGATTTCGGCGACCAGGGCGCGCCCGGCGTAGGCGTTGCCGCTGCGTTGCAGTTGCACGGTGAGGGGGATGGTGTCGTTTTCGCTGAACTCAGTGGCGCTGGGCCCCTGCACCGCCAACACCATGTGCCGGTGCGACTCGTCGCTGAGCGTCACTTCCACCGGCGCGCTTAAGATAACGCCGCCTAAGGCGCTCAGCGTGGCTTGCGATGCCGACAACGCCACGGTGAACGCCTCGTCGCCCTCCAGCGCCGCCTCCACGCCCTGGGTGGCGATGCTGAACCGGCGCGTGGTCGGGTTGGCGGCGTCAAATGTGACCGAGCCGCTGGTGGGGCCGGTGAAATCCGCGGAGGTGGTGGCGCGCACCCCGGGCCGGCCGCCAATTCCGCCATGCGCCAGCGCCCAGTTGACGGTGATGGCCTGGCCCGAACCGAGCGCCGGGCCGCTGCGGGTGACGGTGAATTGCGCGGATTGCCCCTCGGTTACCGACCCGGATGCCGGCGCGCTCAAGGACACCGCATGGCCGCCGGCGGCGGAGGCGGCGATGGTGACCGAGGCGGTGAGGTCTTCGGCTTCGCCGAGGACCACCCGGCCGGCGCCGGCGGTGGCCGAGGCGGAGGTCAATACCACGGTCAAACGCTCGGCGCCCTCGGCGACCCCGTCGGGCAGGATATTCAGGACGATGCGCGCCGTGGCGTCGAAAGCGCCGGCTGTGGTGGTGTGCAGGCCGGGGGCGGTGTAATCGGATGAATCGGCATCACCGAGGACCAAATAGGTGAATTCATAACCGAACGGGCCGGGCGCGCCGCCGGCCGCCTGGATGGCGAACACCGCGTCCCCGCCCTCGACGACGGTGGCCGGATTGGGCGCCTGCAGGGTGAAAGTCAGCGGGTCGTTGTCGGCCACCCGCACCGGCACCCGGTAGGTCGTGGCGTGGCCGATATTGGCGAAGGTGATTTGTATTTGCCAGCCCTCGGTCGCCTCGTTGATGTTGTCGTCCGGGAACTGCAGCGGGATGGTGAACGGGTTGGAGGTGACGACGAGCGTGCCGGCCTCGAACGGCGGCGGCAGGTTGAACGGCGCCGGGCGCTCGGCCACTTCGTTTGCCGCCACGCCGGCCAGGGCAAGCGGCCGGTGGGTGAGATAGGCGTTGGGCCCGGGGTCGCCGCCGGTGAAGGTGATAGTCAAATCCGCGCGCCCGCCTTCGGCGGCATCCAGGCGCGCCGGCAACTGAACGCCGGGCGTCTCGGCGCCGTTCAGACGCAGCGTCTGGCTGGAGGCGGCGGCGATGACGGCCAAGTGGGCCGGGGCCGGCGCGCTGATGACCAGCCGGAATTCCTCCACCGGCTCAAGTTGACTGTCGGCGCACGGGCGCAAGAGCACGTTCTGCTGCTGCGCGCCGTCGGCAAAGCGCAGCCGGCCGGACGGCAGTTGTCTCAAAGGCGCGCCAGCCGCGTCGCAGAAATCCGCCGCCGATACGCCGATGAGTTGCGCGGTGGCGGAGCCCGGCGTCGCGCCGGTCTGCACCGCCCAGCCGACGCTCAGCGACGCGCCGGCCGGCGGCGGCTGGCTCAAAGTGACCGGAAAGCGGTATGTGCGCCCCTCGGTGAAGGTCGCCGCGCCCGGCGCGGTGGAGAGGGTGAATTCGGACTGGATTTGCGCGGTGTAGTTGACCGTGGTGTCGGCGGATGCGCCGCCGGGGTCGATGATGATGAAGCCGGTGGCGCCGCTGAAGCGCGGATTGCTGAGGGTGACGCGCAGGCCGCCGCTGCCGGTGGAGGCCGGGCTCAAGGCGGTGGCAATCGAGATGGTGGCGCTGCGCCGCCCGGCCGGGATGGTGACGCTGCCGCCGCTCAAGTCGTTAAACTGCAGCGGGCTGCGCAAGGTGGTGATGCTGTAGTCGACGATGGCGTCCTGAGTGGAGTCGTGGTCCGAGGTGACGGTGAAAGTGGCGTTCGCGCCTTCGTCCACCGCGGTTTGGTCAGCGGCGATGCTGAGGCGCACGGCATCGTTGTCCGAGTAGCGCCACGCGCCGATATTGATGGGCACGCGGCCGCCGCCCACCCGCGCGCGCACGGCCCCGGCCGACCGCGCGGTGGCCGATAAGACGACCAAGCCGCCGCCGGTGACCACACTGTCGTCCGGGAAAGCGATTGGCACGCTGACCGAGGCATCGCCGACCGGGATGGTGGCGACGCCGGAATCCGGGCTGACCACGCCGGGGTGCGGGGCGTCCAATGCCCAAGTGAACTCCACCGGCGCGCTGGCGGCCACGCCGGCGGTGATGCCGAAAGTGATGTCCAGCGGCCCGCCGCCCTCCGTAATCTGCGTGTTCTGCTCAAGGTTCGCGGTCACCTGCAGCACATCGTCATCCGCCACCGCCACTTCCACCGGTGCCCCCACGCCGGCCCCGGCCGCGACCGCATCGGGCATGGCGTTTAACACCAAACTGAAAGTTTCATCGGCTTCGTTCACGCGGTCGTCGGCGGTATTGATGCGGAAACTCGCGCGGGTTTGCGCGCCGCGAAAAGTGAGCGTGCCGCCGGCCGGCGCGCCACCGCTGAAGTCCGCGGCTGTGGTGTCGCCGGCGGAGAAAATCCATTGCACTGCCAGTTCGCCGCCCGCGTCGATAGCCGGCCCCGCGCGGCTGACCACGAACACCGCCGCCGCGCCCTCGGCGATGCGGCGAGGCGGGTGGGCAAAAGCGAATCGTTGCGTGGCCGCGCCGGAAGCGGCGATGGCGACCGTGGCCCCGTCGCCGGCGGCGGTGACTGCGCCGGCGGCCCCGGTGCCGGTTCCAGTCGCACCGCCGGTGATGGTGACGACCAGGATTTCCGCGCCTTCCGCCGCGCCGTCTGCGGCGATGTTCACGGTGAACGCGGCTTCGGCCGGGTCGGCCGTAGCCGCCGCCAGGTCGAAGTCGATGAGGCCTTCGCCGCGGTCGAAATAATCCGCGCCCGTGATGTCGGGCCCGCTGATGGAATAGAACACGCGCACCGACGTGGTCGGCATGCCGCCGCTTAAAGTGACGGTGAATTCCGCGGTCCCGCCCTCCACGGCGGAGGCCGGATCCGGCGCGGCGATGGCGGCGGTGATGGGGTCGTCGTCGAGGATGGTGGCGGTGGCGCGGCCGCCGTTTTCCGCCAGCGCAATCGGGCCGGCCAGGGGCCCGGCGGTGGGGGTTTCGCCGAGCACGGCGATGATGGTCTCGTCGGCTTCATTCAGGTTGTCGTCCATGAGCGGCACGCTGTAAAACGCGCGCAGGGTGCCGGCGGCCACGGTGACCTGGGTGACCGTGGAGGTGAAATCGTCGCCCACGGTGGCGGTGCCGCCGACATTAAAGACGCCGGCGGACACGGTGAAGGTGACAGCATCCGCGCTGCGGTGGCTTAAATGCACGGTGAACACAGCGGCCTCGGCGCTTTCCGGCACCTGGCCGCCGCTGATGCGGTAGGTCAGCGGGTCGGAGGCGGCGATGGTGACGGTGGCCGCGGCGTTTGCCGGGTGCAGTTGCGCGCTGCCGGCATCGGGCGGCAGCGACAGCGCGACGCGCAGCGTCTCGGCGGCTTCGTTCAGGTCATCATCGATAACCGGCAGGACGATGGTTTGCGGCGCGTTGTCGGTGAAGCGCAAGGCGCCGCCGGGGACGGCGCCGATGTCGGCGGCCGAGGCGTTGCCGGCGCCGGCGACCACGGCCCAGTTCACAAACGCGATGCGCCCGCCGGCCCGCGGCGCGCCGTTCATGCGCACCATGAACCGCGCCGCGCCGCCCTCTTCCACCGTGGTCTCGGCCGCGGTGATGGAAAAGGTGCGCTGGTGCGGGCTGTATCGAACCTCGATGACCGCCTCGCCGCTGCCGCTGACCCGGCCGCCGCGGGAGTCCGCGCTCAGCGTGCCGAAGGCCACGGTGAGGTCTCCGGCGCCGGCGGTGCGGGCGCTGAAGTCGGAGCGCAGGCGGATGACGCCGCGGGTCTGGCCGGCCGGCACCACGATGCTGCCGCCGCTCAAGTCGGTATAGTCCGGCGGCAGGTCGTCGGAGGCGGTGACGGTATACGGCACCGTAATATCGCCGGCGCTGGCGCGGTCGAAGTTCACGGTCAACGCCGCCTCCGTGCCTTCGGCCACCTCCAGCCGCGACTCAGCAAAAGTGGCGACCAGCGGGTCGTCGTCGGTGATGGTGATGTTGAAGGTGCGTTGCTCGGCGTAGCCCCGCGAAGAACGAAGGTCGGATTCAACAATGTTAAGAGTTGCTCGGTGACTCTGAAAGGATATTGGAACCGGCCCGCCAATCAGCACCCGCGGCCCGAAACCGGCGGCGGCCTGGAAGCGGATGGCCATGGTTCTGTCGGCCTCGTTCAGGTCGTTTTGCACGGTGGTGAAATAACGGCGCGTGGTTGAGAGAGAGGAGAGCGCCAGCGTGCCGTCGCCGGCGGGGAGTGGTCGGTTCTGCGGGTTCACGCCGCCGTAGTCGCGCCACTCGCCGGCGCCGATGCCGCTGACCGTGTAGCGCAACCGCAGACTGGACAAGGCATGGATGAGGTCGCGAGTTACAAATGGATTCACCCGGGTCTGGTCATATCGGAACTGCGTCACGGCCGCGGAAAACGCCTCCCCCTCGCCCCTGGTCGTGCCGTCGGGGAAATGCACCTCCGCCGCGGCCGCCTCGTTGTCGATGATTCGCGCCACAAGCGGCGCGCCGAGGGCGACACCGCCGTGCGCTTGCAATGCGCCGGCGGAGACCGACAGTTCCACCCGGAACTCCTCGTCAGCCTCCGGTGTGAGGTCGGCCGTGGTATGCACGGTGAAGGTTTTGCCGGTCTCCGCACCGTTGAAAGTCACCGAGCGGACGACCCGCGAGCCATACAGCAGGTCGTTCGGGGCGGTGGTGACATGCGCGGGCGCAAAGGACACGGTGAGGGCTTCGGTCAACGCCGGGCCGGCGCGGGTGATGGTGAAGGACCGGTTGCCGCCTTCGTTAATGGCGGCGCCGCCGGGAACGGCCGCAAAAAACACCGCCTGCGCGGCCGCCGTGTTGGCCGGGATTTCCACCGCCGCCTGGCGCAGCGCGCTCTCGCCCAACCCCACCTGCCCGGCGCGGGCTTGCTGCGGGGCGCCAATGACGAACGGGGGCTCTGGAGTCTGTGGGGCGCCTAAGGTGACGGTCAGGGTCTCGGCGGCCTCGGCCCGGCCGTCCAGGGCGATGGCGAGGACGATTTGCGCGGTGCTCGCGCCGGGCGCGAAAGAGAGCGTGCCGGCGCCGGGGCCGGTGTAGTCATCCGCGGTGAGCCCCGCGCCGGTGGTGGTGTACGGCACCGTGACCCGGCCCGCGCTGGCCGGGCTTAAGGTCACGGTGAACACCGCCCGGCCGCCCTCCGGCACCTGGTCGCCGGCGGTATCGGCATCGGCGTCGCCGCCGGTGTGGGCGATGGTGACCGTGGCCGGGTCGTTGTCTTCGACGGTGACGGCGGCGAGTTGGGAGTGCCCGGAGCGGCTGATGGCGCCGGCCGCCGCGCCCTTGCTGAACCCGGCGCCGATGCCCACGGTGAGGATTTGACCGGCTTCGTTCAGCGCGTCGTCGGCCATGCGGATACGCGCCTCGGCCTGGGTGCGGCCGGCCGGAATGGTGAAGGTGGACGGCGGATTCACGGCATCAGCGGCGGCGGCGCCGCTCACGGTCAGCGGAATGGTGACATCGCCTTCGCTGGCGGTGCTCAAGGTAAACAAGAACACGGCCTCGCCGCCCTCGACCGCCGGATCCGGGGCGTCGATGCGGTAGGTGGCGGGGTCGGATTCGGTGATGCGCACCGCGGCCTCGCTGCCGACGCTGCCGACCCGGGCGCCGGCGTCGGTGAGCGTGAAGAACAGGGTCTCCGCGGCTTCGTTGAGGCCGTCGGCGGCGGCGGTGACGGTCACGGTTTGCGCGCCGGCGGCGGTGAAGGTGAGCGTACCGCCGTCGCCATCGCGCCGGGCCGCGGTCGTCCAATCGGTCGACTCCACGCCGCTGATTGCCCAATCGACTTCCAACCCGCCGGCCGGCACCTCGCCGGCGACGGTCACGGTGAATTCCGCCCGGTCGCCCTCGTTGACATCCAGCACCTCGGCGCTGCCCGGGTCGCGGTCGCCGGCCGGCAATGCGGCCGCCACGCCGATTGTGGTTTGGACGGTGATGGTCAGCGGCGAGCCGTCAAACTCGAACGGCCCGTCGGTGCTTTCGGGTGGGCCGGTGTGGCTTGTCAAGGTGATGATGAGGGTCTCGCCCTCATCGTCATCGGCGTCGCTGAGAATGTTGAGGTCGATGCGCCCGCGGTCGCCGGCGCCGGGCAGGATTTCCACCGTGCCGGTGGCCGCATCGGCGTCGAAAGTGACCGCCGGCGAGCCGCTGCGGGTGACCACTTCATAGTCGCCGGCGGTGGCGGTGCCGGTGATGGCGAAGGCGGCGGTGGTGGCGGCGGTGCGCGCCGGGCCTTGCAAACCGACGAACACGCTGGCCATGCTGCCCTCCACCACGCTGCGGTCGGCGCCCTCCAAAAAGGCGGTGGCGGCGGCGTCGGTGACAGCGGTGGTGAAAGTGGCCGGGTTGGCTACCACGGCGTAGCCGGACGGAAACTGCGTGGATGCGGCGGGGGCGATGACCACCGTCTCCGTGCCCTCGTTGGCCAGGATTAAGTCGGCCTCCACCAGGCGCACGATGAGGTCGGCGCTCAAGGTCTCGCCGGCCCCACCCGCGGAGAAGATGAGCGGCGAGGCGGTGCCGCCACCGCCGACGGTGGCCGTGCCGGTCACCGTGAACGGCACGGTGAGCGCCGGCACGCTGCGCTCGGGGGTGTAACTGACCGTGTAGCGCAAGTCGCGGTTCGCCTCGGTGACGGTGGCCGGGCCGGTGACGCTGAGCGCCGCGCTGTCGCTGATGGTGTAGGTGAAAACCGCGCGGTTGAAAGTCACATAGTTCGGCGCGCCGCCGGTGATTTGGAAGGTGACGGTCTCGCCGGGGTCGGCGGTTCCGTCCAGCAGGATGCGGATGGGCAGGGTCACGGTGTCGATATGGGAATCGATTCGCACGAGGCCGGCGCCGGTGCCGCGGTTGAAGGAGTCGACCTCGGACGACGGCACCGCCGCATCCACTTCGTAATCGGCGCCGAGGGTGGCGGTGCCGCCAACGGCGTAATTGAGGCTGGTGGAAAAAACATTGCGGATGCCGCGAAATCCAATCACGATGTTGAGCGTCTCGTTCTCGAACACCGTGCCGGACGGCGGCGAGTCGATGTAGAACTCGACGCCGTCGCTGGGGAGGATGGTGACGGTGGTCGGCGCTGAATTGAAAGTGCGTCCACGAACAACTACTGACCAGAAGGCGGTGACGGTCTCGGCATCTTCAATGACGGAGTCGTCGGTGATGGTCTGGGTGAGGGTGCCGGCGCTGCCGAACGGGCCGGGACCGTACTCAATTCTGGAAGGATAAGTGCCGGGGTTGCGGTCGCTGTCGGCCGCGTCGTAGGAACCGCTAAAATGGGTTTGAATGTCGAATGACTCGCGCGCGCTGGTCCTCTGGTTGTGGATGATGAAAATCCAGGTAATGGTGTCGCCTTCAACGACCTGCAGGCCGGGCGTGTCGGGGTCGCGGTCGCCGCCGCTGCCAGTGGCGCGGACGCTTTGGTGGTTCCACCGGTCGTTGTCGGTGACCTCCATGATTAACCGCCCGCGCGCCGTTCTCTGCGTGTTGCCGCACTGGCTGGCCGAGTGGCACAAATACGCCACCATGGTGGCCGTCTCGACGACTGTTCCATCGGGGCGGTAGTCGTCCAGGGTATGCAGGGTCGCGCACCGCTGCGGCCGGTTCCAGTTGGCGGCGGTGAAGGTCAACTGCACGCCGGGCCCCGGCCACGCCGCCAACGGCCCGGTGGCCGTCGCGCTGGCGCCAAAATCCTCCACCTCCAGGGGATTCCTCCCGGAACTGGAAACCTGGCAGACAACGGTCTCAGTGTCCGCCCCCGTCAACGCCGAACGCCGCTTAATCGTGAAAGTAAACGAATTGCCTTCCTCCTTGCGGTAATCACCCCGGTTGGCGGCCTCCGAGAAGATGTAAGTGTCGCCGGGTTGGGGGGACTGCTGGGCGGGGCTGGGGGCGGCGACCAGGACGGACAGCACCGCCGTCAACGCAACACGCAACAGCGCAACGCGAAAACCGCGGGCAAGCCAGGGTCCGCTCCCACGCTCAGTCACTGCCCCCCCCCCCCCCCCCCCCCCCCGCGGGGGGGGGGGGGGGGGGGGGGGGGGGGGGGCGGGGGGGCGGGGGGCGG
>JAPPQJ010000044.1:9679-11191 GCA_028817015.1 Gammaproteobacteria bacterium
AAACCCCGGGCAAGCCAGGGTCCGCTCCCACCCCCAGCCCCTCCCCCCCCCCCCCCCTACAGCGGCGAGGGGCAGCGAGGCGGCGGCGATGGACAGCGGGACGGGCAGAGCGTGCAGGATGGGGTCAGGTTGGCGGGTTTGTTAAAGGGGGCATGATGGCAGATTTAACCGCGAAACACAACCGGCGCGTTAATCGTCGAACCATACCTGACGGGAGGCTTTTATGCCGCATGCGCTGAGAATCATGGCGGAAGCGTTTCAGTCTCCCGGGGGCGGGAAGCGGGGACGGCGTGCGGGTCTTCCCTTTCCCTCCGGCAGCGGAGTTATGGGGCGACGGCCCAGAGGATGCCTTTGGTCAGAAGGCCGAACATGGCGCCTACAGTCAGCAGGAGCAGCGGGATGATGAAAAGCCTGTTCTGCGTCTGCAGGCCGTTTACCTTCTCGTCGGTGCGGGCGGCGGTTTCTTTGATGCTGACGATGGATTCGTCAATGCGGACGAACTTTTCATCAATGCGGTCGAACTTCTCATCAATGCGGTCGAACTTCTCATCGATGCGGTCGAACTTCTCATTGATGCGGTCGAACTTCTCATCGATGCGGATGATGGCGGCCTCGACAGTCGTCACTTTGGTTTGCAAAACCGTGACATCTTTGCCGGCGGCGAAATTCTCCCGATCAGGCATGGCCGCGCGCAAATCGGCGATGTCGGCTTTGGTGGCAATGCTGTCGGCCGGCGGAATCGCCCTGGCCGCGCGCATGGCGTGCCGCTCCTCCATTCCGCTATCGCGGAGGGCCTGGTAGATTTCGTCATTGAAAGTCGCGGCTTGGGCCATGGGGTGTCCTGCTCTGGATTTGGCGGCTGGGGGAAGTTTAGCAGAAAAAAGCGGATGCGGGGGCGGTGACTGAGCCATGGGCGGCCCCTGGGGGAGAGGGAAATTCCAACATGGGCGGCACATACACGCGGTTGATTGCAACGGCGGGGGGTGTAAAATGGCGCGGTTCGTGTTCTTGACTGCGCCGCGTGTCCACCATTCCCGAATTCACCGCCGCCGAACTGGCCACCATCCGCGAGATGCTGATGCAACGCTACCGCAATGAGGTGGAGATTCACCTGGCCGACAGCGAGGTGTGCCTGGATGCGGGCGGGCGCGGCGCAGACCCGGCGGATGACCGGGGCAGCCCCGCCACGGTCAATTGCCCGACCGTCTATTGGCACCAGCGCGGCGCCAATTTTGTCGTGGTCAAAACCGGGGCGACCGGCTTCCGCACGCAGTTTTTCTACACCCCGCACGAGCAGTTCGGCACCGGCATCGACGAATACCGCAGCCTCGATGAGTGCGTGGCCGCGGCGCTGCAGACTCAGTCCGACCACGAGCGCGACCGCGACCAGGCCGGCGCATCGGGCGCGACGGCGCTCACCGAGGACGCCGGATGAGCCCCCGCCGCAACGCTTTTTACGCCCAGTCCGGCGGCGTCACCGCGGTCATCAACGCCAGCGCCGCCGGCGTGATT
>JAPPQJ010000090.1 GCA_028817015.1 Gammaproteobacteria bacterium
GCGGCACGGTCACGACGGCGGCGGCGCTGAGGGAAGGGTCGGCGGCACCGGTGGCGGTCACGGTCAGCGTCTCCTCCACTTCCGCCTGGCCGTCGTATCGAATGGCGATGCTGAAGGTGGCGGTGGCCGCGCCGGGAGCGAAGGCGACGCTGGACGGGGCGGCGTAATCGGCGGCGGTGACCCCGGCGCCGGCGACGGACAAGGTGAATCGCTCGGCGCGGGTCGGCGTTTTGCCGAGCGCGAGAGTGAATTCGGCGCTCTCGCCCTCGGCGGCGGTCTGCGCGGCCGGCGTCAGTTGCGGTGCAAACGGGTCGTTGTCGGTCAGGGCGATGGTGACGCTGTGCGCGCCGCCGGGCGGCGGGTCGGCGGAAATGGGCCCCGGCGCGACCGAGGCCGCGGGGCTCAGGCGCACGGTGATGGTCTCATCAGCCTCGTTCAAATCGTCGTCCACGGCGGCGAGCGCGATTTCGATGTCATCGCCGGCGGCGTTGAAGGCGAAGCCGCTGCCGGCCGGGGTCAGCGTGAAATCATCCGCCGAAGCCGAGCCGCCGAACACCAGGCCGGCGGACACGGCATCCGCCGCCGGCAACGCGCCGCCGCTGACAACGAGGGTGAGATGGACCGTGCCGCCCTCGCCGACACTCGTCCCATCCGCGGCGATGCCGAACGCGACCGGGTCCGAGGCCGCGATGGTCGCCGTGGCCGCGGCAACTTCCACGCTGCTGCCCTGCCCGCCGCCGCTGGCCGGGACGGTGTCGATGCGCATGGTCAGGGTCTCCCGGGCTTCATTGACGGCGTCGTCGGCGATGGCCACGGTGACGGTCCGCGGTCTGGCGTCGGTAAATGACAATGTGCCGCGCGTTGCGCCGGTCACATCGGCCGCGGATGCCGCGCCGTCGCCGCCGCCGAGGGCCAGCCGCCAATTGACCCGTGCCGGGTTGCCGGACACCGGGGCCGCGCCGTATAAGGAAACGGTGAATCTCGCCTGGCCGCCCTCCGCCACCGGCGTGTCCGGGCCGGTGACCCGGAACCGGCGGTCAAAATCGCGCAGCGTGACATTGATTTGGGTGGCGGTGTCGGGAAAATGCACGCGCCCGCTGAATGCGGCGGGGACCGTCCAGAGGTCCACATTCAAATCCACCCGCGCACGGCCGGCCGGCAGGATGCTGTCGAGGAGGCGCACCGGGATGCCGGCCGAGGCCGCGCCCGCGGCGATGGTTACGCGGCCCGGGGTGGCGCTCTCATCGACGAATCCGAGCGGCGCCAGGCCCGGGCCGGCGGCCGGGCTGAGGCGGTAATGCACGGTGACGGCGCCCGGCACGCTCGGGGCGATGCCGACCGGCACGGTGACCATGCCGCCCTCCACGGCCGACACCGCCGACGGCATCGACAGATAGGCGGCGTCGCTGTCGTGCAGGGTCAGATTAAAATCCAAAACGGCGCTGTTGACGGCGGGGAACCGGCCGTCGGCGGCGGTGAGACGCAAGCGCAGGTCCTCAACCGACTCCACCGCGCCATCATCCGGCATGACGAAAGTGAAAGCGCCATCCAGGGAACCGGACGGCAGGGTGTAACTGCCGCCGGCCGGCAGTTCGGATGCGGCCACGGGGCTGGCGCCGGTGCCGGCGAAGGCATAACTGAAGCCGAGGCCGGCGTGCTCGACCGCGCGGTTGACGACGGAAATGTTGACTTGGTATCGCCCGCCTTCGGTCAGCACGGTGGTGCCGGCGCCGCCTGCGACCGCCAAGTGCGCGTTGTAGTTGATGATGCCCTCGCCCCCGGATGCGGGCGGCAAAATGGTGCCGCGAAATTCATTGGTGCGATAGGGGCCAAAAGTACCCGCCTCGGACGACATCACACGAACCACAAAGGTTTCCGCGCCCTCCCGCGCGCCGTCGTTGCGGATGCCGATGTTGAAACGATGCGGATTCACCACTTTTTGCCCATTTACGCAAGTTTGACCGGGGTACCGCTCGGCGCCGCTGACGGCGACGAAATCCTCGGGCTCGGTCGGGTTGGCGCCGACGCCGGTGATGCGCCATGTGTAATTGATTGCCCGGTAGTGAAGATGGAAGACATCACACCTCACACGACCGTCATCGTCGCCCGGGCGAGTCTGTATCACCATGAAGGTGCGCGTCAGGACAGTGTCGACATTTGCCGTCTCGCGGAACGAGGAGGAGGTGGAGTGGATGCCGTCGGCGAGAACGAGGGCGAGGCGGTTCACATCCCGGGTGCGTTCATGACTGACGGCGATGGTCACGGAGGCTTCTTTTGCGTTGGTGTCCGCTTTGACCGCGCCGGTGTCGGCCAGGATGATGGTGGCGGTTTCCGCCGCTTCGGCTTGCACGGCGGTGTCATAAAAACCGACTAGGGTGATTTGTCCCCGCGAATTGCGGCGCGGGAAATCCGCATCGCGGCGCGCGGCGAACGTGATGTCCAGATAAGTGGAACCGGCCGGAATCACAACTTGGCCGTTTAGCGGCAATTCCCGGCCGCCGGCGGTGATGATGAGGTCGCTGGCGGTAATGCCGGTGCCGGAGATTTTGTAATTCACCCGGACTTCGCAGCAACCGGTGGGCAACGCCGGCGAACCGATGATCGAAAGGCGGCGCGTCGTGGAAGCGCCGCCCTCCGAGATGGAGCCGGTGCGCGTGCCGGTGAAGCCGACAGTAATGGCGGGCGTGGGGTCGCCGTCGGTTATTGTGATGACGAACGGGTTGGTGCCGGCCAGGGTCACCGGCGGGTTGTCGCCGCTCACCGTGGCGCGGTAGGGGAGATAAACCCGCACCCGCGCCGCCGCCTCCTGGATGTTGTCGGCGCGCGCCGAGATGGTGACGCTTTTGCTGGTCTCGCCGGGCGCGAACACGAACTGGTTGGCGGACAAACTGAGGTGGTCGGCGACTGCGCCGAACTCGGCGGCGGTGCGGCTGATGGCGATGGTGACACTGCTGTCCTCCACCGTGGCGCTCAATCGCACAGTCATGGTGGCGTTAGGGCCGTTCTCATTCACCGTGACGCCGCTTTGGGTAAAGGAATAGGTCACCGGGTCGGAGGGGGCGATGGTGGCGCTTGCCGCGCTGTGGCCGGGGTCGATGACCGCGGCCGCGCCGGTGGGGTTGCTGAGCATAACGCCGAAGTTTTCGCTGGGCTCGTTGGTGAAGTCGTCGAAGACATGGATGGAAACGGTCTTCGCTCGCGCGTCGCCGGGCGCGAAACGCAGTGTGCCGCGGTCGAGCGTGGCGCCGCTGAAATCATTGATCTCCGTGCCGGCGCGGGTCAGAGTCCAATCCACGCTCAGTGTGTCGGTGGTGGCGGGGCCCACCGCCCGCACCGTGAACACCGCCGTCTGGCCCTCGCTGACGGTGGTGTCGCCGGCGTTGGTCGCCACCGAAAAGCGGTGCGATGGCGAGGTGAAAGTGACCGCGATGGTGGCGGCCGGGCCGCCGACCGCTGCGCTGCGCCCGCCGACCCGCGCCCGGGTCAGGGTGACGGTGGCGGTTTGCATGGCCGCGCCCGAGCCGATGGTGGCGCGCACCTGAAAAGCGCCGCGGGTCCGGCCGGCCGGAATGGTGACACTCGATGCGCCGCCCACGGCCCGGGCCGCGCCGGTGACGCTGAAATCCACCACCGTGTCGGCGTCCGAGAGGCGGTCCAGTTGCACTGTCAGAGCCACATTCTCGGCCGTTTTGGCGGTGAACGAAGTGGCGGCAAAAGTGGCGGTGACCGGGTCGTTGTCGCGAATAGTGAAGTTGCGCGTGGGCGATGACACCGTGACCGGCGCGCCCGAGGCGGCGGTGGCGGACACGGTCACGGCGAACGACTCCGGCCCCTCGTTCAACCGGTCGTCCACGGTCGGAATCAATATGCGGGCGGTCTGCGAGTCGGCGGGGATGCGCAGCGAGCCGCTGTTGCCGGCCAGGTCGGCGGCGGAGATGCCGGTGGTGGATGCCAAGGCCACCGGGGCGATGCGCCAGGTGACCTCCAGCTCGGTGCCGGCCGGCCCGCCGTCGACGGCTAACGAAACCTCCGCCGCCTGGCCCTCGTCCACCTCGGCGGCGGCAATCAACGTTGCCACCGTCACCGGGTCGCTGGGCGCGATGGATGCGGCCAACGGCGCGGCGATTTTGGTGCCGCGGTCGAAGGTCAGG
>JAPPQJ010000168.1 GCA_028817015.1 Gammaproteobacteria bacterium
CGACTTGGCGACCGTCATCTGCGAAAAAGCGAAACGGGTGGCTCCGCCCCGGCGCACCGGAGCGGAGCCGGTTACGACAATCAGCCGGGCTTTCCGGTCGGCTTGGGGTTGTTGCGAGACCTTTGCGCCGCCTGTTCCGCTTGCCGAGGCGAAGCCCCGCGTCCGCGGTGGTAAGCCGGGCGTTGCGGGTTCAGTTGATTGGCGCGATTGTCGCGCACATGCTTAGGATGTCCCATTTCAGACTCCTCGCAGAAATCCTGCTCGCCCGCATGTCTTGAGCGGCATCAGGTTGATGCGCAGGACTGTTCAAGTTTGAGGCGGCTGAACTACCACCTCACCGACCATCGGTCGCCACTCCGGACATTTTCGAAGCACAAAGAGAGTATCCCAACCATCCTCGGCACGCCCCCTTAAGGAGCGCCGCGTATTATACATTAATCGGCGGCGTCTATGAGCGCATCCAGGCCGGCGCTGCGGTGGCCGTCTTCGCGCCAGGTGATTGGGAAGTGGTTCTCGTCCATGGCGTTGTCGGTGAGGCGTCGATAGCGCGAATAGATTGGGCCGTTGCCTTGGCCGAATCCGCGCGGCGCGAAGCGCGCGTTGGCCGGGCCGCCGTGCACCACCATCGCGCGGCGGTGAGCGGCGGCGCGGTTGGGCGGCGAGCCGTGCCACACCCGGCCGTGATGGAAGACCGCGATGCCGCGCTCAACTTCCACCGCGACCAAATCCAGGGCGCGGTTGTTCTCGCGCGCGGCTTCGCGCAACGCGGCGGTGTAGTCATCGGGGGCGTGGAATGCACCGGGCGGATTCGGCGCGCGACTCCAGCGATGCGAGCCGCGGGCGATGACCAAAGTGCCGCCCGCGGCCGTGGTGTCGTCTAACGGAATCCAGCAACTCAGCATCTCGCGCGGGGCATACCAAGCGAGGTAGGCGTTGTCCTGATGCATGCCAAGCGCGCGGGCGCCGGGCGGCTTCCAGAGGACATTATCCTGAATCACGCGCGCGCCGCTCCAGCCCGCAAGACGGGCAATCGCCTCGCCGACCGGCGCGGCAAGCGTCACCTGCGCCAGCGTTCGGTCGGCCTTCCAGCCGTTGCAGATTTGCCGGGTCAACGCGGGGTCGCTCTCGCCCTCGCGCCAGTTGACTTCGTCGGGGCTTACGCCGGTTTCAAACTCGCCGCGAAACAACGCCTCAAACCGCTCGCGCAGCCGGGCAATAAACGCATCGTCAAGCACGCGGCGGGTGATTAAGAACCCGTCCCGCGCAAACGCGGCGAGGTCGTCTTTGGTGAATGCGAAGCGGGTGTTAATCATCTTTTGTCGATTCGTTCGGGGGTGAAATCCCGGCGGCGTGGAGCATCGCTGCAAGATTCCCGGGGCGGCAAGGCACTTCGTCTTGCATCGAATTAAACCACATGATCGGACGCTTGCGCCGACTCCGCCAACCTATCGCGTCAGCCGCGCCACCAGGACCCTGACCCCGACACTCTCGCGCCCGAGTCTCGGCGATCAACTGAATGCCGTATACAAACTCCACGCCACCGCGGTCATCATGGTGAAGTTGCCGAGGTGCTCGAGTTTGCCGGCCTGGTTGTTGAAGCGGCGCAGCAGATAGCGCGCGCCGCCGGCATACAACGCCAAAATGGGGTATTCAATGCTCCACGACAGCCCGGCCATGATGGCGAATTGCACGGGGATATTGTGGTCGGCGTGGACAAACTGCGGCAGGAAGGCGCCGAAAAACAAAATGGTCTTGGGGTTGGCGAGTTGCATGGCGAGGCCGCCCAGGAACAACTTCCGTAAATTCCGCCGCAGCGGACGCGCGGGGGCGTTGCCCGCATCGCCGGCGCGTTTCGGTGAACCGCAATAGCGGGCAGCGACCAAATACACCAAGTACGTCGCGCCGGCGAGTTTTAGATACAGGAAAAATTGTTCGTTATATTGAGCCGCGCCGAGCACTAACGCGCAGGAAACCGCGAAGTAAATTAAGTTGCCGAGCAATACGCCGAAGATAATCGCATGCGCGGCCCGCCAGCCGCCCACGAGCATCGCCGACACCACCATCACCACCGCCGGGCCCGGCGACGCCGAAAAAAACGCCTCGGTGGCGGCGAACAGCAACAGCGAGACGGTCATGCTGCGAGTGAAACGGTCCGGGAGCCGGCCACAACCGCCCGACTCGATTAAATTCGCGGCCCGCGACTATTGAACCGTAAACTGCCCCATCATTCCCGTATCTTCATGCTCCAGCACATGGCAATGAAACATATACGGGTATTGGTCCGTGGCGATGTGGTTAAAGCGCATGAGTATTTCGGTGGGTGCTGCGGTGACCACCACGGTGTCTTTCCAGCCGCGGTCGGCTTCAAGGGGGGGTTGTCCGTTGTGGGTGAGGATTTGGAAGGAGACGCCGTGCACATGAAACGGATGCGGCATCATTTCGGCGGTGATGGTCCAGAGTTCCAGCGACCCGCGGCCCACGCGCGCGTTGACGGTGTCCATGTCCATGGAACGGCCGTTGATCGTGAACATGTTGTCGGGGCCGATTGGGCCGTTGTCTTCGGCCATGTCCATTTCAAGAACAAGGTCGCGTTTGACCGCTTTTTGTTTGTCGTCCGGCGTATAGAAATCAATGTCGTTCAGCGCATCGGGGAGGACGCCGGGGGCCGGCAGTGAAGCGTCGGTTATCAGTTCCACGGCGCGCTGAACCGGGTTGTTTTGAGGGATGAAAGTGCTGAGATATTCGCCCATGTCGAGGAGACCCTCGGCCGCTTCAAAGTCAATTCCCTCGGGGTCGGCGGACATGAATTCCGCCATCAGCGCCGCGGTTTTTTTGTTGGAGAGGTCGACCATAATCTCGTTGCGCTCGCCCGGCGCCATGGTGATTTCGGTGATCTCCACCGGTTTATTGAGAAAGCCGCCTTCGGTGGCGATTTTGTAAAACGGCGCGTCTTCGGCGAAAAAGAACCGGTAAAAACGGGCGTTTGAGGCGTTCAGCAAGCGAAGGCGCACCCAGCCGGCCGGCACAGTGTGGCGGGGGTTAACGGTGCCGTTGACGATTAAGGTTTCCTCCCTGAGACCGTCCATCAGCGCATTGTTGTTGACCGTATAAGGCCGCATTTTCCCGTCCACGAACGAGCGGTCCTGGACAATCAGCGGAATGTCATCCAGGCCGTATGCTTTGGGCAGCGGAAGGGTTTGGGAGTTTTCATCCTCGATGATATACAGGCCCGCAAGTCCGGAGTGAACATGTTCGGCGGTTTTGCCCATCAGGTGCGGGTGATACCAACTGGTGCCGGCTTCCTGGGTGATGCGAAGTGTGACGCTTTTGGTCGTTCCGGGCGCAATTTCCGCTTGCGGGCCGCCGTCGACATCCCCGTTCACATGCAACCCGTGCCCGTGAACCGTGGTTGCATCTTCAATTTGGTTCTTGAAACTTATCCGGGTTTGTTCGCCCTGATAGAGGCGAATTGTCGGACCCAGGTAGGATTGGCTAAATCCCCTGGTTTCACTTTTTATTCCCTCAAAAAACTCATGCGTGGAATTCTTTATGACCATTGCTATCTCGTATTCAGCGTCGCGGCTGTCTATAAGCGCCGGAACGAACAGTTTGTTTTCCTTGGAATAGGTTTTTACAGTGTCGATTTCACCCAGGACAAGAAAAACGGAAACCCCCGCTACGGCCACAACAGCGACCGACCCAATCCATTTGAAAAGCATCGTTTTTTTGGCCGTCATCATCGTTCATTTCCTGAAGTTAAGCGCGGATAAAAGGCCTTGCGGCTCATGCCGCGGAGCTTCGCCGGGCGGCTCCTGGCGAAGATCAAGAAGCACCCCATGCCGTTGATGCGGGCCGCCCCGCCCACGCGCAGTTAAGCAGCATATTCGCCGCGCCGGTATCGTTGGGCCTCGACAACCGCATTGACTCGGTTGCCCGTGCGGTTTTGTTTTGCAGTCGACAGATCATGATGCCCGATAAGCCACGACCTCCATTTCTATTTTGGCGTCTATCACCAGCGGCGAGGCGACCGTAGACCGGGCCGGGGGGTGTGCGCCAAAATATTCCTTGAAAACGCCGTTAAAGCTCCAGAAGTCGCGGGGGTCGTCCAGCCACACGTTGACCTTGACCACATCCGCCAAGTCGCACCCC
>JAPPQJ010000038.1 GCA_028817015.1 Gammaproteobacteria bacterium
CAGCGGTCAGTGAATATCGACCGCGATTTTCTTGCTCTCGGCTTTGGCCGCGCGCGGCAGGGTCACGGTGAGCACGCCGTCGTGGTAGTGGGCGCGAATCGCGCTCTCGTCCACCGCATCGTTGATTTGCAGCGCGCGCCGATACTTGCCGATGCAACGCTCGCGCTTAATGACCTTGTTGCCGTCCTTCTCCACCGATTCGTCCCGCGACTCGGCTTCGATAACCAGCGTGTTGTCCTCGACATTGACCGACAGGTTTTCCTTCTTAATGCCGGGCAGGTCGGCGCGCACCTCGTAACCGTCGCCGGTCTCCACGATGTCGAGCGCCGGCAGGAAACGGTTGTCCGACTCGGCGACGGCCGGCGCCAAACCGCCGAACAAGCCGTCGAAATCGCCCAACAGATTCAAACGGCGATGCGGTACCCGGGTGAGACTGAACATGATACACCTCCAATCGTTGAATACTTATTCGGCGATATGGAGTCGATGGAAGTTATTTCAAGGGCGAAGCGCAAACATGATTTTAATCACGCGGCGGCGCCACGACCACCGCCGCCGGATGAAACCGCAACTTAACCCGAAAACAATTCCGCCAACGATGCGCTCACCGACTGCAGCGTCTCGAAAGTTCTGCGGTTTTGCACCACCACCGCCAGGCCGAGATGGGGGCGGTTCCAGTCGGCGGGGATGTCGACTTCGACTTGGGCGCGGTTGGCGCCGCGGCGGATGGCGATGGGCGCGCTCCAGTGGCGCACCACGAAATCGTGCCGCAGAGTCCGCCCGCGGTTTTCGCCCGCACCGATGCGCCGGGTGATGCCGTTTTCATAGACCGCCACATGCGCCGCATAATGCGCCGCGCCGGGCGCGTTGTTGTCCACCTCAATGCGCGCCCGGATGCCGCCGGCGCCGTGGCGAACCACGCGCACCGCGATGCGCGCCTGCGCTTTTTGTGAGTTGGCGCTTTCGATGGAGCGCACCACCGCCGCGCCGCCCCGCGCTTCGCGCCCGTCCACCAGAAAGGCCGGCGTATAGATGGTGCGCTGGCGGTTGTTGGCCGCGGCATGGCGCTGGCGGTCGGTGAACGCGGGCTGGGAATACGGATCGGGCCAGCCGAGATAGTTCCAGTAGTCAACATGGAATGCCAGCAGCACGGCGCTGAAATCATGCGCCAACGATGCGCCCAACTTGCGCAACCAGTCATCGGCCGGCGGGCAACTGCTGCAGCCTTCGGAGGTATACAACTCGACCACCGGGGTTTTGAATTCGCCGCTTGTGACTTCGACCGCGCGTTCATTCAACGCATCATCGGCGGCGGCGATGTTGAGCGCGCCGGCCGCGGCCGCGCATAACGCCGCGGTCAACACCGCAGCCAAACGCGCCGACTGTCGCATCGGTTTCACTTAAACAACGCGCGATATTGACCGTAGCCGGCCGCTTCGAGTTGCTCCACGGGAATAAACCGCAGCGCCGCGGAGTTGATGCAGTATCTAAGGCCGGTCGGCGGCGGGCCGTCCTTGAATACATGGCCAAGATGCGAATCACCGTGCCGGCTGCGCACCTCAGTGCGCGGCAACAGCAACTTGAAATCGGTTTTCTCGACGATGTGCTCAGGCGCAAGCGGGCCGGTGAAACTCGGCCAGCCGCTGCCGGAGTCGAACTTGTCAAGCGATGAAAACAACGCCTCGCCGCTCACGACATCGACATAGATGCCGTCCCGCTTGTCGTCATGAAAGGCGTTGTCGAACGGCGCTTCGGTGGCGTCTCGCTGCGTCACTTGATACTGCAACGGCGTCAGCCGCGCGCGCAAATCCGCGTCCGCGGGCTTTTTGTATTTCGGCTGCGTTTCCACTTTCATTGCATCATCACCATGGTTTCGTTGCACTTAAGTTAGACCCGCATCGCGCGCCGAGTTCAACTCGCGCAGCAACGCCGGCAAATCGGCGATGCTCCGCAGCACCCGGTCGGCGCGCGCCAAATCATCCGCGGTGTGCGCGCCGGTCAGCACGCCCACGGTTAATGCGGCGCCGGCGTTTCGGCCCATGGCCAAATCCTTCGGACTGTCGCCGACCACCATGACCTGCGCGGCCGCCAAACCGCAGGCATCGCAAAACGCGCGCGCCATGCCGGCCTCCGGTTTGACGCCATGGCCGCTGTCCGCGCCGCACACGAAATCGAAGTGCTTGCCGACGGCGGCCGCGCTTAACATGCGCCGGGCGTTGGCCTCACCGTCCATGGTGGCGACGCCGAGTTTAAGTCCATCTCCGAAGTCACGCAACTGCACCAACAACGCGGCCATATCGTCGACCGCCGGCGCATAACCGGCCGCCGGCAAATGAAAAAACGCCTCGACCGCGTGGCGAGTTTCGCCTTCGATGGGTGCGCCGACGACCTTCGACCAGCAGTCGATGATGCCGGCGTTACTGCCGGACGCCAGCGGCGAGTCCGGCCGCCAGGTTTCCGACTCGGCGATGAAACCGCCGCGCGCCAGCAGTTCATCGGCATTAGCGGCATCGCCGAAACGCGCGTGCAGATACGCGGCCGCGCGCCGATACGGCGCCAACCAGGTGCGGTTGAAATCCACCAATGTGCCGTCCTTGTCGAACAGGATGCCTTTGATTTCCATCACGCTCCCGCAATTCCGGGCCGCTTCCGCGCCGACGGCACCCAGCAATAGCCGTCCGGGTCCAACAAAAAACACTCACGCAAGCCGTGCGGTTTGTCGGCGGCGGCTTGCAACACTTCATAGCCGCCATCGCGGGCGCGTTGTTCGGCCTGGTCGGGGTCGGTTTGATACAAACGCAGTTCCGCGCCGGCGCCGCGCAGGCCGGCTTCGGGCAAGTGGGCGGGCAACGGATGCGCGGCGTAGGTGGCGTCGGCGTGCAACTGAAACAACCGCCCGCGCCATGCCAGCACCGCGTAATCATCCGACTGGCGCAGCACCGCAAAGCCCAGCACATCGCGCAGGAAGTCCACCGCGCGCGCGACCCGGCGAACCAGCAGGTTGACGCCGAAGCCGTCCAACCGATGCCCCATTTCCTCGGCGCTGAGCGCGCTCAAGTCGCCGAAACCATGGCCGCCGGCGCCGTGGCCACCGGCATCGCCGTTGTCTCGCATGTCGCCGGCCATCATCCGTAAATCTGCCGCGGCAGCCACAACACCACCTCGGGGAAGACAATGCAGACCGCCAGGCCGAGCGCCTGCAGCATCATAAAAGGCAGCGAGGAACGGTAGATCTGCGCCATGGTCACCCCGGGCGGCGCCACGCTTTTGAGGTAGAACAGCGCGTAGCCGAACGGCGGGCTAATGAATGACATCTGCATATTGACCATGTATACCACGCCGAACCACAGCGCGATTTCGTCGGGCGCCACGCCGGGCAGGCCGAACACGCCGCCGAAGGAAAGGGTTTTGATCAGCGGAATGAAAATGGGCGCCGCCAGCAGCAAAATGCCGACCCAGTCGAGAAACATGCCGAGCACCACCAGGATGACCATCATCACGATCAAAATGCCGTACGGCCCGAGGCCGGTGCCCAGCAGCGCGCTGTTGATGAATTCCTGCCCGCCGTTGACCACATAGAAACCCACGAACAGAGTCGCGCCGAAGATAATCCACAGCACCATCCCGGTCACCCTGAGCGTGGTCAGCACCGCGGCGCGAAGGTTGGCCCAACTCAGCCGGCGGTGCAGCGCGGAGACCACGATGGCGCCAAATGTGCCAATGCCCGCCGCCTCCACCGGCGTGGCGATGCCCGTAAAAATCACGCCAAGGACGACGCCCACCAAAACGATCGGCGCCGCCATGTTGCCCAACAGTTTGACTTTCTCGCGCGTGGCGACTCGCTCCTGCGGCGCGAGCGCGGGACCGAGGCGCGGATTGATGCCGCAACGCATGCCGATGTAGGCGATATACATGCCCGACAGCATCAGCCCCGGCATCACCGCGCCGATGAACAACTCGCCCACCGACTGCTGCGCAACCACCGCGAACAGGATGGCGAGAATCGACGGCGGGATTAGAATGCCCAGGGTGCCGCCGGCGAGAATGGAGCCGCAGGCGATGGTCGGGTGGTAGGCCCGCTTAATCATCGCCGGCAGCGCGATCATGCCCATCGTGACCTCGGTGGCGCCGATCACCCCGCACATCGCCGCGAGAATGGTGGAGGCGATGATGGTGCTCATCGCCAACCCGCCGCGCAAACTGCCGAGAATCTTGTATACCATGTCGAACAACTCTTCGATGATCCCGGCCCGTTCCAGCGTCGAGGCCATAAAAATGAACAGCGGAATGGCCGAAAGTTGATAGTCGGTCATCAACGGGAAAATCCTCGACGGCAGAATATTCAGCATCCGCAAGTCGCCGAACAGGAACAGAAAAACGCAGGCCAGCCCGCCGGTCACGAACGACAGCGGCAGCCCCGCCATCAACAAAACGCCGAGCGAGCCGAACATCAGCGCGGTCAGCCATCCGATGCCGATCTCAAGCCCCATCGGCGGCCTCCGGAGTCGGTGAACGCAGTATGGCGATGTCGTGCAGCAGCCGCGATATTCCCTGCAGCAACAGCAAAGCTGCACCCGCCGCCAAGGTCAGTTTGATCGGGTAGTACTGAATCCCCCATTCGGTGAACGACACCTCCCTCACCTGGAATGAGTCGTTGAAAAAGGTCCAGCCGGAAGTCAGCAGGGAAACCGCAAAAATAAAAAAGAAAACCGAGGTCAGCACATCGACCAGCGCTTTCCCTTTTTTGGAAAAGCGCATGTAGAAGACATCGACGCGCACATGAGCGTCCTCCCGCAAACAAAATCCGCCGGCCAGCAGATACTGGGCGCCGAACATCAGGAACATGCTTTCATGCGCCCAGTTGGTCGGCGAGTTGAACACGTATCTCGCCAGCACCTCGTAGTAATAGACGAACACGGCGATCACCGACCAGTAGGCGACGAAGGCGCCGCTGAAGTCGTTGACCCGGCCGACGAGCCGGGCGAAAGCGGTGTTCTCCGGCTTGATCCTGCCGCCGTCGGCGGTTGCCGCGACCCGCGCGTGCCCGAAATCAAAGCGGCGGGGCGGGTCGGAGCGGTCCAACGCATCACAGCGCCGCTTAAGCGCGGGCACCCGGAACAAATCGAAGAGCAGCCCCGCCAGGATGGTCAATGCGCAAGCGCGAACGATGCCGACCCACCGGCTTTGCACCGCCTCGGCGGCGCTTAATTGCTCCCGCCACCGTTGCAGTTCAAGTTGATGCGCTCGCACTTTTTGGGCGGCGCCTTGCTTGCCCCCGGCCTGATCTTTGCGCGCCCGCTCCAGCAGGAACTCGGCTTTGGCCGTCTGGTTGCCGGCATACGAGATGCCCTCGCGGCTTTCGCGGCTCTCCGCATTGGCCAGCAACAGCGCGATAAAAACGGGGACGAACAACAGCCCCCGCAGATTGCGCAGATACAACCGGTGCATGCCGGCAAAACCGGCCGTCACCAGCAAAAAATAGGCGATGGCGCGCGATGTGCCGTGCTCGGGCGCCCCGGACTTGTCGCGCCGGGCAAGCGCGAACATCGCCACCAGCGGAAACAGGACCAGCCCGCTCCAATACAGCCAGTGGGGAAGAACAAAAGTGACGCTCGGCATGCGCTGGGTCTCTCGCGAAAGGGGGCGTTGGGTTCCGGGCGCAAGCCCCCGCAGCAAACTGATCGTCCGCCCCCGAAGCCGGGCGGGCGGGCGATCAGGCGCGCCGGTTGCCGGGGTCAGAGATCGAGTTTCTGCCCGGAGATCATGTCAGGCGTGACATAGCCGAGGCTGCCGGACATCATATAGTCCAGTTGAATCCGGAAGACCCGGGCCGCATCGCGGTCCTTGTTTGCCCAGTTGAACCACAACGGCACCGCCAGGTTGGTGAAGGCCTCGACATCCGACTCGCCCAGCCGGGAGACCAGAGTGCCGGCTTGCTCGAACTTGGCCCACGCATCCTGGTCCGCTTTCTGGATTCTGGCGTGGTGAATGTCCGAATAGACGTGTATTTCCGACTCGATGAACCGTTTCATGGCCGGCGACAGCGCCGACCAGGCCCGCTCACCCACGGTCAGGTCCATTAAGTCAACCGGCTGGTAAATCGACATGAATCCCGGCGGGCCCATCGAGATGAAGTCGGTCACCTGGTGAAACCCCAGCGCGTAGTTGACCGCGGGCCCCACGAAGTCGGCGACATCAATGGTGCCTTTTTCCAGTGCCGGGAAAATTTCCGAGCCCGGCAGCAGCGTGGTCTTGGCGCCCGCAGCCTGGAACAGTTCGGCGACCATGCCGCCGGGCAGTCGCATTTTGCGGCCGCGAAAGTCTTCGATGGAGCGAATCGGCACCTTCGAGTGAATGATGTTCGGCCCGTGATGAATCGGCCCGACATAATGCATGCCTTGTTTGGCGAACATTTCCCGCGCTATTTCCAGCCCGCCCAGGCCGTAGAAAAAGGTGTCCCATTCGTGGGGGTTTCGCAGCCCCAGCGGATAGGAACTTAGAAACACCGCCCCCGGCATGCGCCCGGCCCAATACAGCGTAAACGGGTTCATCGCGTCGATCACGCCGTTTTTAACCGCGTCGAACAATTGGAAATCGCCCACCACATCCTTTGCCCCGAACGGCTGAAAAGCCAGTTCGCCGCCGGTTTTCTCGACGATGCCGTTGCACCAGTCCTTGAAAATTTCAAGGCCGATTCCGCCCTGCCAGGAGGTCTGGATTTTCCAGGTGGTGGTCTCCTGCGCATCGGCATTGCCGATAAACGGGGCCGCCAGAACCGAGGCGGCGCCGGTTGCCGCAGACGCTTTTAGAAAGTCTCTGCGATGGGTTTTGTTTGCCACAGTTTCGGTTTTCATGGTTTCCTCCGATGACAGGTTTTAGCCGCCCTGACCATCAAGGCGGCGGAACTTAAAGACGGGATCATACTACCCAAACCGGGCACATGCCATACGACCCGAATGCCAACGGCTGGTCCGCCGGCGCACCGGCCGGGGGGCGCTTGCGCAAAACCATTTCAACGGCCGGGCCCCGGCCCGAACAAGCATATCATGGCTTTTACATCTTGCGCGCTCAAGGCCCTGACAACCAGGCCCGTCCCGGGTCTTCGCGGATGCCTTTGATGAAATCGAAGTGATGCCCGCCGCCTTGCCCATCACGCCGCCGCCTTGTTTCTAACCGCGGCAATGGCGGCGATGCGCCGGCGGCGGATTTGCTTTTTGATTTTGGCGCCGTCCGGGCACCCGGCGGCGATGGCGGCGGCGTCCACCGAGCGCGCCGCGCAGTGATAATCGGCCAACAACCGCGGTTGCGGGCAGTCGAGGTCCTCCCTGCCGGCGCGCCCGCGCAGGTCGGCGACGCAGCACAGGGCGAACAGGCGCACATTGTCCGGCTGCCGGAAGGCGTCCAAATCTTCCAGGAGGGTCAGCACCGTGGCCGGCCTCAACTCCGGCAGGCGGTGGTGGTGCAGGTGATACCGGCACACCGCCTGCGCCAGTTTGCGATACTTGCCGGGCGCGTGCAGGCGCTCGCACACCGCCTCCACCGGCGCCAACCCGCTGCGCTCGTGGCCGCGGTGCGCCGGCCAGTATTGACGAGGAGTCAACGCCTTGCCGAGGTCGTGCACCAACACCGCGAAAATGACCCGCGGGTCGTCGCTGACCCGGTGCGCCGCATCCAACGCCATCAGGATGTGGCGCCCGGTGTCGATTTCGGGATGGTGCTCAGCCGGCTGCGGGACGCCGAACAGCGCGTCGACTTCCGGCAGAATTCTGGCCAGCGCACCGCAGTCCCGGAGTTCCTCGATGAACCTTGCGGTGCCGGTCTCAAGCAGCGCGCCGTGCAATTCTTTCCACACCCGCTGCGGCTGCAGCGCATCGACCTCGCCGGCCTTGACCATGCGCGCCATCAATGCGCGGGTGGCGGCGTGGACGCCGAATCCCATCTGCGCAAAGCGCGCGCGGAAACGCGCCACGCGCAGCACCCGCACCGGGTCTTCGCAAAACGCCGGGGAGACATGCCGGAGGGTGCGGCGCTCGAGGTCGCGAGCCCCGCCGAACGGGTCGATTAGACGGCCGCTTAAGTCCATGGCCATGGCGTTGACGGTTAAATCGCGGCGCTGCAGATCCTGATCCAGGGTGATGCCGGGGTCGCTGATGACGGCAAAGCCCCGGTAGCCTCTGGCGGTCTTGCGCTCCCGGCGGGCGAGCGCGTACTGCTCGCCGCTTCGCGGATGCAGGAACACCGGGAAATCCTCGCCGGCCGGCTTGAAGCCGCGCTCCAGCATCTGCTGAGGCGTGGCCCCGACCACCACCCAGTCGCGGTCCTGAACTTCAAGGCCGAGCAAACGGTCGCGCACCGCGCCGCCGACCAGATAGGTTTCCAGATTGTCCGCCGGGTCGGTCATGATGTCGGCATTATATCAAGGATGAAAACAAGGGCCGAAAATGACTGTCCGGCAGCCGGGAAACGCCTATACTTGCGACGCTTGGTGCCGCGCTTGGCTCGCTTCTTGTCATGCCGGGCTGGTTCCGGTTCAGCGGCTTTTCTTTGCTGCCCGCTCTTGCCCCGGCCCTCTCCGGAGGGAGAAGAAGGCGGCCGGAGCCTTTCCCGCTGGGAGAGGGAAAATCAGCCCGCCGGGCGGGTGCTGAAACCGCCCATCCAATTCGACAAACCTTCAGTCCGGGCATGTTCCCGCCGCTATGATCATTTGCAGTCCTGCGCATAAACCTCAAACCAGGCCATGACCTCCCGCACCCAACCGCTGCTGGCCGCGCTGGCCACGGTGCTGTTGTGGGCCTTTGCGTTTCCGGCCAGCAAGGCCGCCTTGCCGTATTTCAGCGCCGAGCA
The DNA here is from genome assembly GCA_028817015.1 of Gammaproteobacteria bacterium. Taxonomy (GTDB): domain Bacteria; phylum Pseudomonadota; class Gammaproteobacteria; order Arenicellales; family Poriferihabitantaceae; genus JAHRAW01. The sequence goes on from JAPPQJ010000038.1 coordinate 8,845, forward strand.
AATGGTGCTGCTGCGCTACCTGGTGGCCTGCGGTTTTTACCTGGCGCTGTTTGCCGCCGGGCGTTTTGCATGGCCGCAACCGCGCGACTGGCCGCCGATTTTTATTCTCGGCGCGCTCGGGGTGACCGTGTATCAACTCCTGTTCGTCCATGGAATCGGCCGGGTCACGGCCGGCGCCGCGGCCATGCTCATCGCCGCCAACCCGGTGTTCGCGGGCCTGCTGGCGCGCGCCTTTCTGCGCGAAACACTGTCGCCGCTGGCGTGGTGCGGAATCGCCGTCAGCCTCGCCGGAGTGGCGCTTATCGCCGCGGAAAAAGACATCGCCGGCGAATGGTCCGGCGCCATCCTGCTGATTTTGGCGACGCTGTCGATTTCCGTCTACTTCGTGTTTCAGAAACCGTTTTTCAGCAGATACTCGCCGCTGTCGATGACCGCCTGGACCAGTTTCGCCGGCACCCTGCCGCTGCTGGTTTACCTGCCGGCGGCGGCGGATGCGGCGCTTCAGGCCCCGGCGGCCGCGCTGTGGTCGGTGGTGGCGATGGGGGTGTTTTCCAGCGGCATCGGCTTCGTGCTGTGGCTCTACGCGCTGTCGAAACTGCCGGCCGGCACGGTCACCAGTTTTTTGTTCCTGCAGCCGGTGTTCGTCACCGTCATGGCGTGGCTGTGGCTGCGCGAAATCCCGACCGCCCAGGCCTTCGCCGGCGGCGCGGTCATTTTGTTCGGGGTGGCGCTGATTCTCATGCCGGGAAAGCGCGGCGCAGGCGGCGGCCGCCGAGTCGATGATCCTCGATGACCGGCTCAACCGGCGCCGCAATCAGCCGGATTGTCGCGCATTCCCGGGATGGCCGGCGCCGCGGGCGGCCATCGCCTCGGGCCCCATGTGTGCCATGCCGCGGCGGGCCGCCAACGCCATTTGCTTTTCGCGCTGCAAAAAGCGGCTGCGGCGCGCGGCCGGGGTGCGCTCAAAGCAATGCGGGCAACTGGCGCCGGGCGTATATCGGTCGCTGCGCTTGTCGGCGTCGGAAATCGGCATGCGGCAGGCGTGGCATTGGTCATAACGGCCGCGGCGCAGGCGGTGGTCGACGGTCACGCGCTCGTCGAACACGAAACACTCGCCGCGCCACCGCGATTGGGATTCCGGCACGCTGCTCAGGTAGTTGAGGATGCCGCCCTTCAACTGATAGACGCGCTCGAAGCCCCGCCGCTTCAGATACGCGGTGGACTTCTCGCATCGAATGCCGCCGGTGCAATACATCGCTATCGGGCGGTGCCTGTTCGCATCCAGTTGGCGCGCGGCGAAGTCGGGGAATTCCCGGAAATGGGTGGTGCGCGGATTGACCGCGCCGTCGAAGGCGCCGATGCTCACCTCGTATTGGTTGCGAGTGTCGATGACCAACACCTCATCGTCGTCAAGCAACGCATTCCAATCCTCCGCCTCGACATGCCCGCCGGCGCGCGCCACATCGACGCCGTCCACGCCCAAAGTGACGATTTCCCGCCGAATCTTGACCCGCGCGCGCTTGAACGGCGGCGCATCGGCAAACGACTCGCGCGCCTCAAGCCCGCCCAGGCCCGGTTGCCGCCGCAACCACGCCAGCACCGCCTCCACCCCGCCGCGGCCGCCGGCTATTGTGCCGTTGATGCCCTCCCCGGCCAGCACCAGCGTGCCCAGCACGCCGCTTCGCTGCATCACCGCCAGCAACCGCGCCCGCCACCGCTCAAGCTCGGCGACGGGGGTGAAGCGATACAGGGTGCAGATGACGGTCTCGGTCATGCGGGCGGCTGGATGAATCGATCGACCGCGGATTGTGCCCGTCCGCGCGCGGTTAATCCAGCCCGGCGCGGCGATGGCTCGCAGGTCATCCCCGCTTGAGGTGGTCGGTGTTGTAGCCGTTGAACAAATGCCCGAACAGGCCGCGGTTCAGGTCTGATGTGCCGAACAGCCAGTCGGCGATGGGAAAAGTCAGGTTCATGTTGGCGCGCATCATGTTGGACTGGCGGTGGTGCGCGGTGTGGTGGCGGCGCATGGTGTTGACCAGCGGGCAGTGGCGCACGAACCAATTCTCGTCGACATGGCAGCAGAAATGCATGAAC
>JAPPQJ010000130.1 GCA_028817015.1 Gammaproteobacteria bacterium
CTGCACGCCGGCCTGTTTGTTGATGACCATCGCGGTCGCCAAGTTCCAGTCGCGCCCGGAGAAGTTGTCATCGACATAGCCGCGCAAGGTGGCCATGCGCTCGAACACGGTTTGCATGGTTTGCGACCGCAGCGCGGAATCATCAAGGTCGATCAGCGCACGCCGGTAAAACGCCGGGCCGCCGGTCGACATCACCACCGCATCGAAAATGGTCGCTTCCTGCCACGCCTGGCCGCCGTGCGCGACCGCGGTGTAGCCGGCCGCCCGGATTTGGTCCAGCGCGCTGACCAACTCATCCCAGGTTTGCGGCGGCGACAAGCCCAGTTCGTCAAAAATCGCTTTGTTCGCCCACACCCAGTTGGTGGAGTGCACATTGACCGGCGCGGAAATCCACTTGCCGTCGTATTTGGCGAAGCCCTGCAGCGCGCCCGGCACCACCGCGTCCCAGTTCTCGGCCCGCGCCAGGTCGTTCAGGTCGGCGAGTTTGCCCTCGCGCGCCCAGTCGAGGATGTCGAAGCCGAGCATCTGCACCGCGGTCGGGGCGTTGCCGGCGGTCACCCGCGCGCGCAGCACGGTCATCGCCTGTTCGCCGCCGCCGCCGGCCACCGGCATGTCGTTCCAACTGACGCCCTCGCCCTCGAGGTTGTCTTTAAGGACATTCAGGGCCGCGGCCTCGCCGCCGGAAGTCCACCAGTGCAGGACTTCAACCGAGTCGTCGGCGGTTGCGCTTAGCGGCGCGGCGGCCAATGCCGCCAGCGTCGATGCAAGCGCGAGGTTTTTGTAACGCTTGAACATGATTTTCCTCCGAATGGAATGGATGTTGAGTGAAAATGGAATGGGCGGTGAGCGCGCGGCTAATTGGCCTCAGCGGCCGCATCGCCGTAATCGACCGCGACCTGCGCGCCGCTGACCGAGGCCTGCTTGACCGCCGCGGCCACCGCCAACGACTTGACGCCGTCCAGTCCGGTGGCCGCGGGCGCACCCTCGCCGACGGTGGCGCGCATGAATCGTTCGACCGCTCGAATATACAGATTGTGGCCGCTGAACGCCACCGCCTCCGTACTCGCTGTGGCGCCGGCGGTGCGCAGCGCCACCTCGCCGACCGGCCGCTGAGTCATCACATCGCGGGCGGTGATGGAGCCGGCCGTGCCGTGCACCTCCAGCCCGGAGCCGGCGTGCGGGTGGGTGAAACTCTCGTGCGTCTGCACCATCACGCCGGACGGCATGCGCCACACCGACATCACGCTGTCCTCGACACCGCGGCCGAGCGCGCCTTCGGAGTCCATGGCTGCCACTTGCACCGGGTCCTCGTCGAGGTGGAATCTGGCGGTGTCGGCGTCGTGCACCACGATGTCGAGGATGACGCCGCCGCCGGCGGACGGGTTGTCGATGCGCCAGCCGCGCAGGTGGTCGGGCAGCAGGACGGCGTGGAAAATGCGCATGCTGAGGACTTCGCCGATGCGCCCATCGTCGATAAGTTGCTTGATGGCGAGATGCGAGCCGGCGTTGCGCAGGTGGTGGTTGGTGGCGAACACCACGCCCGCGTCATCCGCGGCGCGCACCATCGCGCGCGCATCGGCGACCGTCAACGCCAGCGGTTTCTCACACAGTACATGCTTGCCCGCGGTCACCGCCGCCAGCGCCTGCGCAAGGTGCTTCTCGTTGGTGGTGGAGATGTAAACCGCGTCAATGTCGGCGCCGAGCAAATCCTCCACCGAAGCGGCCGCGCGCGCGATGTCGTGCGCCTCAGCGAACGCGCGGCCGCGCGCCGCATCCGCGCTCATGACCGCCGCCACCTCGCCGCCGGCCGCGCGAAACGCGCCAATCATGTGCCGTGCCGCAATGTTGCTGGCGCCGATTAACCCCCACCGCATAACTTTCTCCGAATTGAATGGCCGCCAACCGCGGCCGCTTTGCGAACAAGCGAGCACTCTAAACGGCCCGCCCGCGGGAGTCAAACCGCCCGGGGGCGACCGGCCGCAACGCCAGGTCGAGACAAAAACCGCTTGACGCGCGGATGCGGTTTTCTTAAGGCGCACGCAATCTCAGTAATCCCCCCGGGATTTCACCGCATCCGCGGTGCCCCGGGGGTTCTTTTTTTCCAACATGCCCAGCCCTCGCCGCGCCATCCTGTTGAGCGACGGCAACAATTGGTGTCGCGGTCTGCGGGCAATCGGCGTCGACAGCCGCCGTCCGGACTGTCACCGGGTGGCGGAAAAACTCCTTCTGGCGGACCAGAAACTGGCCCAATATGCCGCAAAAGAATCCCCGCCTGTGCCGAAAAACGAGTCGATGCTCGCATTGCCATCAATGCGTTGCCGGGTGTCATCGATAAGCGCAAAAACCGTCATCACATCGGCTTTCCTCAAAGGTATAATTGCCGCATTTGACGCTCCCGCGAAACCGGCAAATAAAATTGTCCACAACCGACTCATCCCCGGCGCAAGTTCCAAGCCGACTCAAAGCCGCGTTTGAGTCCGGCAAGTTCGTGGTGACCTGCGAGTTGTCGCCGCCGAAGGGCGCCGATTTGTCCGCGCTGTTCGCCAAGGCGGAACGGTTGCGCGATGCCGCGGATGCGTTCAACCTGACCGATTCGGCGGCGGCGCGCATGACCATGGACCCGGCGGCCGCCGGTCACCACCTGCTCAAGCGCGGCATCGAGCCCATCGTGCAAATCACCTCGCGCGACAAGAACCGCATCGCCATCCAAAGCGGCATGTTGGGCGCGGCGGCACTGGGCATTTCCAACCTGGTCGTCATGGGCGGCGACCCGCCGCGCATCGGTGATCATCCCGAAGCCAAGGGCGTCAACGACCTGTTTTCATCCGAGATCATCGCCGCCGCCAGCGCCCTCAACAACGGTGCCGACCACGCCGGCAACCCGCTCAAAGGCGGCACCGACTTCCTCGTCGGCAGCGTGTGCAATCCGGGTGCCGGCGACCTGGATGCCGAAGTCGAAAACACGCGGCGCAAGCGCGATGCGGGGGCGCGGTTTTTTCAGACCCAGGCGATTTACCGGATCGATCAGTTGCAGGCCTTCCTGGAGCGCCTGAACGACCCCGGCATCACCATTTTAGCCGGGATCATCCCGGTCAAATCGGTCAAGATGGCGACCTACATGAACCAGCGCGTGCCGGGCATCGACATCCCGGAGGCCGTGATCGAGCGCATCTTTGCCGCCGAGCGCGCCGGGCGCGTGGTCGAGGAGAGTTTAGAGATCGCGGCGTCCACCATCGGCGGTCTGCAAGCCTTGTGCGGCGGCGTTCACATCATGGCGGTGGGCTGGGAAAAGCATATCCCGGCGCTGTTGGCGCGCGCCGGACTGGCGGTTAATCGGAATTGACCCGGCGGCCGGTATCACCTCAGGACAAATCGATGGCGTGGGATTTGAGGTCGGCGAAGTCGATGATTTCAAGCACGCTTTCATGCGTGGCCCGCAACACCACCCGCGGCGCCATGCCGGCCTCGAACGCTTCCTTCCACCGCGCCGCGCACAGGCACCATCTGTCGCCCTCCTTCAAGCCGGGGAAGCGGAATTGCGGAACCGGCGTGGACAGGTCGTTGCCCCGCGCCTTGCTGAATTCCAGGAACGCATCGGTGGCTACGATGCACACGGTATGTGCGCCCAGGTCCTCGGGCCCGGTTTCACAACAGCCGCTGCGGGTGAACCCGGTCAACGGCGATATGGAGCAGACGGCGAGGGGCTCTCCCAACACGCTGCGCTGATTCTGCGGCCAGTTCATCGATTCGTTTGCTCAGGTGGTTGCGCCGAAGCGCTTCGCTCGGGGAATTCGGATGCGGCTATTTTACCCGTTAATTTCCCGCGCCGGTAACCCTTTGTTTAATGCCGCTGCATTTCGGGCTTTGGTGGGTGATGTATGGCGATGGTTTGGCGGGGGGCGGGCATTCCGGCCTCCAGCCGTTGCAGCGGTGCAGTCAAGCCGGCGGTTGCGCGTTGAAGCCGCGCACCCGAAAGCCGGGGTATATTATCCGCCCGCCGGCTTGCTTTGCTTCAAGGGGCGGGAGTCCGTCGTGTTTGCGGCATGATGCACCCTCATCGAATAATGCCGGCGCCCCGACTCGGCCCCGTGCGCCGCGTAGTTATATTCATACAGGTCAAACCGCCCTCGCGCGCCGAACAGCAACGTCGTGGTGCGCGTGCCGTAGCGCGCACCGGTGACGAAAATCGACGAGAAGCGCGCGGCATCGGCATCAGCGCCGGCCGCCCGGGTCGCATCTTTCATCATCTGCGCCAGATCGTCGCTGCGCAGCGCGCGGTCGCCGGAAATTCGCTCTTTAAGCAACCGCACACCGCGCGCCATTTTCGGCCACGGATCATCAAGCGCGCCGTTGCTGATGCTGTGAAAACCGCTTTCCAGCCGGCGCCCGGCGGCCTCCCCGCTGGCGAAGCAATACAGTTGCCCCGGCTCGCCGTATATCAGGTTGAACGGACTGAAATCGCGGTGCGCGGTGCGCAGGAATTCGCCGTAGTCTTCGGGGGTGTCCGAGCCGCGCAGAAATCGCACCGGCAAATCGCCGCGGCTGCGCGCCCCGGTCCTGGCCGGTTGGGCCGGGCGGCGGTTGGTAACCGCCGCGATTCGCCCGCGTGTATTGACCCCGAACCAAGTCCCCCCGGCGCGCCCGTCGCGTCCGGCCAGAATGCCGGGCTGATCCGGCCAGTAGCGCATCGCTTCGCTGGGGCGGGCGTGGTATTCGTCCCGGTTGGCGGCAATGATCAGCGGGTAGCGGCGATGCTGGTCAACGGCGATGAAGACAATGCACATGGGCGCGGTTAATGAGGTGCAAAGTGGCGCGGGGTCATGATAGCGGGTGATGCAACAGATCACCATCATATGATATTCCCGGCCCGCGAAATTGCCGGGCGGCCCGGTCAGCCGCCATACCGGGTATCTTGGGTGTGAGATTGGCCCGGGCCCGTGATATACTCAACGCCGCCTTATTAACCTCCACTTAACCCCCATGATCCCGGTGGTCCCAGTGAAAATAAATACTCAGATTTTTCGCATCGTTCTTATTGTCGGCCTGGCGGTCTTAAGCGGTGGCTGCGCCGCGACTTCAAGCCAGTTTGGGCAAAATGCCGAAACCGAAGCCCGGCGCGGCGACCGTGACCCGCTCATTCGATTCAACCGCTCAATGCTGGACGCAAACTTAAAAGTCGACCGCTATGTCCTGAAACCGGCCGCCAGGATCTACGCCAGACTCCCCCAGCCGGTGCGCAGCGGGGTCGGCAATTTCTTTTCCAATCTGGGCGAGCCGACCACCATCGCCAATGACCTGTTGCAGGGTAAACTGGCCCACGCCGGTCGCGATACCGGCCGCTTCGTGATCAATACGCTGGTCGGCTGGCTGGGCACGGTCGATGTGGCGAGCGCCATCGGGCTGCCCAAACGCGAAGAGGATTTCGGCCAGACCCTGGCGGTGTGGGGCGTGCCCGCCGGGCCCTATCTGGTGCTGCCGCTGCTCGGGCCGAGCAACCTGCGCGACTTGACCGGGCAGTTCACGCCGGAATACTTTAACACCGACCTGACCGCTGACCTCGAGTATCCGGCGTCGCTGTATGTCACCGGCCTGGAAGCGGTTCACGCCCGCGCCGGGTTCCTCGGCGCCGACCAGGCGCTTGAGTTGCAGCCGGACAAGTATCTGTTCCTGCGCGAAGCATACCGGCAGGAGCGCGCGTTGTTGATCGATGACCGCGACCCGCAAGACGGCGCCGGCGAAGACGGATTTATCGATGAACTGCTCGAAGAAGAAGGCGCGAACTGACCCCGAATAAACGCGCAGCGGATGCGGCGGCAGATGGCCGTTTACGCGATCGGGGATATCCAGGGCTGTGTCGTGCCCCTGGAGGAAATGCTCGACATACTGCGCTTCGAACCGCGCCGCGACCAGTTATGGCTGACCGGGGACCTGGTCAACCGCGGGCGCCATTCCCTCGAAACCCTGCGCCTGGTGACGCGCCTCGGAGACAGTGTGGTCGCGGTGCTGGGCAATCACGATCTGCACCTGTTGGCGGTGGCGGCCGGGGTTCGGGAGTCGCGCCCGGGCGACACCCTGGAGCCGATTCTGCGCGCCCCTGACCGCCACGAACTGCTCGACTGGCTGCGCCGCCGGCCGCTGGCATACTGGGACAAGCGCCCCGAGTTGGGCCGCAAATCGCTGATGGTGCACGCCGGCATCTACCCCGGATGGCGCAAAAAAGACGTGGCCCGACGGGCCGCTGAGATCGAAAGCCTGCTGCGCGGCGAGCATGGCGACGGCGACTACCGCCGGTTTCTGCACCGCATGTACGGCCGCGGCCCGTTGCGCTGGGATGCGCCGATGGAGCGCTGGCAGCGCGCCACATTCATCACCAATGCATTCACCCGGATGCGCTACTGCACCCGGCACGGCGACCTCGACTTCGACCACACCGGGCCGCCCGGCAGCCAGCCGCAGGGGCTGGTGCCGTGGTTTGAGCACCCGGAGCGCAAGTGCCGCAACTGGCGAATCGTGTTCGGCCACTGGTCGGCGTTGAATTTCATCCGAAGCGGCCATGTCGTCGGCCTCGACAGCGGCTGCATCTGGGGCCGCGCGCTGACCGCGATTCGCCTCGACGGCGAGCGCGCCGGGAAATACTGGCAGGTGCGGTGCGGGAAATGCTGAGCGGCGCGCGGCCCCGAGCCGGGTCTCCCTGTCGCCTCCTTGCAACTGACAGAAAATGGCCCAATCGATCGAGCCGCTGCTGCGGTTTTTAGACGCCTCGCCGACGCCGTTCCATGCCGTGGCCGGCATCGCGGCGCGGTTGCGCGCGGCCGGTTATGCGGCGGTGGCGGAGCGGGAGCGGTGGCGGCCGGCGGCGGTGGGCAAGTATTATTTCACCCGCAACGACTCCTCGCTGGTGGCGGTGAACCTGCACCGCCCACCGGCTGAGCACGGCTTTCGCCTGGTCGGCGCGCACACCGACAGCCCGTGCCTCAAGGTCAAGCCCAACGCGGTGACCCACAACAACGGCTACGCCAAACTGGCGGTCGAGGTATACGGCGGCGCGCTGTTGAATCCGTGGTTCGACCGCGGCCTCAGCCTGGCCGGCAGGGTCACCGTGCGCACCGCCGCCGGCCGCATCGAAAACCGCTTGATTAATTTCGCGCGGCCGCTCGCCTTCATCCCCAGTTTAGCCATTCACCTCGACCGCGACGCCAACGACAACCGCAGCATCAACAAACAAAAGGATCTGCCGGCGGTGCTGTGCCGGGTTTCCAAACGGGCCCCGGACTTTCAACGACTGCTGCGCGCGCAACTGGCCCGCCAATACCGGCGGTTGCCGGTGGATGCGGTGCTGGCCTTTGAGTTGTGCCTGTATGACTGCCAGGCGGCGGAAATCGTCGGGCTGAAAAACGAGTTCATCGCCTCCGCCCGCCTCGACAACCTGCTGAGTTGCCACGCCGGCCTGGAGGCGCTGCTGGCGGCCGGCAAAAAAACCAACAACATCCTGGTGCTGAACGACCACGAGGAAGTCGGCAGCGTCTCGGCCAGCGGCGCCGACGGACTGTTCCTGCACGCCATCCTGCGGCGCCTGTGCGCCGATGAGCCCGGCCTCGACCGGGCGCTTAGCCGCTCGATGATGGTGTCGGCCGACAACGCCCACGGCGTGCACCCCAACTACGCGCACAAACACGAGCCCAACCACCAGCCGCTGCTGAACGCCGGCCCGGTGATCAAGGTCAACAGCAACCAAAGATACGCCACCAACTCGGAAACCGCCGCCGTGTTCCGCCAGGTGTGCGAGCGCGCCGGCCTGCCGTTTCAGACCGTCGTGGTGCGCTCGGACCTGGCGTGCGGCTCCACCATCGGCCCGATCACCGCCGCCCGGCTGGGCATCCGCACCGTCGATATCGGCGTGCCGCAACTGGGCATGCACTCGGTCCGCGAACTGGCCGGAGTGAAAGATCAGCGCATCTTGACGGCGGCGCTGAAGGGGTTTTACGAGATCGCCGACTGGCCGTTTTAATGTTTCGCCTCAGCCGCAAACATGGCCCCCGCCAGGGCCGGCTGCGGGCGGCAACCGCGCATTTCGCGGCCGGCCGCTTTGCTCAAACCGCGCCGCGCGCCGAGCCTTAACCGCGCTCGATGATGCTGACAATCAGGCGGTCTTCGGCGCCCGCGCCGGGTTGCAACTCCAGGTAGCGGCCCGGCACGCCCAGGCCGACCAGCCAGTCATGCAGTTCGCGCGCCCATTGCCGGCCGGAGTCGCCGCCCGGATACCGGATGACGATCACAATTTTGCCGTTTTCCTCGAAGCGGCGCAGCGCTTCGGCGACCGCCGGCAATGCCGCCACATTGCGACCGTTGGCGTGCTGCGGCCACTGGGCGCGCGGCAGGACTTGCTCGTGGAGGTTGAAGGCGGTGACCGCGGCCGGCGCGCAGGCCAGCAGAGCCGCCCCTCCCAGCAGCCCGCGGATGCGGGCCCTAAACCGCCGCCCCATGGAATGACTCCGGTTGAGGCGCGGCCACGCCCCGGTATTTTTGCCCCGCTTTTATCGCCGCCCGGCCGCCGCGCGAGACGCGCGCCACGATGCCGAGTCGGCTGTGGCCGACAAGGTCTTTGCCGGCAGCGCGCTCGCTCAGGATTTCCCGGAGCATGCGGTCTTCCAAGCGCCCCGGCCCGGGTTTTCGGGGCGCCGCGTTAATCGGGATTGGCTCGGTCATGGGTATTGGCGCGGATACTCCAGTTGCCGCAGCAGTTGCCGGGTCTCCCAAAGCGGCAGCCCGACCACACCGCTGTAACTGCCTTTAATGCGCTTGACAAACGCGCCGGCCCGTCCTTGTATACCGTAGGCGCCGGCTTTGTCAAACGGCTCAGCGCTGTCGCAATACCGCTCGATTTGCCGCTGCTCGAGGTGTCCGAAGGTCACTTCGGTGGTGCTCAGGCGGTGCATCTGCCGCCCCCCGGCGACTAACGCGACCGCGGAGTAAACCATATGGGTGGCGCCCGATAGCCGCTGCAGCAAGGCCACGGCATGATCGCGGTCCGACGGCTTGCCGAGGCTCTCACCGCCGATGGCGACCGCGGTGTCGCCGGCCAGCACCGGATTTGCGGCGCCGACCCGCTCGGACACGGTGCGCGCTTTGAGCAGGGCCAGCCGCAAGGTCATGTCGGACGGGGCTTCGCCCGGCAGGGGGCTTTCGTCCACGGCGGCGATTTCGATGCGAAACGCGACCCCGAGTTGCGTCAGCATTTGCCGCCGCCGGGGCGATGCGGAGGCGAGAATGAGATGGCGGGTCACCGCAGGCCGGCCCTCATGTTGCCTTGCAGTGGCGCAGCAGGCGGGCCGGGGCGGCCTTGAAGGGGGTGTGGCCCAGTTCACCGAAGTGGCCGGCGAACCAGCGGCGCAGGGGCTCAAGCGGCGCTTCGTGCAGGTGCCGCTGGAGCAAATTCATCACCCTGGGCAGGTGCCGCAAGTAGCCGTCCTTGCCGTCGCGCAGCCACAGGCGAACGAAGATGCCGGCCACCTTGCAGTGCCGCTGTGTGGCCCAGACGATGTAGTGCCGATGCAGGTCGGGCCATGCCAGTTCGCTGTTTTGCGCGCGGTACAGCCCTGACATTTGCGCCCTGAGCGCCGGAGCGATGTCGCGGCGAGCGTCTTCCAGCAGCGAAGCCAGGTCATATGCGGGCGAGCCGATGAGCGCATCCTGATAATCCAAAACCGCGCAACTGTCGCCCGCTTGGCCGACTTGCATCAGGTTGTCGACATGGTAGTCGCGCAGCACCAGGGTCGGCGCCAGCGCCGGCAACTCCGCCAGCATCTTTTCCATGATCCGCCGAAATGTATCGCGCGCACCGGCCGCCACCGGCCGCTGCAGGCGCGCCGGCAGATACCAGTCCAGCAGCAAACTGGCTTCGGCGAGCGCCGTTTGCAGATCATACGGGGGCAAGTCGATGCCGGCCACTTCGGGGTGTTGGCGGATGCGGCCAAGCAGGCTGACCGCCTGGCGATAGAGCGCGGTTTCGTCGCCCCCCCCGGCCAGCAGCCGGGAGAAAGTCCGGTCGCCCAAGTCTTCGAGCAGCAGGAACCCGCGGTCCAGGTCGGATGCGTAAATGGCCGGCGCACGCACGCCCAGCCGCTCGAGGTGGCGGGTCACGCTGACGAACGCTCCGGCGTTCTCGGCCGGCGGCGGTGCGTCCATCAGCATCGCGGTGTCGCCGTTGCGTCGCAGCCGCAGGTAGCGGCGAAAAGACGCATCCGGGCAAAGCGGCAGGATTTGCGCGTCTTGCAGTTGGTGTTTGGCCAGAAACGCCCGTCGCAGTTTATCCCGCTCCCCGTTCATTGGTCCCCCAGCGGCGCCAGGCTGCGCTGCAACCGCCGCCGCAAGCAGTCGCGCACCGCCTCGGAGTCGACCGGCGCGCCGTCGCGGTCGGTGATGAAGAAAGTGTCCTCGGCTTTTTCGCCGACCGTTGACACCTTGGCCGAGATTAACCGCACCTTGCATTCAAGCAGCGCCAGGGACACATGATAGAGCAGCCCCGGCCGGTCCTGAGCGATTACCTCCATGGTGGTGTAGCGGGCTCTGCCGCCACCGCCGCCGCCGCCGTCGCCGCCGAAGGTGACCGTGGTCGGCACCCTGAACTGCTTAAGCGCGCGCGACAGCAGTCGCGAAACCGGCCGGTAGCTGGCCGGCGGCGACAGCACGAACTCTTTCAGTTTGGCGCTGTTTTCGGTGATGGTTTGGGCGTTGGCCGGGGCGCCGGCCGGGTCCACGGCGATGAACACCAGCAGCGCCAGCCCGGAGCGCGTCTGGTGGATGCGCGCGTCAAAGATGTCCAGGTGCAGTTTGTCCAGCCCGGCGGTGATGCGCGGCAGCAGGTTTTCCGATTCGGGCGCCAGCACCAGAATCTGCTGCGCCGCGATCTCTTCGCGGTGGCGCGCCGCCACCAGCGGTAAATCCAGCAGCCCGGCGCGGGTGATTTGTTCGGCGTGCCAGGCGCCGGATTCCGGGCCGTTGCGCAGGAAGTACTCGTCGCCGAGTTGCCCCCACAGTTGCTCCAGCGCCGCCGCCGCCACCTTGCCGGCGGTCAGTTTGCGCACCGCCGCCTGGCGCGCCTCGATGCGCTGGCGGGCCGCCTCGGCGCCGGCGATGCCGGTGCGCAGCCGCCGCGAGGTGGCCGTATACAGGTTGGCTAATAACTGCCCCTTCCACTCGTTCCAGACCTTCGGGCTGGTGCCGCGGATGTCGGCCACGGTCAGCAGGTACAGGTTGTCGAGGTGCTCCTGGTCGCCGACCGCCTCGGCGAAACGGTCGATGACCGCGGGGTCGGACGGGTCCTGGCGCTGCGCGGTCGAGGACATCAGCAGGTGATGGCGCACCAGCCAGGCGACGAAGCGGGCGTCATACTCCGACAGCCCCAGGCGCGTGCACAATGAAAGCGCGATGCGCGCGCCGACCTCGGAGTGGTCGCGGCCGCTGCCCTTGCCGATGTCGTGGCACAGCGCCGCCAAATACAGCCGCTCGCGCCGCGGCTGCTTGGTCAGCAATTCGCTGAGCAGCGGAAACTCGTGGCGGTGGCGCTCGACGGTCAGCCGGCGCAGGTTGCGCACCACGAACAGCGAGTGAGCGTCGACCGTATAGACATGGAACAAATCGTGCTGCATCTGCCCGATGATCTCGCCGAACTCGGGGAAAAACGCGCCCAACACGCCATACCGGTTCATGCGCCTCAAGGCGTGGGTCAGCCCGTCCTGGTGGCGGAAAATATCCAAAAACATGCGGCGGTTGGCGGCCTGGCGGCGGTAGTCGGGGTCGATGCGGTGCAAGTTGGCGCGCAACTGGCGGATGGTGCTGGCGCGCACGCCTTTTAGCCGCGGGTGCTGCTGCAACAGGTGAAACATTTCCAGGATGGCGTTGGGGGCGCGCTGGAACACGCTTTCGTCGGCCGCCTCGAGGAAGTCGCCGACGCGGCGAAAGCGCGGGTTGATGTTTGCGGCGCGCGGTTTTCGCGGGGCCAAAACGGCTTCGCTGAAATGCTGCAGCAGGAGCTCGTTGAGCAGCCGCAATTCTTTCACGGTGCGGTAGTATCTTTTCATCATCTGCTCGACGGCGAGGTGGTTTTGGCCGCGCCGGTAGCCCAGTTGACTGGCCAGTTCGCGCTGGTAGTCGAACAGCAGGCGGTCCTCGCAGCGCCCCGACAGCAGGTGCAGGCCGTTGCGCAGCCGCCACAGGAAATCGCGCCCGCGAATCAAACTGCGGTATTCCAGGTCGGTGAGAAAACCCTGCTGGACCAGTTCGGCCAGGTTGCCGGCGCCGAAGCATCGATTGGTCACCCAACTGATCATATGCAGGTCGCGCAAACCGCCGGCGCCTTCTTTTACATTCGGCTCCAGGTTGTAGGCGGTATCGCCGTAGCGCAGGTGGCGGGCTTCCTGCTCTTTCAACTTGGCGGCGAAAAAATCGCGCGCCGGCCACACCCGCGGTGCGCGCAATTTGCCCCGCAGTTGCTCCAGTTGCTCCGGATCGCCGCACACCAGGCGGGCTTCCAGCAGGTTGGTGATCACGCTCAGGTTGCCCCTGGCCTGGGCCACGCATTGGGCCACACTGCGCACGCTGTGCCCGGCATTGAGCCCGATGTCCCAGCACCAGCGCACCCACGCCTCGATGTTGCGCGAGTTGTGCGCCCCGGCCCGGCGCGGCAACAGCACCAGCAGGTCGATGTCCGAATTCAGGTTGAGTTCAAAGCGCCCGTAGCCGCCGACCGCGACCAGCGACGGCGCCTCGCCGCCGGGCTGGGGGGCGCAAAACCGCCGCCAGCACGCCGCTAAAATCTGGTCCACCAGCCAGCCGTGGTATTTAACCAGCGCCGCCGGGCTGCCGCCTTCCAGGTGGTGTTCGGCCAGCACGGTGCGCCCGTGCTGCAACGCCTCGCGAAACGCGCCGAGCGCGGCCTGCTGGCCGCTGTGCGCCGGCGCCAGCCAGTTCGGGTCGAGCAGTTCGGCGTGGCTTAGGCGGCGCATCCCGGCGGCGCTGTCAGGAGGCGCCTGAGCGGGTCAGAATTTCATGCCCGTGTTCGGTGACTAAGATGGTGTGCTCCCACTGCGCCGACAAACTGCGGTCTTTGGTGATGACGGTCCAGGCGTCCGGCAGCAGCCGGGTTTCCTTTTTGCCGGCGTTGATCATCGGCTCAATGGTGAAGGTCATGCCGGCCTTGAGCGCCAGCCCGGTGCCCGGCTGGCCGTAGTGCAGCACCTGCGGGTCTTCGTGAAAGACGCGCCCGATGCCGTGGCCGCAATACTCGCGCACCACCGAAAAGCCGTTGCCCTCGGCGTGCTGCTGGATGACATGGCCGAGATCGCCCAGGCGCACGCCGGGCTTGACCAACGCGATGGCTTTATGCAGGCACTCGCGGCTGATCCGGCATATGCGCCGCGCGCGAATCGACGGTTCGCCGACCAGGAACATGCGGCTGGTGTCGCCGTGGAAGCCGTCCTTGATGACCGTGACATCGATGTTGATAATGTCGCCGTCTTTGAGTTTTTTGGCGGAGGGGATACCGTGGCACACCACATGGTTGACCGAGGTGCAGATGGACTTGGGGAATCCGCGGTAGTTAAGCGGCGCAGGCACCGCGCGTTGCTCGCCGACGATGAAGTCGTGGCAGATGCGGTCCAGTCGGTCGGTGGTTACCCCGGCCTGCACATGGGCGCCGATCATGTCCAGCACCTGGGCCGCAAGCCGCCCGGCCACGCGCATTTTTTTCACCTCCTCCCGGGTTTTGGTCGATACCGCCATGATGGTTGTCGGGTCGCATTTGTGGCGATGCACAGAGGGGTCATTATGTTCCCAGATCGCGCTTTATTCTTCAACCGGTTTGGCATACAATGCGCCCCCTGAGCGTCGGCGGGCGGTTCAAGCCGCCGGCAAATACCGCACACGGCGATTATGCCCGCCCGGGTGCCGTCGGTTCCGGCCCAGCCTGTCCCTGTTTGGCGACACGGCGGCCGGCCCCGGCGGTTGGCGGCCAGTAACCGTGGAGGAATAACCCAAACCAGCGAGTCATCATCATGGCTGAAATCACCATGCACCAACTGCTTAAGGCCGGCGTGCATTTCGGGCACCAAACCCGTTACTGGTCGCCCAAAATGGCGCCGTATATCTTTGGCGACCGCAACAAAATCCACATCATCAACCTCGAAAAGACCCTGCCCATGTTGCGCCGGGCGGTGGACTACCTCGGCAAGGTGGCCGCCCAGGGCGGGCAAATCCTGTTCGTCGGCACCAAGCGCCAGGCCGGCAAGCCGCTCAGGCAACACGCCATTCGCTGCCGCTGCCCGTTTGTTGACCACCGCTGGTTGGGCGGCATGCTGACCAACTACAAGACGGTAAAAAATTCCATCACCCGGCTCAAGGACCTGGAGCAGCGCATCGAAGCCGGGGCCACCGCCGGGCTGAGCAAGAAAGAAGCGCTCAACCTGGAGCGCGAGCGCGCCAAACTGGACAAGACCTTAGCCGGCATCAAGGACATGGACGGCCTGCCGGACGCGCTGTTCGTGATCGATGTTGACCAGGAGTATATCGCCGTGGCCGAGGCCAACAAACTGAACATCCCGGTGGTGGCGGTGGTTGACACCAACTGCTCGCCGGACGGCATCGACCACATCATCCCCGGCAACGACGATTCGGCCCGGGCGATCCTGCTGTATCTGGAAACCGCCGCCGACCGCATTATCGAAGCGCGCGCCGAGGCGGAGGTGGCCGCGGCGGTTGTCGGAGAGGACGAGTATGTCGAGGTCGATGAAAGCGGCGAGGTGATCAACACGCTGGCCCGACCCAAGCCCAGAGCCCGGCCCGCCCAGGACGCCGGCGCATCGGTGGCGCGCGAAGAAGAGCCGGCCGGCAGTGAAGACGCCGCCGAGGCTGACAAGGCCGCCGCCGAGGAACCCCCTGCGACAGAGGCGGCCACCGACAAAAAGGCCGCCGAAAACGCCGCCAAGCCCCAAGACGTGGCCCGCGAAACGGTCCAGGAGGAGGCCGGGGGCGCGACCGGGCCGAGCGATGCTCCAGCGACAGAACCCAATGCAAACCCCGTGTGATTTTCAGGAGCGAGCGATGACAATAACCACATCCATGATCAAACAACTGCGCGCGCGAACCGGCGCGGGCATGATGGACTGCAAAAAGGTGCTGACCGAAGCCGGCGGCGACCTCGATGCCGCGGTCGAAGTGTTGCGCAAAAAGGGCATCGCCGCCGCCGAGCAAAAGGCCGGGCGCATCGCCGCCGAAGGCGTGATCGCATCGGCCGCCAACGCCGCCGCCGGAGTCCTGGTGGAGGTCAATTGCGAGACCGATTTCGTCGCCAAAGACGCCTCGTTCACCGCATTCGCCGGCGCCGTGGCCGGGGCCATTTTAGCCGCCACCGGGGGGCCGGCTGACGCCGCCGCCATCGGCGATATTGAGATCGAAGACGGCAACACCGTGGACACCGCGCGCCGCGAACTAATCGCCAAAATCGGCGAGAACATCAGCGTGCGCCGCTTCGCCCGGATAGCGGCCGACGGCGGCCTCCTGAGCACCTATCTGCACGGCACCCGTATCGGCGTCATGGTGCGGCTGGGCGGCGCTGAGCCTTCGCGGCAACTGGGCCGCGACCTGGCGATGCACATCGCCGCCACCCGCCCGTTGTGCATCGGCGAGCGGGACATGCCCGCGGAAACGCTGGCTAAGGAGGAGGCGATCTTCACCGCCCAGGCCGCGGAAAGCGGCAAGCCGCCGGACATCGCGGCCAAGATGGTGGCCGGGCGTATCAAAAAATTCCTCAAAGAAAACACCCTGCTGGGACAACCGTTCGTCAAGAACCCGGAGCAAAGCGTGGCCCAACTGGTGGCGGGCGCCGGCGCCGCGGTCGAGCAGATGGTGCGCTTCGAAGTGGGCGAGGGGCTGGAAAAGCGCAGCGACGATTTTGTCGCCGAGGTGATGGCGCAGGCCGGCTCCCCGAATTAGCGGAAAGCCCCGGGTTCGCCCGCCCACACCCATAAACTTCGAGTCCGATTGACAGGCGCCGACCATGATTGACGACATCCAGCAGGACGCCGACGCGCGCATGCGCAAAACGGTCGATGCCACGCGCGATGAAATGAACCGCATTCGCACCGGCCGCGCTTCCCCGGCGCTGCTCGACCACCTGATGGTGGAATACTACGGCGTGCAAACCCCCGTCAGCCAGGTGGCCACGGTGGCCGTGGCGGATGCCAGGACGCTGACCGTGCAGCCGTGGGAGAAAAACATGATCGCGGCGATTGAAAAATCCATCCTGGAATCGGACCTCGGCGTCAATCCCGTGGTGGCCGGGGCGATTATGCGCATCCCGCTGCCGCCGATGACCGAGGAGCGCCGCCGCGAACTCGGCAAACTGGTCAAGCGCGAAGGCGAAAACGGCAAGGTCGCGGTCCGAAATATCCGCCGTGACGCGATCCACACCGTGCGCGAACTGCTCAAGGAAAAGGCCGTCAGCCAGGATCAGGGAAAGCGCGCGGAAGGCGCGCTGCAAAGCCTGACCGACCGGTATATTGCCGTGATCGACCAAGTGGTCAGCGAGAAAGAGCGGGAAGTGGTGGAAATTTAGCGCCTCGCCGCGCGCCAGCCTCCGGCCAGCAAACATGCCAGCGAACACCGTCAAATTCCTGTCCCCCGAACAACCCCTGGCCGACAAGCCGCGCCATGTGGCGGTGATCATGGACGGCAACGGCCGCTGGGCCAAGCGGTACGGCCTGCCGCGCGCCGCCGGCCATCGCCGCGGCGTCGAGGCGGTTAAGAAAATATCGCGGATATTTGTCCGCCGCGGCATTCCCTACCTGACCCTGTTTGCTTTCAGCAGCGAAAACTGGAAACGCCCGCCCACCGAAGTGGAGGCGCTGCTGAAACTGCTCGCCACCACGCTGGAAAGGGAGCTCGGGCGCATGCATGAAAACGGCATATGCCTGCGCGTGATCGGCGATCTGTCGCGCTTTCCAGCCCCCCTGCAGCGCCGCATCGCCGAGGCGGTCGCCCTGACCCGCGACAACCGGGCGCTCAACCTGACCATTGCCGTCAACTATGGCGGCCGCTGGGACATCGCCCAGGCGTGCCGCTCGGTCGCCGAGTCGGTGATGGGCGGGCAACTGTCGCCCGACAAGGTCACGCCGGCGCTGGTCGAGTCGCGGTTGTGCACGCGCGATTTGCCCGAGCCGGACCTGTTCATTCGCACCGGCGGAGAACAGCGCATCAGCAACTTCCTGCTATGGCAGTTGGCCTATACCGAGTTGTGTTTCGTCGAGGCATACTGGCCGGAGTTCGATGCAAAGCACCTGGACCAGGCGCTGATGATGTATGCGCGCCGCCAGCGCCGCTTCGGCAAAACCGGGGAGCAGGTCAGGGAATTGCAGGCATGATGGTGCGCGTTGCCACCGGCCTGGCGCTGGCCCTGGTGGCGTTCGTATTGACGATTTGGTCGCCCTCCTGGCTGTTCGCCGCGCTGGCTCTGGCGGTCCTGTTAGGCGCCCTGGTCGAATGGAATCGCCTCAAGCCCAACCCCGTGGTCGTGGTGGCGGGCATCGCGTCACTGGTGACAATGGCGGCGGTTGTGCTGTTCTTCCAGCCGCACAAATTGCCCGTCATCTGCCTCGCCGGGCTGCTGTTCTGGGCTTACCAGGCGGTTGACCTGGCCCGCAGGGGCGTGGACGACGCCACCGAAGCCTTAGGCGGTCTGGTGCAGGGCGCAGTGGTGCTGTTGATCGCCTGGTGCGCGCTGTTGTGGATGCACATTGAGCAGGGGCCGGCGATGACCATCGCCATGTTGGCGGTGGTGTGGAGCGCCGACAGCGGCGCCTATTTCGCCGGCAAGCGCTTCGGCAAGCGCCGGCTGGCGCCGTCGATCAGCCCCGGCAAGACCGTGGCCGGATTGATCGGCGGACTGGCCGGGGCCGCCATGGTCGCGTGGTTGCTGGCGTCTTTGGCGTTGGGCCTGAACGCCGCGCAGACGCGGCTGTGGTTGCTGGCGTCGCTGGCTGCGGCGCTGTTCAGCGTGGTCGGCGACCTGTATGAGAGTCGCTTGAAGCGCCGCGCCGGAGTCAAGGACAGCAGCGCATTGCTGCCCGGCCACGGCGGCATCCTCGACCGCATCGACGGCATATTAGCGGCGCTGCCGCCGTTCGTCATCATCTGGCGGTTGTCGGAATGACCGTCTCGGTCGCCATCCTCGGTTCCACCGGCTCGATCGGCGCCAGCACCCTGGATGTCATCGCCCGCCACCCCGACAAATACCGCGTGTCGGGGCTGTCCGCCAACGGCAACTTAGCGGCGATGCGCAAACAGTGCGCCGCGTTCAACCCCGAACTGGCGGTCATGGCGGATGCGGCGGCGGCCCGGCAACTGGCCGGCGAATTGCCCGGAGCCGGCCTGCAAACGCGCGTGTCAGGCGGCCCCGAGGGGTTGTCGGAATTGGCCGGCGGCGACGCCGACATCGTGGTCTGCGGGATCGTCGGCGCAGCCGGGCTGCGCTCCACGCTGGCGGCGGTGCGCGGCGGCAAAAAAGTCCTGATCGCCAACAAGGAGCCGCTGGTGATGCTCGGTGGGTTGATCATGCGCGAGGCCCGGGCGCACGGCGCCACCGTGATCCCCCTGGACAGCGAGCACAACGCCATTTTTCAATGCCTGCCGGCCGGCGGCTATGCGGCCGGCACGCGCCCCGCCGGGGTCGCGCGCATCCTGCTGACCGGCTCCGGCGGGCCGTTTCGGCGGCTGCCGCCGGGCGATTTCTGTCGCGTCACCCCGGCCCAGGCGCGCGCTCATCCAAACTGGGACATGGGGCCTAAAGTGTCGGTGGATTCGGCCACCATGATGAACAAGGGCCTGGAACTGATCGAAGCCTGCGTGCTGTTTTCGGTCGGCGTCGATGACATCGAAATCGTCATTCACCCGCAAAGCGTGGTGCATTCCATGGTTGAATATGTGGACGGCTCGATCCTTGCCCAACTGGGCAGCCCGGACATGCGCGTGGCCATCGCCAACGCGCTGGGCTGGCCGCAGCGCATCGATTCAGGCGCGCGCCGGCTGAGCCTGCCGGAATGCGCCCGCCTGGATTTCGAGGCCCCCGACCACCGGCGTTTCCCATGCATCGGCCTGGCCCGCGACGCAGGGCGCACCGGCGGCACCCTGCCGGCGGTGATGAATGCGGCCAACGAAGTGGCGGTTGATGCGTTCCTCCATCACGGCTTGCGGTTCGACCGCATCGCGCAGGTCGTGGAAGCGACCATGGCGCGCGCCGAGGCCGGGCCCGATTGCACGCTGGAAGGGGTGCTGGAGGCCGACCGCCAGGCGCGCCGGCGGTGCCGCGAACTGCTGCCCGGGGTTGCGGCCGCTGCGGTGGCGGTCGGCGGCGCATGCGTTGTCAGCGAGGTGGGATCATGAGCGGATTTGCATACAGTTTGCTGGGCTTTTTGGCCGCCATCGCCATTTTGGTGGCGGTGCACGAATACGGCCATTTCCAGGTGGCGCGCAAACTCGGCGTCAAGGTGTTGAAATTCTCCATCGGCTTCGGCAAGCCGGTCGTCGCCTGGCGGCGCAAAGGCGATCCGACCGAGTATTGCATCGGCATCATCCCGTTGGGCGGCTATGTCAAGATGCTCGACGAGCACGAGGGCGAGGTGGACCCCGGCGAGCGCGGCATGGCATTCAACCGCCAGTCGCTCGGCGCGCGCAGCGCCATTGTCGCGGCCGGCCCGGCGTATAACTTTCTGTTCGCCATCTTCGCCATTTGGCTGGTGCTGGTGGCCGGCAGCGACGACATCGAGCCGTTGATCGGCGCGGTGGCCGAGAACTCGGCGGCGCAACAGGCCGGGTTTCGCACCGGCGACCGCCTGGTGCGCATCGACGGGCGCGAGGTGCGCACCTGGGGCCAGCATCAGTTCTACCTGACCCACCAGGCGATGAAGGGCAACACGGTGGATTTCGAGGTTGCCGGCAACGACGGCGGCCAGCGCAGCATTCCGGTTGATTTCAGCGCTTTCGATCAATACACCATCGGCAACCGGCCGATCCCCTCGCAG
Organism: Gammaproteobacteria bacterium; assembly: GCA_028817015.1. Lineage (GTDB taxonomy): Bacteria > Pseudomonadota > Gammaproteobacteria > Arenicellales > Poriferihabitantaceae > JAHRAW01. The sequence goes on from JAPPQJ010000130.1 coordinate 20,070, forward strand.
ATCGGCCTAAGCCCGCCTGCGCCGCCCGCCGAAGTGTTCCGAATCGTGCCCGATTCGCCGGCCGAACGGGCCGGACTGCAGCCGGGCGACCGGGTCACCGCCATCGACGCCACCCCCATCGGCGACTGGGGCGAAATGGTCGAGTATGTGTCGTCTCGCCCGGGGCAGGGGCTGTCGCTGTCGGTGCGCCGCGACGGCCGCCAACTGGAAATCCAATTGACCACCGAAGCGGTGCGCGCCGACGGCCGGGAATTCGGGCGCATCGGCCTGTACCGCCCACCGCTTCAGAACGCCACACTGCGCTACGGCCCGCTGGCCGCCATCCCGGCGTCGCTGGACTACAACTGGCGCATGACCGTGGTCACGCTGCGCTCGCTGGGGCGCATGCTAAGCGCCCGGATGTCGTCCGACAACCTGTCGGGCCCGATTACCATCGCCCGCCTGGCCGGCCACACCATCGAAGCGGGGTATACCGACTTCCTTAAATTCCTGGCCATCATCAGCATCAGCCTGGGGCTGATCAACCTGCTGCCGATTCCGCTGCTGGACGGCGGGCATTTGCTGTATTTCGCCATCGAGGCGGTCAAAGGCAGCCCGCCGTCGAGAAAAGCCATGCTGTGGGGCCAGCAACTCGGCATCGCCGTGCTGGTTTTGTTGATGGGGGTGGCTTTTTATAATGATATTATGCGGCTGTTCTGACCGACCCCGAAGCGGATATCGATCCGGGGGTTCGCGCCTGATGCGGATGCGCGGTCTTTTGCTCCCCCGCCGGGACGGTGGCGCGGCCGGGAAACTGGAATCGGCTTCTGAAACCGGGTAAACTGGCCAGCCGAAAAGGAACAATAAATTGATAGCGCCCACTCCACATGGTTTGCCAAGTCGCCGCCCGCATGCACAACCGCCGTTTGCGCCGCTTGCGGCCAGCCCGACCGTAACCACGCACCAATGACCGCCCAAATGACTGCTCGAATGACCGCGCGGATTGCCCGGCCCATGAAAAAAATCGCCCTGTCCCTGATGTTGATGCTGTGCGCTTTTCAGGCCGCGTTTGCGATTACCCCGTTTATCATCACCGATATCCGGGTCGAGGGGCTGGAGCGCCTCGAGGCGGGCACGGTGTTCAATTATCTGCCGCTCAAGGTCGGCGATGAATTGAACGACGAAGAAGCGCGGCTCAGCATCAAGGAGTTGTTCGCCACCGGGTTTTTCAAGGAGGTGGCGCTGGAGCAGGACGGCACCGTGCTGGTGGTCGTGGTGGTCGAGCGGCCGTCCATCTCCGAGATCAAGATCACCGGCAACCGCACGCTTGAAACCGAGGTCCTGACCCGGGGCATGGAGGAGGCCGGCCTGGTGGAGGGGCGGATTTTCAACGCCGCCAGCCTCGACCGGGTTAAGCAGGAAATCGCCAACACCTACCTTTCCGCGGGGCGCTATTCGGCCACCGTGGAATCCACGGTCGAGGAGTTGGAGCGCAACCGGGTCGCCGTCACCCTCAACATCAAGGAGGGGCGCGTGGCCGCCATCAAGAAGATCAACATCATCGGCGCCAAAGCGGTGCCGGCCAAAACCCTGCTCAAGGAAATGTCTTTGCGCGACAAGCGGGGATTCAACCCGTTTTCCCGGCGCAACCAGTATTCCAAGCAGAAACTGGAGGCGGATATCGAAACCATCCGCAGTTATTACCTGGACCGCGGCTTCCACGATTTCGAGATCGTCTCCCGGAGTGTCGAGATTAGCCCCAACAAACAGAACATATTCATCAGCATCAGCATCGACGAGGGCGCGCAGTATGTGTTCGGCGACACCGTCTTCGAGGTGGCCGGCGACACCGATGTGACCGGCCTTGAGGATTTGGTGGCGGTCGGGCGCGGGCAGCCTTTTTCCCGCACATTGGTCAACGCCAGCCGCACCGCCATCGCCGACCGCTTTGCCGACCAGGGATACGCCTTTGTGGAGGTGCGCCCGATCTATGAAACCGACCGCGACCTGGGCGTGGTCAAAACCGTGTTCGCCATTGAGCCGAAGCAGCGGGTGTATGTTCGCCGCATTGAGATAAGCGGCAACGTATATACCCGCGACCAGGTGATCCGGCGCGAACTGCGCCAGTTCGAGGGCGCCTGGTATTCCGCCAGAGCGGTCAAACTGTCCCGGGAGCGCCTGCGCCGCCTGGGTTATTTTGACGATGTAAGCATTGACACGCCGACGGTTTCCGGCACCACCGACCAGGTTGACCTGAAAGTGGTGGTCAAGGAGCGCAGCACCGGCTCGGTGGCCTTTTCGGTGGGGTATTCCGAATCGGACGGGACCATCATCGAAACCGCCTATGCGCAGCGCAACCTGCTCGGCACCGGGCGCGAACTGAATGTCAAACTGGGCACCAGGGACGCCGGCGATTCCGCCGAGATCCGCTATGTGAACCCCTACCACACCCCGGACGGCGTCAGCCGCGGCTTCACCTTGGCCAGCCAGAACGTCGATACGGAAGACATCGACACCTCGGAATACGGGGTCGATGAAGCCTCCGCCGGGGTGCACTACAAGATTCCCATCGCCGAGAACAACTCGTTAAACTTAAGCATCGAGTTGGAGAACCTGGAACTGGAAAAAAAATCCGGCACCCCGGACGAAATCGAACTGGTCATAGACGAGCGCCCGGAAGGCTACAACTTAGTGACCACGGCCGGCGTCTCCCGGGACACGCGCGATGATTTCTTTTTCCCGACCCGCGGTCTGGTGCGCTCAATCTCAATTGAAGTGGCGGCGCCGGGCAGCGAGTATGAATACTACAAATTAAGTTTTCAGAACACTTATTACCTGCCGGTCTCCGAGCGCTTCACCGTCAAAGCCTCGATGAACCTCGGCTTCGGCGGCGGCTACGGCGATTCCAACGAAACCCTGGATGGCGCCGGCGGCCTCACATACCGGGACGGGCTGCCGTTCTTCAAACATTATTTCGCCGGCGGCACCAACTCGGTGCGCGGCTACAACGGCAGGTCGCTCGGCCCGCTCGATTCCAACAACAAACCCATCGGCGGCGACAAGCGCCTGCTGTTGGGCACCGAACTGCTGTTCCCGCCGTTCGGCGGCGAAGGCGGCAACGACAAGCGCCTGGGCCTGTTCATCGACGGCGGCATGGTGTTCGGTGAAGGCGAGACCCGGGACGGCAAAGCCTTCGACGAATCCATCGACATCAGCAAACTGCGCTATTCGGCCGGCATCGCCTTCAACTGGCTGTCGCCCATCGGCCCGTTTTCGATGAGTTACGCCCAACCGCTGAACGACGAAAGCGGCGACAAAACCAAGAGTTTTCAGATCACCGTCGGCTCGCTTTTCCAGTGATTCGACTCACCACCAAAAGCAAGGGGAAACCATGAACCCGCAATCCGTAAAAAACCTTTTGTGGGCGGCCATGCTGGCGGCCGCCACCGCAACCGCCCCGGCGCACGCCGAAGGCATGGGCTATGTCGATGCCCGCCGCCTGATCGAGCAGGCGCCCCAGGGTCAGCAGCAAATCCGCGAACTGGAAGCGGAGTTCGCCGAGCGCAACCGGGAACTGCAGGTCAGGTTCCAGTTGTTCAAGGACCAGGAGGAAGACCTCGAAAAAAACCGCCTGGTGATGACCGAGGAAGAATTGATTGACCGCACCGAAGACCTGCGCGAACTGGAGCGGCAGTTGCGGCGCGCCCAGCGCGAATACAACGAAGACTACGCGCGGCGTCGCAATCAGCGCCTCAATAAACTGGATAAACAGATTACCGAAGTGATCATCGAAGTGGCCAAACGCGAAAACCTGGATGTGGTGTTCCGGCAGGCGGTATATGCCAGCCCGGAAATCGATTTGACCGACGAAGTGCTGGAAGAATTGAAGGAACGCTACCAGCAATGACGCCCGCGGACCCCGAGCGAGCGTTTTCACCGAACCCCGGGGTGCGCGCGCCGCGTTCACAGCGGCGCGCAACTGAAAAACCCATCGACCTCGGGCGCATCGCCTGCGTCACCGGAGGCCGCGTCGACGGCGACTGCGCCTTCATCGTAACCGCCCTTAGCAGCCTGGAAAAGGCCGGCGCCGATTCACTTTCGTTCTACGCCGGCCCGAAGCGGGCGGCGAAACTTAAGACCAGCGGCGCCGGGGCGGTGATGTTGAAGGCCGAACACGCCGGCCTGTTCCCCGGCCACAAGGTCATCGTCGAAGACCCCTATGCGGCCTATGCGCGCGCCAGCGCCCTGTTCGCGCCGCCGCCCGGCGGCATTCACCCCGGCGGCATTCACCCGAGCGCCGTGATCGCCGCCGGCGCTTCATTGCACGCTGATGTCACGGTCGGTCCATACAGCGTCATCGGCGACAACTCGCGCCTCGAACAGGGCGTGGTGGTCGGCAGCCATGTATCGGTCGGCGGCGACTGCGTGCTTGGGCGCCACACCGTGGTCGAGCCCGGGGTGTGCATCTACCCCCGCACGGTCATCGGCCGCAGATGCCGTCTGGCCTCGGGCGCGGTGATCGGCGCAAGCGGCTTCGGCTATGCGCCAACCGGCGGCCAGGCCGATGGCGGGGGCGCGTGGCTGCGCATCGAGCAACTCGGCGGCGTGGTCATCGGCGACGATGTTGACATCGGCGCCCACACCGCCATCGACCGCGGGGCCCTGGACGACACCGTGATTGGCAACGGCGTCAAACTCGACAACCATATCCAGATCGCGCACAACGTGCGGGTCGGCGACCACACCATCATGGCCGGCTGCGTGGCCATTGCCGGCAGCACGGTGATCGGCGCGCGCTGTCAACTGGGGGGGCGCGCCTCGATTCTCGGGCATCTGCAAATCGCCGACGATGTGCGCGTCAACGCCGGCAGTTTTGTGGCCCGCTCGATCACCGAGGCGGGGGTCTACTCGTCGATGATCCCGGCGCTGCCGGCCGCCAGGTGGCGGAACATCGCGGCCAACCTGCGCCGCCTCGACCGGCTGGCGGAAAAAGTCAAGAAACTCCGGGGAGACAAGCCAACATGACTCAAGCAAGCCGCATCGATATCCACCGCATCCGCGACATTCTGCCCCACCGCTATCCGTTCCTGCTCATCGACCGGGTGCTCGACTACGAATTGCACACCCGCCTGAGCGCGGTCAAAAACGTGTCCGTCAACGAGCCTTTTTTCCAGGGCCATTTCCCCTCCCACCCGGTGTTCCCCGGCGTGCTGATTCTGGAAGCCATCGCCCAGGCTTCGGCGATCCTGGCCAGTTGCGGCCTGAACGAGGCGCCCGGCGACAACATCCTGTTCCTGTTCGCCGGCATTGATCGGGCGCGTTTCAAGCATCCGGTCGAGCCCGGCGACCGGCTGCTGATTGAAGTTGAGGAAATTTACCGCAAGAGCCGCATCTGGAAATACACCGGCAAAGCCTCGGTGGACGGGCGCCTGGCGGCCACCGCCGACATCCTGTTCACCTACCGCATCCTTTGAGCACTTGGCATGGCGCGAATTCACCCCAGCGCAATCGTTGACCCCGGCGCGCAACTGGGCGACGGCGTCGAAGTCGGCGCGTTTTCCATCATCGAAAAAGAAGCGGTTATCGGCGACCACGCCCGCATCGGCCCGCATGTGGTCATCCGCAACCACAGCGTGGTCGGCGCGCACACCCGCATTTTCCAGTTCTGCTCCATCGGCGACGAGCCGCAGCACCAGGACTACGCCGGCGAGCCGACCCGGCTGCTGATCGGCGAGCACAACACCATCCGCGAATACTGCACCTTGAACCGCGGCACCGCCGCCGGCCTGGGCGTCACCCGCCTGGGCGACCACAACCTCATCATGGCCTACGCCCACATCGCCCACGACTGCATCCTCGGCGACCACATCATCTTCGCCAACGGGGCCAGTTTGGCCGGCCATGTCGAAGTCGGCGACCACGCCATCCTCGGCGGCTTCACCCTGGTGCATCAGCACTGCAACATCGGTGCGCACTGCATCACCGGCATCGGCGCGGTGTGCCTGCAGGATGTGCCGCCGTATATCATCGCCGCCGGTAACACCGCCGCGCCGTTTGGCGTCAATGTCAAGGGGCTGCGCCGCCGCCGGTTCAGCGAGCCCGCTATCAGCGTGCTGAAGCGGGCCTACCGCCTGCTGTACCGCAGCAACCTCGACTTCCAGTCGGCCATCGACGCCATCGGCAACCTGGACGGCGGTAGCGCGGAAATCCCGGTCTTGTGCGATTTTCTGCGCCGCTCAACGCGCGGCATCATCCGCTAAGCCCGCCGAGCGGCATGGAGCGGCGCAGGCTGCGGGTTGCGATGGTCGCCGGTGAGCCTTCAGGCGACCACCTGGCCGCCGGACTCATCGAGGCGCTCCGGGCGCGCCGCCCGGCCACCACCTTCGTCGGCGTCGGCGGCCCGAAAATGGCCGCCGCCGGCTGCGAGATCCTGTTCGACATGGAGCGCATCGGGGTCATCGGGCTCGACGGCCTGCTGGGCAAATTGCCGGGCATCGTTGCAATCCGCCGCCGCCTGCTGGCCCGCTTCACCGCCGCACCCCCCGATTTGTTCGTCGGCGTCGATGCGCCGGATTTCAACCTGGGGCTGGAAGGAAAACTTAAGCGCACCGGGGTTACCTGCGTGCATTATGTCAGCCCCACGGTGTGGGCGTGGCGCGGCTACCGCATCCGCAAGATCCGCCGCTGCATCAACCACATGCTGACCCTGTTCCCGTTTGAGGCCGACTACTACCGCCGCCACCGCGTGCCGGTCACCTGCGTCGGCCACCCGATGGCGGACCAGATTTCCGAGCCCAATCGGGCCGCCGCCCGGCGCCGCCTGAACCTCGGCGACGGCCTGTTGATCGCGCTGTTGCCGGGCAGCCGCCGCAGCGAAATTGCGCGCCTGGGCGGCGTGCTCATCGACGCCGCGCGGCGCATTCTGGAGCAGCATCCGGGGGCCGAATTCGTGCTGCCGTTCGCCAACCAGGCCGCGGCCGAGTGCTTCAACACCATCGCCGGACGGCATGACCACGGTGCTTCGGGCGGCCTGCCGGTGCACACCCTGGACGCCCCATCCGATCCGCCCGCCCGCGACTGGCGCACCCCCGCCCGCCTGGCTTTGGAGGCCTGCGATGTGGCCATCTTAGCCTCGGGAACCGCGGCCCTGGAAGCGGCGCTGCTGCGGCGCCCGCATATCGTGGTATACAAATTAGCCGCAGTCAGTTACTGGCTGATGCGGCGGTTGCGGCATGTGGACCACTATTCGATGCCCAACCAGTTGCTGCCCGCGCCGATGGTGCCGGAATTGATTCAAGACCGGGCCACCGCCGCCAACATCGCCGAACAAACCGGCCGGCTGTTGGGCGATGCGCGCCGCACCGCCGACCTGGAGCGGCATTTTGCCGATCTGCACCGCGCGTTGAGGCGTGGCGCCGACGCGCGCGCCGCCGACACCGTGCTGCAACTGGCGGGCGCGCGGTGATCGCCGGAGTGGATGAAGCCGGGCGGGGGCCGCTGGCCGGCCCGGTGGTGGCGGCGGCGGTGGTGCTCGACCCGCGCCGCCCCATCGCCGGGCTGGCCGACTCCAAAACGCTGTCCGCAATCCGGCGCGCGGCGCTGGAAATCGAGATCAAGGCCAACGCGCTGCACTGGGCGGTGGCCAGCGCCAGCGTCGCCGAAATCGACCGAATGAATATCCTGCGCGCCACTTTGCTGGCGATGCAGCGGGCGGTGGCGGCGCTTGACGTCACTCCCGGCAAAGCGCTGGTCGACGGCAACCATTTGCCGGTTCTGCGGTGTCCGGGCCGGGCGGTGGTCGGCGGCGATGCGCTGCATGCGGTGATCTCCGCGGCCTCCATCTTAGCCAAGCAGGATCGCGACCGGCGCATGTTGGCGCTGGCCGGCGCCTGCCCGCAGTACGGTTTCGAGCGCCACAAGGGTTATCCGACGCGCGCCCACCTCGAGGCCCTGCAGCGCCACGGCGTCAGCGTCCACCACCGGCGCAGTTACGCGCCGGTCAAAAGACTCCTGGACAAAACCGCCGCCGCCGGAGCAGCCGCGCCATGAGCGCCCAGTTCGTCCACCTGCATGTCCACTCCGAGTACTCGCTGGCCGACGGCATTGTGCGGCTCAGGCCGTTAGCCGAGGTCTCGGCGCAGCACCATCTGCCGGCGGTGGCGCTGACCGACCTCGCCAACGTCCACGGCATGATTAAGTTCTACCGCGCCTGCCTGGCGTGCGGCGTCAAGCCGGTGGTCGGCTGCGATTTGTGGGTGGAAAATCCGCTGCGCCCTCAGCAGGCCGACCGCTCCATCGTGCTGTGCCGCAACCACCGCGGCTACCGCAACTTAAGCCAATTCCTGACCGAGGCCTACCTGCGCGGGCAAAACAAGGGCAGGGTGGTGGTCGCCTGGCGGGATTTGCAGCGCCTGCACGACGGGCTGCTGGTGTTGTTCGATGACCAGGAGGGCCCGCTGGCCAATGTCAACGGGCGGGGCGTCGGCAGCGACCGGCCATTAATCGAAGCCTACCAGCGCGTATTCGGGGATGCGCTGTATTTCCAGATTAGTCGCGTCGGCCACCCGGACGAGCAGGATTACATTCGCCGCGCCGCCCGCCTGGCCGCCGCCCACGGAGTGGGCCTGGCGGCGACCAACCGCGTCGAGTTCATCAGCGCCGAGGAGTTCGACGCCCACGAAATCCGCGTGTGCATCAACGACGGGCGCGTGCTGCAGGACTCCCGCCGCCCGCGCCGTTTCACCCCCCAGCAATACCTGAAAAGCGCGGCCGAGATGCGCGAATTGTTCGCCGACCTCCCGGAATCCATCGCCAACACCGTGGAAATCGCCCGGCGCTGCAACCTGTTTTTGAATTTTGACGAGAATTTCCTGCCGCCTTATGTCGGCGATGGCGACGGCGCCGGCGACGAGCCGGTTGACCGGGTCCTGCGCCGCCTGGCCGAAAACGGACTGCGCGAGCGGCTCGGCGGCAAAGCGCCGGACCCAGCCTACACCGCCCGCCTCGACATGGAGCTCGGGGTGATCTCGAAGATGGGCTATCCGGGGTATTTCCTGATCGTCGCCGACTTCATCCGCTGGGCCAAGGCCAACGACATCCCGGTCGGGCCGGGCCGGGGCTCCGGGGCCGGCTCCTTAGTCGCCTGGGCGACCGGCATCACCGAGCCCGACCCGCTGTACTACGGACTGCTGTTCGAGCGCTTTCTCCACCCGGAGCGCGTGTCGCTGCCGGATTTTGACATCGACTTCTGCGTCTATGGCCGCGACCGCGTGATTGAGTATGTGGCCGCCAGATACGGCCAGGAGCAAGTCGCGCAGATCACCACCTTCAACACCCTCAAGGCCAAGGCGGCGGTGCGCGATGTCGGCCGGGTCATGGGGCTGGCCTACGGCTTCGTTGACCAGGTCGCCAGGCTGATTCCGGCCGAGCTCAACATGACCCTGGGCAGGGCCCTCGAGGAGGAGGAATTGCTCGGCCAGCGCTACCGCGAGGAAGGCGACATACGGCAATTAATCGACAACGCCATGCGCCTGGAAGGCATCGCCCGCAACGCCGGCAAACACGCCGCCGGCGTGGTCATCGCGCCGCGCACCCTGACCGAATACACGCCCCTTTATGCCGACGCCCAGCAAGGCCAGGCGGTTACCCATCTGGACAAAGACGACCTCGAAGCCATCGGCCTGGTCAAGTTCGACTTCCTGGGCCTGGACGCCCTGACCACCATTCACTGGGCGGTGGAGATGATTAACCGCCGGCGCCGCAGCGCCGGCGGGGAATTGCTGGACATGGCCGCGGTGCCGCTCGACGACCAGCCCACCTACCAATTGATTCAACGCGGCGACACCACCGCCATATTCCAACTGGAATCGCGCGGCATCCGGGAGTTGATCGTCAACCTCAAGCCGGACCAGTTCGACGACCTGGTGGCGCTGGTGGCGTTATACCGGCCCGGGCCGTTGCAGTCGGGCATGGTCGATGACTTCATCAACCGCAAGCATGGGCGCGCCCGCATCACCTACCCGCACGACGGCATCGCGCCGATTCTCAAGCCGACCTACGGGGTCATCGTCTATCAGGAGCAGGTCATGCAGATCGCCCAGGTGCTGGCCGGCTACACCTTGGGCAGTTCCGACCTGCTGCGCCAGGCAATGGGCAAGAAGAAGCCCGCGGAGATGAGCAAGCAGCGCGCCATTTTCCGCGACGGCGCGGCCGCGCGCGGCGTGCAGCCCAAGGTCGCCGAGCACATCTTCGATTTGATGGAGAAATTCGCCGGCTACGGGTTCAACAAATCGCACGCCGTCGCCTACGCGCTGGTGGCGTATCACACCGCGTGGCTGAAGGCGCATTACCCGGCGGCGTATATGGCGGCGGCGCTGTCGGCGTCGCCGAACAACACCGACCGGGTGGTGACCCTGCTGGCCGACTGCAAACAACTGGGGCTCACGGTGAAGCCGCCGCGCATCAACCACTGCCACCACGACTTCAGGCCGCTCGACGACCGCACCGTCTTATACGGAATGGGCGCGGTCAAGGGAGTCGGCAAAATCGCCAACACCCACATCGAGACCGAGCGCGACCGGGGCGGCGCATTCAGCGGCATGCTCGACCTGTGCCGGCGCCTCAACCCGCGCATCATCGGCAAGCGCGTGCTGGAGGCGCTGGTCAAGAGCGGGGCGCTGGATGAATTCGGTGAGCGGGCGGCGTTGATGGCCGACATCGCCAGCGCCATGCAGGGCGCCGAGCAACAGCAGACCAGCCGCGACACCGGCCAGTCGGACATGTTCGGGCGGGTCGAAGAATTGCCGGTCAAACCGGCCGGCCAGCGGGTCGCACCGTGGAGCGAACAGGAGCGCCTGGCCGCCGAGAAGGAAACCCTCGGCCTGTATCTGAGCGGCCACCCGTATAACCGCTACCGCGCCGAGTTGGCCGGCGTAACCCAGCAGAATCTCGACTCGATGAACCTGGCCACATCGCGAAGCGGGCTGTTCGCCGGCCTGCTGATGGCCCGGCGGAATCTTAGAACGCCCCGCGGAACAATGGCCTTCATCACCCTCGACAACGGCGCCGAGCGCGTCGAAGTCAGGCTGTATTCGGAACAACTCGCCCGCCACCGGGAGACCCTGGAAAAGGGCCGGGTGCTGGTGGTATACGGCGAGTTCAGCATCGACAACTACAACGGCGCGGTGCGGATGCGCGCCGACAACATAGCCGACATAGACGGCTTTCGGGCCGCCTGCCTAAAGCGCCTGCGCTTGAGCGTGGACGAGGCGCAACTGGCGGATGACGGCATCGGCCGCATTAAGCGCATGCTGTCCGAGCATCGCGGCGGTGCAACCGAAATCACCATTCACTATCAGCGCGCCGGGGGCGAGAGCGGCGCGCTGAAACTGGGCGCCGACTGGGCGGTGCGCCCGGCTGCGCCGCTGCTGGACGAACTGGCCGAATGGCTCGGTGCCGAGCGCATCGAGATGCAATACGAGGCCGCGGCGTTTCAGAAAAACCGCGCCGCCAACAACCGGGCGGGAAAATCCGGCGGGGGGGAAATAACGCCGCGCCCGCTGAGACGGCGGCGGGAAAACTTGACCGGGCAGCCCGCTTAGGCGGCCGGCCGGCCGGTGGCCACCGCGGTTACCGTGGCGCTGACGAACAACTCGCCGTCTATGTCGTGCTTGATGGGGCTGCCGTCGCGCTCGATGCGCGTTTCGATGTCAGCGGCGCCGGCCGCCGCGGCCAGGTCGGCCGCCTCGCGCGCGGCCAGTTCGGCCGCCTTGCGCAGGGCCGGCTCGAGTTGCTCGAAGGTCATCGGCTGCCGGTTGTGAAACAGGTAGAACACGCCAAACTCGGGCTGGATGACCGTCACCCGGGCGGTCTGCACCACCGCCCCTAAGGCCGCGCCGACCGCGTTGGCGATTTCCGCGTGCGGGGGCAGGTGCAATTCCATGCCCAGCGCTTCGGCCACCGCCGGGAAGTAATGCGGCGCCGGCCCGCCGACCGCGACCAGCGGATAGCCCCCGGCGAATTCAATGCGAAACAACGACCGTCCGCCGCCGAGCACCATGTCGCTTAGCAGCCCGGTCAGGTTGCGCGCTCTGGAATCGGGCAGTTTACCGTGCTGGTGCAGGCCGGCCTCGATGAGTTTGCCGCTAATTTCCCTGGCCACCAGGTCGAACACCTGTCGGCACGGCGCCACCGCATCGCCGGCCGGCCAGTCGCCGCATCCATACAGGTGGCGCATCTGCCGCGCCCAGATTTTGGCGCCGAGGTGCGCCGCCGGCGCGTCCCAGTGCGCGCTCATGCCAAGCACATGGGTGGCGTCGGAGGGCGTGAAGCCGCTGTAAATGACCAGCCCCATGCGCTCCAGCGCGGCTAACGCGCGCAGCCGTATGCGGTCGGTGTCGATTAGCGACTCGAGTTCGACCGGGCCGTCTTCCAGCGCCTCCCAGGCGTCCCGCTGAGCCGCGCTTAATTGCCGCAGCAACACCTCGTTTTTCTGCAGGCGCAGCGCAAAGCGGTTGTGGCGCGGACTCGGCGAGGCGCACAGTTGCCGTTCCAGTTTCGGCAACACCTCGGGGAACTGGTGAGCCAGCAGGCTGACCGGCACCACGCGCCGTTGCGACAGCACCAGTTGGCCCTTGAAGGAAACCTCGCTGTCGCCGCCCAGGCCGATGGAAAAAACCCGAATGGCCTCGATCATCGGCTGCCAGTCGCCGATGCGGGCGCCGTTGGCGCACAACTCGGGCCGGCCGCCGGTGACCACGGCGATGTCGGTGGTGGTGCCGCCCATATCGACCACGATGGCGTCGCCCCGCCCGCTCAGCGCGCAGGCGCCGGTGACGCTCGCCGCCGGCCCCGACAGCACCGTGGCCAACGGCTGGCGCAGCGCGGTTTGCGCGTTGACCAGCGAGCCGTCTCCCTTGACGATCATCAGCGGCGCACCGATGCGGCGCTGTCGCAAAATGGTTTCCACGGCGGCGATCAGGGCCTGGATATACGGGATCATGCGGGCGTTCAGGGCCGCGGTCAGGGCGCGCTGCGGCGCCCCCAAAGCGGTGGCCAGTTCGTGGCCGCAAGCGACCGGGCGGCCGCTTAAATCGCCCACCATCCGGCGCAACACGCATTCGTGCGCGGGGTTGCGCGTGGCGAACAGCGCGGAGATGGCGAACGCCGACACCCGCTCCTTGTGCGCGCTGATGCGCTCGGCGGCCCGCTCCGTGTCAAGCGGGGCCAGTTCGGCGCCGACCGCGTCGTGGCCGCCGTCGATGAGGGTGACAAACTCGCGCTCGAGGATCCGGTAAAGCCCGCTTTTTTCCGCCTGCACTTCGCTGTATCCGGGCAGCACAACCGACACCGGCGCGCCGCGCCCTTCGACCACCGAGTTGGTGGACAGCGTGGTGGAAAGCGACACCAGGCTGACCGATTCAAGCAATTCACGCGGCAGACCGGACAGCGCATTGCCGATGCCGATGGTCAGGTCATACGCGGTGGTCAGACTCTTGCGCTTGGCGATGACCCGGTTGCCGGCGTCTATGATCACGGCGTCGGTGCAGGTTCCGCCGGTGTCGATTCCGAGTCGGTGGGGCATGGCGGGGCGGCGTGGCCGGGCAGTTTCAGCGGCGGCGATTGTAAATCAAGATCGCCGGTGCGGGGGGGGATTCAACCGTGAATGCGGTTTGACGGCGAATCCATGCGGGGTTTCATCGATGATGCGAGGGACGGGATGGGCATTAAGTGGCGTACGCCGGCCCGCCCGGCGGCTGAGGGGCGAAGGTTAAGCGCGATTGTAGATGTTCACAATTGTCACGCCCGCAGGTTGTTAAGCGGGCGTCAACCCCGCCAGCCAATCGCGGCATGAAACAGACCTGACGAGCGATGAAACCCGCTGAAAATAAGGGAATTGACATGACAACAGTGTCTTTTGTTCGTTGTCGGGGGCAGGCTTTCTTCCCGGCGGCGGAATCAGAACCGCAATTTGCCTTCGAGGGTGACGGCGTTGTCGGTGGCGTCGATGTGGCGGGCGGATAAATCAAGGGCGACGCGGGGGCCGGTGGACCAGCGGACGCCGAGTCGATAGTCGCGATTCGACTCGCCCACGCGCAATGCGCTGTATGGGGTGAGCATGCCGTCGCCGAATCCGCCGGCGGAATCGCCGAAGCCCAAGGCGCGGACTAATTCCGCCGCCGGCAGGCCGTAGCCCACTTCGGCATCCAATCGCGCATGCAAGTCAGCGGGCGTCCGGCCGGCGCGCAGGCCGTCCCACAACGCTTGCGGGTCAGCAGTGGCGTCGCCATAACTCGGCGCAACGGTGACCGCCAGACCCTGGCCATCCGCCCCGGACTCAACGCGCATCAAGCCGCCGATTCCCCAAGCCCGGTGGTCGCCGGTGTGGCCGAGCAATGCGCGGGCG
>JAPPQJ010000198.1 GCA_028817015.1 Gammaproteobacteria bacterium
GCGGCACGGTCACGACGGCGGCGGCGCTGAGGGAAGGGTCGGCGGCACCGGTGGCAGTCACGGTCAGCGTCTCCTCCGCCTCCGCCGTGCCGTCATACAGGATGTCGATGCCGAAGGTGGCGGTGGCCGCGCCGGGGGCGAAGGTAACGCTCGCGGGGGCCGCGTAATCGGCGGCGGTGACCCCGGTGCCGGCCACGGCGAGGGTGAACTCGCGGGGCTGCGTCGGCGTTTTGCCGAGCGCGAGGGTGAACTGCGCCGCGGTGCCCTCGGCCGCGGTCTGCGCCGGCGGCGTGAGTTGCGGCGCAAACGGGTCGTTGTCGGTGAGGGTCACGGTGATACTGTGCGCCTGGCCCTGCGGCGGGTCGGCGTCGATGGGCCCCGGCGCGGTGGAGGCGGCGGGGTCGATGGATACGACTAAAGTCTCGACCGCCTCGTTCAAATCGTCGTCCACGGCCGTGAGCGCGATGCGCAGGTCATCGCCGGCGGCGTTGAAGGCGAAGGCGCGCCCGGCCGGGGTCAGGGTGTAATCCCCGGCGGAAGCCGAGCCGCCGAACGCCAGGCCGGCGAGCACCGACTCCGCATCCGGCAACGCACCGCCGCTCAGACTGAGGGTGAGATTCACGCCGCCGCCGCCCTCGCCGACGCGCGTTCCATCGGCGGCGATGCCCAGGGCCACCGGATCCGAGGCCGCAATGGCCGCCGTGGCCGAGGAGATTTCCACACCGCTGCCCTGCCCGCCGCCGCTGGCCGGGGCGGCGGTGATGCGCATGGTCAGGGCCTCCATCGCCTCGTTGACCGCGTCGTCCGCCACGGTGATGACCACGGTCTGCGCCGTGTTGTCGGTGAAGGTCAACTCGCCGCTGGTGGCGCCGCTGACATCGGCGGCGGCGGCGCCATCGGCACCGAAAACCAGCCGCCAGTTCACCCGCGCCGGGTTGCCGGCGGCCGGCTCCTCGCCGTATACGGAAACGGTGAATCGCGCAGCACCGCCCTCCACCACCGGCGTGCCCGGGTGGGTCACCCTGAACCGGCGGTCAAAATCGCGCAGCGCGACATTAATTTGGGTCGCTGTGTTGGAGAAACTCACCCGCCCGTCGAATGCGGCGGGGACCGTCCATCGATCCACATTCAAGTTCACCCGCCCGCGCCCGGCGGGCAGCGGGCTGTCGAGCAAACGCACCACAATGCCGGCGCCGGCGACCCCCGCGGGAATGATCACCCTACCCGGGGTGGCGCTCTCATCGGTGAAGCGCACCGGCACCAGGCCGGCGCCGGTGGCCGGGGTGAGCGTGTAATGGACGGTGACCGCGCCCGGCACGGTCGGCGCCGCTCGAACCTGCACGGTGACCGTGTCGCCCTCCACGGCCGACACCACCTGCGGCACCGACAAGTAGGCGCTGTCGTTGTCGCGCAGGGTCAGATTCAAATCCAAAGAAGCCCCGTTGTTGGCCGAGAACCGGCCTTTGGCGGCGGTGACCCGCAGACGCACACCCTCGTCGACCTCCACATGGCCGTCTTCCGGCACCAGGAAGGTGAAAGAACCATTGAGGGTACCGGCGGGCAGGTCGTAGCGGAGAGAGCCCGAATGCGGCAGGTCGGCCGAAGTGGCGGGGTTGGCGCCTGTGCCGGCGAAGGCATAATCAAAGCGGAGACCGGCGTGCTCAGTCGCCTGGTTAACGATGGAGAGGTTGACCCGGTATCGCGAGCCTTCGGTCACCACGTTAGTGGCGGCACCGCCGCCCGCGGGGGTCACGGTCGCGTTGTAGGTGATCTCGCCCTCGCCGGATGCGGGCGGCAATATGGTGCCCTGAAAGACGTTGGTGCGGAAATTCTCGCCGGCGACGGGGTCCAGGCGAATCACAAAGGTTTCCGGGCCCTCTCGCGTGTTGTCGTTGATGACGACGAAGTGGAAAATCTTTGGGAGCGCCGGGTAGGTCTCGCCCGTGGCGTAAGACACCGTGCCGCTGGGGAGCGCGGTCAAGGGGTTGCCGTATAGGTCGGTGAAATCATTGGGCTCGACCGGGTTGTCGCCGACGCCGATGATGCGCCACCTGATGGTGACAGCCGGTTGTGAGGCGCCGATGGGGCGGGTTACAACCATTAGGACTCCATGCGACTCTACCGTGAGGGGACCGCGCGGCTCACGCAAGTCGAGAGAGGTGGCGCCATTTGTACGGAACAGGTAGACGCGGTTGACCGTTTTGGTGTCTTCATCATTGGCGGCGATGGTCGCGGTGGCGGTGGCGGTGGCCGAGTTCACGCTGGCCGCGCCGGGGGCGGTGACGCCGGTCAGGGTGATGGTGGCGGTTTCCGCGACCTCTGGTTGCACGGAATTGTCGTGGTATGCAAAGGCGCCGGTTCTCGAATCCGCATCCCTGCGCGCGGCCAGCGTCATGTCCACGAAGGTGGATCCTGCGGGGATGAGGACTTGGCCGGTCAAAGCCAGTTGCTTGCCGCCGGCGGTGATGATGAGGTCGGTGAAATCAACACCGCCGGTGATTCGGTAACTCACCACGACGCCGCAACAGCGGGTGGACGGCGCCGGTGAGCCGAGCACCGAGATGCGGCGCGTGGCGGAGGCGCCGCCTTCGGTGATGGTGCCGGTGCGCGTGCCGGTGAAGCCGACGCGAATGGGGTCGTTGTCGGTGACGGTGATGACGAAAGGGTTGACGCCGGCCAGGGCCACCGGCGGGTGGTCGCCGCTCACAGTGACGCGGTAGGGGAGATAGACCCGCACCCGCGCCGCCGCCTCGTTGATGATGTTGTCGGCGCGGGGCGAGACGGTGATGCTTTTGCTGGTCTCGCCGGACGCGAACACGAACTGATTGGCCGACAAACTGAGGTGGTCGGCCACCGCGCCGGTTTCGGCGCGAGTGTTGCCGATGGCGATGGTGATGCCGCCCTCCACCGGGGCGCTGAGGCGCAAGGTCATGGCGGCGCTGGCGCCGTTCTCGGCCACGGTGACGCCGCTTTGGGCGAAGGAGTAGGTCACCGGGTCGGAGGGAACGATGACCGCCTGCGCCGCGCTGTGGCCGGGGTCGATGACGGCGGCGGCGCCGTCGGGGTTGCTGAGGGCGATGCCGAAGCCTTCGCTGGGCTCGTTGATGTTGTCGTTGAAGGTGGCGACCGTGACGCGCTGCTCGCGCGCGGCGCCGGGGGCGAAACGCAGTGTGCCGCCGGTGGCACCGCTGAAATCCGCCGCCTCCGCACCGCCCAGCGTCAGCGCCCAGTTCACGCTCAGCGTCTCGCGGGTGGCCAGGCCCGCCACCCGCACCGTGAACACCGCCGCCTGGCCCTCGTTGATGGTGGCGCCGCCGCCTGGCAGCGCCACCGAGAAGCGGTGCGACGGCTCGGTGAAGGTGACCGCAATGGTGGCCGGCGGGCCGGCCGTCGCGCTGCGCCCGCCGACCCGCACCCGGGTCATGGTGACGGTGGCGGTGCCGCCGGCGCCGGCGCCGACGGTGGTGCGCACCCGAAAAGTGCCGCGGGTCTGGCCGGCGGGAATGGTGAGGCTGGCCGCGCCCGCCGCCCGCGCCGCGCCGGTGACGCTCAATTCCACTACCGCATCGGCGTCCGAGACGCGGTCCAGCAACACGGTTAAATCCACATTCTCGGCGGTGCGGGCCTCCAAGGTGCCGGCGGCGAAAGTGGCGGTGATGGGGTCGTTGTCGCGGATGGTGAAGTTGCGCGTGGGCGATGACAGCGTGACCGGCGCGCCCGAGACGGCGGTCACGGACACGGTGACGGCGAACGATTCCCGCCCCTCGTTCAACCGGTCGTCCACGGTCGGGATGCGGATACGGGTGACATCGGCGTCGGCGGGAAGGCGCAGCGAGCCGCCCTCGTTGCCGCCGGCCAGGTCGCCGGCGGAAATGCCGGTGGTGGACGCCAGGGCAACCGGGGCGATGCTCCAGGTGACATCGAGACCGGTGCCGGCCGGACCGCCGCCGACGGCGAGCACCACCTCCGCCACCCCGCCCTCGTCCACCTCGGCGGCGCCCGACAATGTGACCGTGACCGGGTCGCTTGCCGCGATGGATGCGGCCAACGGCGCGGCGATTTTGGTGCCGCGGTCGAAGGTCAGG
>JAPPQJ010000120.1 GCA_028817015.1 Gammaproteobacteria bacterium
CGTCCTGCAGACAGCGAACCAGAACATCCGCACCGGTCATGCTCACTTTGCACCTGCTTATGTAAATGGTCAAATGGTCGGGAAACGAAAAGCCCCGCGGAGAGACAAGTATAGCGGGAAACGGCGCGGCAAATAAACACAATTTCGCGGTTTGTTGAACCGGCGGGCAATGCGCTTCCCGGTCGGTGAATGGGCCGGCACGGTGTCGGGTGAATGACGGTTGCATGGCGGCATCGCGGACTTCCCGGCGGCCATCACCGCCGAAATTCGCCGCCCCCGGCGCATTGCCCGGCCTGCAATTCCGATACAATCCGCCGTATTTGGACCGCGGGGGAGGCGCCGGCGGCGATGTCTCGGAATAAAAGGTGCTGGTGGTGCGGGGATGACCCGCTGTACCGCGAATATCACGACACCGAATGGGGCGTGCCGCTTCACGATGACCGGCGGCTGTTCGAGTTGCTGTGCCTCGAAGGCATGCAGGCCGGGTTGAGTTGGATCACCATCCTTAAGAAACGCGATCACTACCGCAAGGTTTTCGACCGCTTTGACGCCGCCAGGATGGCCCGGTACGGCGACGCCAAAATCGCCCGGTTGCTGAACGACCCCGGCATCGTGCGCAACCGCCTCAAGGTGCACGGATTGGTCAAAAACGCGCGGGCGTATTTGCGCCTGCTGGAATCGGGGAACACTCTTGACCGCCACCTCTGGGGCATTGTCGGTGGCCGGCCGATACAGAATAACTGGCCCTCGCCCGAGCGCGTCCCGGACGCCACGCCGCTGTCGGAGCGACTCGCCAGGGACTTGAAGAAAAAAGGCTTCGTGTTTGTCGGCGGCACCATTTGCTATGCATTCATGCAGTCCGCCGGCCTGGTCAACGACCACACCACCGACTGCTATCGGCACCGTCAACTGGGCGGCGGCCGCTAAGCCGTGCAGCCGGGCGCATCCCCTTCGACGCGCCGGCCGGCGGCCGTGTCGGTGTTTCCATATGTCCTGGTGCTGGCGTGCGGGGTGCTGTGGGGGATGACCTTTTCGCTGGCGCGCATCGCCGCATCAAACGCCGCGCATCCCGTCGGGCTGGCGTTCTGGCAGGCGTTGGGCGGCGGCCTGGTGCTGCTGGCTTATTGCCTGCTGCGCCGGCGCCGGCCGCCGCTGCACCGCGCCGGCCTTCGGCACGCCTTGGTCATCGCGCTGTTCGGCACTTCGATACCGGCTTCGCTGTTTTTCTACGCCGCGCCGCAGGTGCCCGCCGGGGTGCTGGCGATCACCGTGGCGCTGGTGCCGATGCTGACCTATGCGCTGTCGTGGATGTTGGGCATCGAGCGCCTCAACCGGCGGCGTTCGTTCGGCATCGGGCTGGGGTTTGCCGCCATCGTTCTGCTGGTTGCGCCCGACACCAGTTTGCCTGACCCGGCCATGGCCGGATGGCTGGCGTTGCCGCTGGTGGCCTCGGTTTTCTACACCCTGGAAAACGTCTATGTCGATGTCAGCGTCCCGCAAAACACCGACATGGCCGGCTTGCTGACCACCGCCCTGATCATCGCCGCCGCCACGCTGTGGCCGGTGATGATGGCGGCCGGCGCATTCCACCCCCTCAGCCTGCCGCTGGACGACGCCGACCTGGCGCTCATCGGCATGATGGTGGTCAGCAGCGCCGCTTATGTGATGTTTCTGTCTGTGGTGAAGATGGCCGGCGCGGTGTTCGCCAGCGTCATCGGTTATGTGATCACCCTGGCCGGCGTGTTCTGGGGCCTGGTGTTTTTCGCCGAACGGCATTCGCCGTGGGTGTGGGCGGCGCTGGCGCTGATGTTGGCCGGCATGCTGCTGGTCAGGCCGCGCCGCAGCGTCCCCGACCTGGGGGCGCACGGCTAAGCGAGATCAACCGCCGCCTGGTGCCAGCAACCGGTTGACGCGCTTCACATATTCGCCGGGGTCGGCTAACGATGCGCCTTCCGCCAGCGCCGCCTGGTCGAACAGCACGCTGGCCCAGTCTTCAAGACGCGGGGCATCGGCGTCGATGCGTTTGACGATGGCGTGGGCCGGGTTGATTTCCAGAATCGGTTTGGCCGCCGGCGCATCCTGGCCGATGGCCTGCAAAATGCGCTGCATGTTGCCGCCCAGGTCGTGGCTGTCGGCCACCAGGCACGCGGGCGAATCCACCAGCCGGTGGGAAATGCGCACCTCCTTGACCTTGTCGCCGAGCGCCGCTTTGATCTTGCCGACCAACGCTTCCAGGTTTTCTTTGCCGTCGGCCGGCGCGTCTGCTTCGCCGCCGGCGCTCGCCCGGCCGGTGAGTTCGGCGATGTCCAGGTCGCCTTTGGCGATGGAGCGCAGGGGCTTGTCCTGGTAGTCGGTCAGGTGGCCGACCACCCACTCGTCCACCGGGTCGAACAGCAACAGCACCTCGATGTCGTTCTGGCGGAACACCTCCAAGTGCGGCGACGACTTCGCCGAAGCCGGACTGTCGGCGGTGACATAGTAAATCGCCTTCTGCTTGGCCGGCATGCGCTTGAGGTAGTCATCCAGCGACACGCTTTGCTGCTCGCCGGCCCCGGTGTGGGTTGAGGCAAAACGCAGCAGTCTGGCTATCGCGTCGCGGTTGTCGAAATCCTCGATCACGCCCTCCTTGATGACGCGCCCGTATTCGTTCCACAGCGCCGCGTATTGGTCGGCGTCTTTGGCGGCGATTTTTTTCAGTTCGGCCAGCACCTTCTTCACCGAAGCGGCGCGGATTTTGTCGATGTCTTTGTTCTGCTGCAGGAATTCCCGCGACACATTCAACGGCAGGTCGGCGGAGTCGACCAGGCCGCGCACGAAGCGCAGGTAATTGGGCATCAACTGGCGCGCGTCTTCGGCGATGAAGATGCGCCGCACATAGAGTTTAATGCCGTGGCGCCGCTCGCGGTCCCACAAATCAAACGGCGCTTTGGATGGAATGTAGAACAGCGAGATATATTCCATCTTCCCTTCCACGCGGTTGTGCAGCGTCACCGCGGGCGGTTCGGGGTCGTAAGTCAGCGCGGTGTAGAAGGCGTTGTATTGGTCCCTGGAAATCTCGCCCCGCGCCCGCGCCCACAGCGCCGAGCCTTTGTTGACGGTTTCCCAGGCCGGTTCCTGGCCGGGAATTTCCTTGCCGTGGTCGTCCTTTTCGGTTTCCTTCAGCATCTTAATCGGCAGCGAGATGTGGTCGGAGTATTTGCCGATGACCGCGCGCAGGCGGTGGCGGTCCAGGTATTCTTTCCGGTCGCGATGCAGTTTAAGGATGATTTCGGTGCCGCGCTCGGCGCGCTCGACGGCCTCGACGGTGTACTCGCCGCTGCCGTCCGACACCCACTTGACGCCTTCGGCGGCGGGCGCACCGGCGCGCCGCGTGAGCAGGGTGACTTGCGCGGCGACTAAAAACGCCGAGTAGAAACCCACTCCGAACTGGCCGATGAAGGCGCTGTCGCGGGCGTCCTTTTCGCTCATCTGCTCGAGAAACCGGCGGGTTCCGGAGCGGGCGATGGTGCCGATGTTGTCGATGACCTCGTCGCGGCTCATGCCGATGCCGTTGTCGCGCACCGAAACGGTGTTTTTCTTCTCATCGACGCCGACCCGGATGCCGAGCGACTCGTCGCCGTCTTCATACAAAGCCTTGTCGGTCAGCGCCAAAAAGCGCAGGCGGTCGCAGGCGTCGGAGGCGTTGGCGATCAACTCGCGCAGGAATATTTCCTTGTTGCTGTACAGCGAATGGATGATGAGGTTCAGCAGTTGCTGCACCTCGGTCTGAAACGCATGCGTTTCGACCGCGGCGTCGGCGGCGGATGACTTGGCGGATTTCTTGGCGGGCATGGGTGGATGGAATGAATGAAACAATGCCGGGAAAATAACGGCATCGCGCAGGTTTTTCAAGTCGCGCCGGGGCCGCTGTCGGAAATGGAGGCGTTCACCACCGCGTTTATCGAGCGGTATTTAGCCGAAATCGGGTGAGCGGCGGCGGGGTTGTGCGCCGCCTTTACTTCTGGTCATCGCGCCGAAACGCGCCCTGCACGATGCGGTCGATGACCATGGCGCAGAACAAAATCGCAAAACCGCCGAGCA
>JAPPQJ010000019.1 GCA_028817015.1 Gammaproteobacteria bacterium
TGTTCCATTCGCTGATGATGCGGATGCCGCGCCCGACGCCGGACACCGCCGACAGCGTGGCCAGCAGCGAGATGACCGCAATCAACGCGACTTGGGTCAGCACCGTGTTGTCGATGCCGAACAAATAATTGAGGCCCGCGCCCATTTGACTCACGCCGAGCCCCAACGAGGTGGCGACGCCGAACACGGTGCCGAACACCGCGAGTAGATCGACCGCGTGGCCGACCGGGCCGTAGATTTTGTCGCCGATGACCGGGTGCAGCGCCGAGCGCAAGGTCAGCGGCAGTTTCTTGCGGAAGCCGAAATACGCGAGGCACAGCGCGACCACCACATACACCGCCCAGCCGTGGAAGCCCCAGTGGAAACAGGTGACGCGCATGGCCACCACCGCGGCCGCTTCCGACTGCGGCATGACACCGGCCTGGTCGATGAACGGATTGCCCTGGAAGTGGTAAATCGGCTCGGCAATCGACCAGAACAACAGGCCGATGCCGACGCCGGCGCTGAACAGCATCGAGAACCACGAAAAGTAGCCGAACTCGGGCTTGGAGTCATCGTCGCCGAGTTTGATGCCGCCGTATTTGCTGAACATCAGATACAAACACGCGAACAGCATTACGCACACGGCGGTGATGTAGTACCAGTTGAGTGTGGACTCGATCCAGGTGCGGATGGTTTTATACACGCCGCCGGCGAACTCCACATTGAGGATGGTGAACACCACGAACGCGACCACCATGCCCTTGGCCGCCAGGTCCATGCCGGGGGGCAGACCGCGCCACACGCCGCCGCGGGCGACTTCAAGTTTGTTGGATGACATTTTGCGCTCATCCAACCTTATTTCTGTTGATGCGGCCAGTATAACCGAAGGCGGCGGAAGCGTTTCAATTTCGGTTGCGACATGCCGGAGTCGCGCAACAACGGGCGCCTTGAGATGGCCGGTCGGCGGTATGGGGCTGATCAGCCGGGCCGGGCGAGGGATTACGGGCCGGTTGGCGCGCGCGGCCGCGGCGGAAGGTTTCGCCTATTCCCGCTCCGACCAGGCGCCCTTGAACTGGGTCTGCGCCTCCAGCCAGCCGCGGTCGGCGCTGCCCATCTTCAATTTCAGCCGGATCAGCCCGGCCTCGTCAACCTGCTCATCGACCACCTCGCAACGCTGATACAGATGCGCCCTAAGCGCCCCGGCCTGCGGTTTCAGGTTAAGCACATATTGGCGGCGGCGGCGGCCGAGCAACTCGCCTAACGCCTGTTGCAAAAGGTCGATTCCCTCGCCGGTTTGCGCCGACAGCCAAATCGTGCTGACCAGGCCGTCGCGGCCGCGCTGCACCCTGGCGTGGTCGGCGGTCAGGTCGATTTTGTTGTTGACGTGAATGACCGGCACTTCGCCGGCGCCGATTTCATGGAGCACTTTTTCAACCGCGCGGCGATAGTCGGCGAACCCCGGGTCGGCGTAGTCGTTGACCAGCACCAGACAGGCGGCGCTCGCCATCTCTTCCAGCGTGGAATGAAAAGCCGCCACCAGGGTATGCGGCAACTCGCGGATAAAGCCGACCGTATCGGACAGCACCGCGGCGCCGAAACCGGGCAGTTCAAGACGGCGCATGGTCGGGTCGAGGGTCGCGAACAACTGGTCGGCGATGTGCGTGTGCTCGCCGGTCAGGCGCTTGAACAGGGAGGATTTCCCGGCATTGGTGTAGCCGGCCAGCGACACCGTGGGGAGGGCCACGCGATGCCTGGCCCGGCGCCGCAGCGCGCGCTGTGATTCGACCCTTTGCAACGCGCGCGTCAGCGACTTGATGCGCGCGCTGATCAGGCGGCGGTCGGTTTCCAGTTGGGTTTCACCGGGCCCGCGCAGGCCGACGCCGCCCTTTTGGCGCTCAAGGTGCAACCACCCGCGCACCAGGCGGGTCGACAGGTGTTTAAGTTGGGCCAGTTCGACTTGCAGTTTGCCCTCGCTGGAGGTGGCGCGCTGGGCAAAAATGTCGAGGATCAGCCCGGTGCGGTCGAGCACCCGGCATTGCAGGATTTTCTCGAGGTTGCGCTCCTGAACCGGCGACACCGGGTGGTCGAAAATAACCAGCGTGGCGCGATGCCGCCCGACCATTTGAGCGAGTTCCAGCGCCCTGCCCTTGCCGATGAAGGTGGCCGCCACCGGCCTGCTTCGGATCAGCACCAGCCGCCCGCAAATATCGGCGCCGGCCGAGCGCGTCAACGCTTCCAATTCGCGCAACGGCGGACGGTCATCATCAACCAGCCGCCGGACCTGCGCCACTATGATGGCCCGCTCCAAACCGCCACCTTCGCTTGCCGGGCGATCAGACAGAAACGCGGCCCTCCGTGAGCGAACGATCTCCAAACCGGGCCGGTACCCGCACCGGCACCCGGCGAATGGCGGTAGCGCGGTCAGGCATTGGCCCCGACGCGGCCAATCAGTAGGATGGCTGATCCTCCCCGTGCTGCCGCTCATTGCCGTAGTCCCAGGAGCCGCCACCGCCACCCCCGCCATCATGCGGGATGCGGATCGGGCGCGCCGGCACCACGGTCGAAATCGCGTGCTTGTAGATCATCTGGTTGACGCTGTTGCGCAACAGCACCACGAACTGATCGAAGGACTCGATCTGCCCCTGGAGTTTAATTCCATTGACCAGAAATATGGAGACAGGAACCTTTTCCCTGCGCAGGATGTTCAGAAAAGGATCTTGTAAGGCTGCTCCTCTTTGTTGTGCCATTTTTCTCACCTTCTTATACATAGGGTTCATGGTTTGACATCATTTTCTACCAAGTATCGAAAAGTATCGAAATACCGCCCCGGTTCCGGGATTGTCGCCGTAGCGTCGAATAAAGCACCGGAAAACACCGGCCAGACAGCCACCCTGTTATTCAAGGGCCGCAATCTTGGAGATTGGATGCGGGTTTTAGCAAAAAGTTCACGGCTTGAGGCGAATGATTCCCCGAGACCGGGCGGCATCGGCGTTGAGGCTGAAATCAAATCGATCAACAGGCGCGCGGGGGATGACCCGCGCGCGACTTTGCCGCCGCCAGCACTTGGTGCGCACGCAACCGCCGGCGAAGGTCGCGGCGAACCTCCCGCCAGCGAAAGCGAACCGAATTGCGCACGATTTCCGCATCCCGCCTTTTCAATTCATCGGCAATCGGCGCCCAATACAGCAGCGCCCGGGGGCTCTCGGTAAACGCCGAATCATCGTCGAACAGCGCATCCAGGTCGCAATCGGCGATGCGCGCCCGGACCCGGCCCGCCGCCGCCGCGAAATCGTCCCCAACCTCTTTGCCCGCGCCGCACTCATCCAGTGTCCGGGCCACCACCCGGCCCAGCGCCGCGCGCACCGCTTCCACCGGCTGGCCGGTGTGCAGGCGCATCAGAACACCGCTGTATACCGCCACATCGGACAGGCAGGCCAGCCACACATGCCACTTGGCGATGTTGATCGAGGCAAGCATGGCCGGATCTTCGAACAACTCGGGAAAACGTGTGCCGGCGCGGGTTTTCAGATACCCGTACAGGGTCGTTTGGGCGACATGGCTGGCCCGGCTGTCGAGGAATTCGCCGAGTGCGCCGGGGGTGTCCAGCGCAACCGCACCGGCGCGCCTGCCGAGCCCCAAATAGCGTTTCAGCAGGCCCCATGAGGCGGCCGCAAAGCGCATGTGGCGGGCTGTTTTCATCGCATCACGCGCCCGGAATTGAACCGCAAACCACGGGCCACCGGGGTGGCGGGATTGGCTTCGCCGCCGCAGGCTGAGGCCGCCGGCAGCCGTGGAAAAAGTTAGACTCTGCAATACAAAAACGGTGTAACTTTATGATTATAAATAAAACATGAAAACACATTTCACATTTTCCATTCGCCTTGTCATCCCCCCACAAATGGGATAAGGTAGCATTTTCGGATGAAATAGTATCATCTTATCGCGGGTGATTCCACTCATCCATCATGCTGTATTCACCCTTTTCAAGAGGACTGATCATGAACGATCCTTCGCAGCGCATGGTGCATTGGCAGCGAACAAAATCGCTGATGATTACCACGCTCGTCCTGTGGTTTATCTTCTCGTTCG
>JAPPQJ010000007.1 GCA_028817015.1 Gammaproteobacteria bacterium
ATATATTAGAGGAAAAGTAAAAAAAAAAAAACAAAAGCACATGTTTCATTTTTCTGAGAGAAGGATTCTGGCAGGGGCGCGGACGGAGGTGGGGGGGCGATATAACGACCCCCGAACCCATAACCCCGAGGCGAGTTTTCATGAGAAAAAGGTTGAAAACCATACATTTGCGGCTTGTCCCAAGGGGTATTTACGCGCACATCTAAATACAATGTCAATAGGGTGTACGGGTTGGTGGACTCAATCGTGAAGTGTAAAACAGGGGGGATGGTGCGGTTTGATGCCGGGCAATACCTGATGGGGGGTTTTCATGCCAGGGCATTTTTGCGGTCGCGTTGTTGAGCGGGTTCAGGCATGGACCGGGCCACGCGGTTGGTGTGGGTGCGGGTGACCCGGCGCCGCAACCAGCACACCATTAGCCGCTGCTTGGAGGCCTTCATTGCCAGGCTCAAGCATCCGGTGCATACCGTTGTCACCGACAACCAGGGCGGGTTCACCGACCGGTGTGCGGGGGATAAGAAAGGCAAGCCGAGCGGCCGCCATCGGTTTGATGTGGTGTGCCACAAGCACGGCGTGGTGGAACGTTTCAATCGTCGCCTCGGCGAGGCCATCAAAGCCCGCCTGGCCATGCCGGGTCACGGCAGCAGGAAATTCGCCAGCCGCGATGAACGCGATGCTTTCGCTTGATCGTTTCGTGGCAGACTACAACCGCCCCCGATTGAAATTCCTGAACGACAAAGCGCCGACAGATGCTCTTGGCAGACAGTACGCATACCGAGCGGACCGGAAGGGGAATCGGGAGTCAACCGAGGCCGCCGATGCACAGGTATTTCATCTCCAGATACTCTTCGATACCGTGCCGCGAGCCCTCGCGCCCGATGCCCGACTGCTTGACTCCGCCAAATGGCGCCTCGGCGGTGGAAATAAGGCCGGTGTTGATGCCGACCATGCCGTAGTCGAGCGCCTCGGCAACCCGCCAGATGCGCGCCGGATCGCCGCTGTAGAAATACGACGCCAGACCAAACTCGGTGTCGTTGGCCATTTCGACCACGCTGTCCTCGTCCTCGAACCGGAACAGCGGCGCCAGCGGGCCGAAGGTCTCCTCGCGCGCGACCTTCATCTGCGCGGTCACTTTGCCGAGCACGGTCGGCTGGAAATAGGTGCCGCCGAGCTCGTGGCGGTCGCCGCCCCGCAGCAATTCCGCTCCCTTGTCCAGCGCATCGGCGATGTGCTCCTCGACCTTCTCCACCGCCGCCATGTCGATTAGCGGGCCCTGCACCACGCCCTCCCCGCGCCCGTCCCCGACCCGCATCCCGGCCACGGCCCGGGCCATCCTGGCGGCGAATTGGTCATATACCGCGTCCTGTACATAGATGCGGTTGCTGCATACGCAGGTCTGCCCGCCGTTGCGGTATTTGGAAATCATCGCCCCCTCCACGGCGGCGTCCAGGTCGGCGTCGTCGAACACAATGAACGGCGCGTTGCCGCCCAGTTCCAGCGACACCTTGATGACCGAGTCGGCGCACTGTTTCATCAACTGGCGGCCGGTTTCGGTGGAGCCGGTGAAACTTAAGTGGCGCACCAGCGGGTTGGAGGTCATTTCCCGGCCAATTTCCCGGGCGTCGCCGGTGACCACGTTGAACACGCCCGGCGGCAGGCCGGCTTGTTGCGCCAATTCGCACAATGCCAATGCCGACAGCGGCGTCTGGGTGGCCGGCTTGACCACCACCGCGCAACCGGCCGCAATGGCCGGGCCGGCCTTGCGGGTGATCATCGCCGAGGGGAAATTCCACGGGGTGATGGCCACGCACACGCCGATTGGCTGCTTGATGACCAGCAGGCGCTTGTCGTGCTGGTGGTGGGGAATGGTCTCGCCGTAAACGCGCTTGGCCTCCTCGGAAAACCATTCCAGAAAGGACGCCGCGTAGGCGATTTCGCCGCGCGCCTCGGCCAGCGGCTTGCCCTGCTCCAAGGTCATCATCAGCGCCAGGTCGTCCCGGTTTTCCAGCATCAAATCGGCCCAACGCCGCACCACGGCGGCGCGCTCCCTGGCCAGCAACGCGCGCCATTCGGCCTGGGCGCGCGCGGCGTGCCCGATGGCCTCGCGGGTTTCCTGCGCGCCCATCCGGGGAATGGTTGCGACCACCGAATGGTCGGCCGGGTTGGTGACTTCGATGGTGGCGCCATCGGCGGCATCAAGCCAGCAGCCGTTGATGTGGCATTGCTGGCGGTATAGCGCTTGATTATCCAGTTTCATGGTCTGCTCCGGCGGTTGGGATGGTTGGGCGGTCGGGGTGTTTCGCTTAGGCGGCGGCCGATGGTTTACCTCCACCGGGGCGGTCAAACGGATGCCTGATGACGATGGTGTCGTGGCGTTCGGCGCCGGTGGAAATGATATCGATGGGCAATTCGACCAGTTCCGAAATACGGTCCAGATAGATTTTGGCGTTGCGCGGCAAATCCCGGTAGCGGTGGATGCCGGCGGTGGACTGCGCCCAACCGTCCAGGGTCTGATAGACTGCCTCGCATTCGCTCATCGCCTCGGCGCCATACGGCGGCAATTGGATGAGATCGCCGCGATAGCGGTATTCGGTGCCTATTTTAACCCGCTCGAGGCCGTCCAGCACATCCAGTTTGGTCACCCCCAGGGCGCTTAGGCCGCACACCTGGCAACTGCGCCGCAACGCCACCACATCCAGCCAGCCGCAACGCCGCGGGCGGCCGGTGGTGGCGCCGAACTCGTTGCCCTTTTCGCCGAGGCGGGCGCCGATGGGGTCGAACAATTCGGTCGGAAACGGGCCGGCGCCGACCCGCGTGGAATAAGCCTTGACGATGCCCAGCACATAGTCGAGTTGCAGCGGGCCGATGCCGCTGCCGGTGGCGGCGGCGGCGGCCGTGGTGTTGGACGAAGTGACATAAGGATAGGTGCCGTGGTCGATGTCCAGCAGCATCCCCTGCGCCCCCTCGAACATCACCGCTTTGCGCTGCGCCCGCAACTGGCCGAGCCGGGCCGAGACATCGCCGAGCAAACCGGCGATTTGCTCGCCGTGGCGAAGCGCCTGGTCGAGGGTTCGCCGGTAGTCCACCGGGTCAACGCCGAACCAATGACGCAGCGCGTGGTTGTGGTATTCGACCACCTGGCGGAGGTTTTCGGCGAACCAGTCGGGGCGCAGCAGATCGCCCAGGCGCAACGCGCGGCGCGCGATTTTGTCCTCATAGGCCGGGCCGATGCCGCGCCCGGTGGTGCCGATGGCGGATTTGCCGCGCGCTTGCTCCCGGGCCGCATCCAGCGCCAGATGGTGGGGAAAGATGATCGGGCAGGCGTAACTGACCAGCAGGCGCTCGCGCATCGACACGCCGATGTCGGCCAGTTCGCCGATTTCCTTGATTAATTGTTCCAGGCTGACCACCACGCCGTTGCCGATCAGGCACTCGACCCCGGCGCGCATGGCCCCGGACGGGATCAAGTGCAACACGGTTTTGTGGCCGTTGATGACCAGGGTGTGGCCGGCATTGTGGCCGCCCTGGAAGCGCACCACCGCATCGGCGCGCTCGGTCAGCAAATCGACTATTTTTCCCTTGCCTTCATCGCCCCACTGGGCGCCCAGCAATACGACGTGATTGGCCATGTCCGGCGGGCGCTGGTGAAATATAACTACCGAACGAAATACATCAGCAGCACGCCGGCGGCCATGCTGAACACCCCGGCCCGGCGCAAAGTCGAATCGTCCATGGCGCTCATGCTGCCCAGAAATCGCTTGAACCCCGAGGGATTGAGAAAGGGAATGACGCCTTCCAGCACTAAATACAGCGCAAACGCGGTCAGTAAATCACGCCAATCCAAGTCCATAGCCCTGCCCGGCCGGAACTGGATGCGTGCGCTCGCGGCCGGGGTAATGGTCAGTGATTGCCGGTCGGGGTTAGTTGTTTTCCACCGGCTCCGACTGCTTGAAATAGCGGAAAAAGTCGGAACTGGGGTCCAGCACCATCAGGTTGTCCTTGCTGTTGAAGGTGTTGCGGTAGGCGTTGAGGCTGCGGTACAGGTTGTAGAAA
>JAPPQJ010000211.1:0-1079 GCA_028817015.1 Gammaproteobacteria bacterium
TCACCCTCGAAGGCCGTTTGCGGTTCTGATTCCCGCCGCCGGCCCCTGCCGTCATCCGTGCGGGAACACGGAATCCAGACGCCAAGGACGGCGAGGCAAGCGAAGCACGGTGCATCGGCCACCTTGCCGTCCGTGACGACTGAATGCCCGCTTCCCTGCAGGTATTGCGGTAAAGGTGGCGACGATGACAACAATAGCGGCATAAAACCCCGCCCGCTTTACATTACAATTCCGCATTACTTTCAACCCGTTCATATGCATAGCGGGCAACTTCTGCCGTCACGCAGGGCTTGACCCGGCCTCCAGCGCCTCTGGCATGCGGCGGAACGGTCGCCGGAATAGCGGGAGAAAGCCCAAGACCGGCGAATTAAGCGCCCCCAAATGGCCGACAATAGCGGCATGATGCAATCATTCGCGCCCGCTGAGTCATGAACCATCCCGCCGCCGCCGGCCCGCCCGGCCCACGATTATCCGTCGACATCGGCGGCACCTTCACCGACATCGTGGTCGACGCCGGCGGGCGCTTGCATACCGCCAAGGTGCCGACCACCGTCGAGGCCCCCGCGCGCGGCTTCCTCGACGGCAGCGTGCAACTGCTCGACGCCGCCGGCATCGCCCCCGGGCGCGTCTCATCCATCATCCACGGCACCACATTAGCCACCAACGCGCTCATCGAGCGGCGCGGCGCGCGCACCGCGCTGGTGACCACCGAGGGGTTTCGCGACAGTCTGGAAATCGGCTACGAGTCGCGCTTCGACCAATACGACATGTTCATAGAAAAGGCCGCGCCGCTGGTGCCGCGCCGCCTGCGCCTGACCGTGCCCGAGCGCATGAGCGCGCGCGGCGAAGTGCTGCGCGAGTTGACCGCCGCCGACCTTGAAAAAATCCCGCCGCTTGTCGAGCGCGCCGGCGTCGAGGCGGTCGCCGTCGGCTTCCTGCACGCCTACGCCAACCCGGCCCACGAGCGCATGGCCGGGGCGTTTTTTGCCGAGCGCCTGCCCGGCGTGCCGGTGTCGCTGTCGGCCGAAGTCTGCCCGGAGTTGCGCGAATACGAGCGCCTCAGCACCACCGTCGCCAAC
>JAPPQJ010000211.1:1139-4044 GCA_028817015.1 Gammaproteobacteria bacterium
CTTCCGTTGCCCGCTGTTGCTGATGACTTCGGCCGGCGGCATGACCACGCTGCAGACCGCGCTCAAGTTCCCCATTCGCCTGGTGGAATCGGGGCCGAGCGGCGGCGCCATTTTGGCCCGGCAGGTGGCCATGCAGTGCACCGAGCGCATGGCGCTGTCGTATGACATGGGCGGCACCACCGCGAAAATCTGCCTCCTTGAAAACTATGCGCCGCGCACCGCCCGCCAGTTCGAGGTGGCGCGCAGCGCGCGGTTCATGGCCGGCAGCGGCCTGCCGGTGCGCATTCCGGTCACGGAAATGATTGAAATCGGCGCCGGCGGCGGCTCCATAGCGCGCATCGACGCCCTCGGGCGGCTGGCCGTCGGCCCGCACAGCGCCGGCGCTGACCCCGGCCCGGCCTGCTACGGGCGAGGCGGCGAGGCGGCGACCGTGACCGACGCCGACTGCGCGCTCGGCCGCCTCGACCGCGCGCGCTTCGCCGAGGGCCGCATCCCGCTGCGCGCGGCCGCGGCCGAGCAGGCCATCCGGCGCGCGGTGGCAACGCCGTTGGGCGTAACCGTCGCCGATGCGGCCGCCGGCATTTGCGAGATGGTGGACGAGACCATGGCCTGCGCCGCGCGCGTGCACGCCGCCGAACACGGCGCCGACCTCGGCGCGTGCACGCTGATTGCGTTCGGCGGCTGCGGCCCGTTGCACGCCGCGCAACTGGCGCGCAAACTCGGCATTCGCCGGGTCATCGTGCCGGCCCGGCCCGGCGTCGGCTCGGCGCTCGGTTTTCTGCGGGCCGCGGCCGCCTACGAGCAGGTGCGAAGTCTGCACATGCGGCTGTCGGCGTTCGACGCGGCGGCGGTCAACCGTCTATACCACGACCTCAGCCGCAGCGGCCGCGAAGTGGTGGCCGCGGCCGCACCCGGCGCGCCGCTCAATGAGCGGCGCAGCGCGCTGATGCGCTATCCGGGCCAGGGCCACGAGGTGGAAATCGAGGTGCCGGACGGCGCGCTGGACGCCGCCGCCGGCGCTGAAATTCGCCGCCGCTTCGAGGCGCACTATGCGCGCGTCTATGGGCGCACTCTGGCCGGCGCGGACATCGAGGCGCTGTCGTGGAGTTTGACCGTGTCCACCCCGGAGCCGCCGCCACCGCCGGCCGCGCGGCCGGCCGCCGGCGCAACCCGCGGCCCGGCCGGCGCCGCAGTGCAGCGCGCCGACCTGTGCGCCGGCGACGCCTTGCGCGGCCCGGTGTTAGTCGTCGAGCCGCAGACCACCACGGTGCTGCCCCCCGACTGCACCGCCATCGTCGATAGTGCGGGGAATTTGATCCTGGAATTCGACCCGCCGCCCGAAGGCAAAACGCGCCCGGCGGCCTGACACGCCACCGCCGTGTTTTGTCGCCACCCGCCCCTTGCCCGGAAAATCCGAACGCGGTAACTTATCGCGCATCACCGCCTTGAACCTTAAGCCACCGCGAAAACCGCATGACCGCCGCCCGATCCCTGCACCACGCTTTCCCGGCCGTTCCGCGCCGGGAGAAAGCCCTCGGCGTATCAGCGCTTATCGTCGCGGCGCCGGCGGGGTATCTGTACGGCGCATGGTCAGCGGTTTGACTCCGGCGCCGCCCATGACCCGCACCGCCAGGAACAAGAATCTGAACCGCGCCAAAGCGGCCAGGAAGGACGAGTTCTACACCCAACTGCCAGACATCGAGCGCGAGTTGGCGCATTACCAAGACCACTTTCGCGGCAAGGTGGTGCTGTGCAACTGCGATGACCCGCGAGTGAGCAATTTCTTCAACTACTTCTCGCGCAATTTTGAGTTCCTGCAACTCAAAAAACTGATGACCACCTGCTACAAAAGCCAGGAGCGCGATGTGTTCAGCCGCCACGACAGCGAAAAGGCCATCTCACTGGAATACTGCGGCGACCGCAACCGGAACCGCACGCCCGACCCGGAAGAAATCGGCATTAAGACGTTGCACGGTGACGGCGATTTTCGCAGCGAGGAATGCGTGGCGTTGCTGCGCCACGCGGACATCGTGGTCACCAATCCGCCGTTTTCGCTGTTCCGCGAATATGTCGCGCAATTGGTTAATCATGAAAAGAAATTCTTGATTATCGGACATCAAAACGCAATCAAATACAATGAAGTTTTCAAACTAATTAAAGCCGGCAAGGTCTGGCTCGGCTACGGTTTTAAGGGGGGCGCCGCACACTTCATTAACGTAAGTTATGAAGATTACGCGACCGCCGGCGACCACAAGGAAGGCATGATTCGCGTGTCGGGCGTGCATTGGTTCACAAACTTGGACCATGAAAAACGCCACGCTGATTTGGTTTTGTATAAAACCTACAATCCCGATGCGTATCCGAAGTACGACAACTACGATGCCATCAATATCGACAAGACCAAAGACATTCCCGGAGACTACGCCGGAGTGATGGGTGTGCCAATTACATTCCTGGACAAGCACAACCCGGACCAATTTGAAATTTTAGGCACGCTTGCGTCCGCCGGATATAACGGGGACATCATAGGCATTCCCTTTTTGGGGCAGAGAGATGCCCGCGCTATCGTCAATGGAGAAGTAAAATACGCGCGACTGTTAATCAGAAACAAAAGAATTCAGCCATGAAAATCGAACTGAAAGAAATCACCGTCACCGAGTTGGTGGACGGTTACGCCGACAACGCCGACGAAGGCGTGGTCGGCTACGGCGGGCGGTTGGACATTCGCCCGCCGTATCAGCGCGAGTTCATCTACAAGGACGCGCAGCGCGACGCGGTGATTGATACCCTGCACAAAGGTTTTCCGCTCAATGTCATGTATTGGGCGGTGCGCGATGACGGCGATTTCGAGGTCATCGACGGCCAGCAGCGCACCATTTCCATCTGCCAGTTTGTGCAGGGGCTT
>JAPPQJ010000141.1 GCA_028817015.1 Gammaproteobacteria bacterium
CTTCGATGGTGATGGTGCGTTGGGCGACCGCGTCAAACAGCCGCGCGCTCAGGGCCGCCACCTTTTCCGGGGTGTCGGTATACTGTGCGTAGTTCGGCCGCGAAAGCGTGATCGATTTGTCCGCCAGGGAATCGATGTCCCGGCTGCCGATGCTGCCGGAGGCCTGGCCAAAACTGACCAGATGGCCGCACGCTTTCAGCGCGGCCAGGGAGTCGGCGTAACTGTCCCGGCCCACGGCGTCGTATGCCACATCCACGCCGTGCCCGCGGGTGATTTCCCGTATCTGCGCCGGCAAACCGGCTTCGCCCGGCAGCAGCACATGGTGGGCGCCGGCGGCCCGGGCAACGCGCGCTTTGTGCTCGCTTGAGGTTGCCCCGATGACCGTGGCCCCGAGCGCGGCGGCCCACTGGCACAGCAGGCGGCCGACCCCGCCGGCCGGCGCATAAACCAGCACGGTTTCCCCGCGCTGCACGGGGTGCACCCGGTGCAGCAGGAATTGCGCGGTCATGCCTTTGAGGAGGCCCGCGGCCGCCGTGACATCATCGATGTGGTCCGGCAAGGCGACCACCAACGCCGCTTCCATGGTGCGCACCGTGGCATATGCGCCAACCGGCGGGCAGGCATACGCCACCCGTTGCCCGGGCCGCAGATGGCGCACCCCGGGACCGACATCGACCACCTCGCCGGCCGCCTCCATGCCGAGCGCGCTTTGCGGGGTGGGCAGATTGAAATAGCCGATTCGATAATAGACGTCGATGTAATTGACGCCGATGGCGGTTTGCCGCAGCCGCACCTGCCCCGGCCCGGGCGGCGGCGCCTGGATGGCCACCGCGCGCAGTTCTGAGGCTGGTCCATAACGGGCGATCATCATCGCCGACCCCTGCATTGCCCGGACGCTTGACGATGCGGCGGCATCAACGGCGGGTTGTGCCGGGGGCGCTTCCACCCGCCGGCGAATCGCCTCGAAGCCGGCTTCATAGACCCCTTCCGCCACCAGTTTGGCCAGTTCGTGCTCGCGCCCTTTCGGGGTTTGGAAACGTGAACGCCAGGACCAGAAAGTCCGGTTCCCGTCGGTTACCGGTTTGAGGGAAATTTCGGCGCAATAATCAATTAAGGGAACATCGCTTTCGACGATGCTGTAGCGCAAGCAGTGGTCGCGGTCCGACAGCGCCAGCAACTGCTCGCGCAATCGCTCGCCGCCGACCAGGGAAAAATTGCGCACCGCGCCCACCTGGTCGGTTTGCTTTCCCTCGTCGATGCTGCTGCGCTGCACCGCCGGATGCCATTGATCGTGGCCGTTGAAATCACGCAAAATGTTCCATACTTCGGCAACCGGGGCGTCGATGACGGTGCTGCGGCGCACTTCGACCATGTCGTTATCCGCCAAACCGGCTTTTCAATGCGTCCAAGCCGGATTGAAACACATCGTTGCCGATCCGCCCGATTAACCGCGCTTCCTGTCGCCGCGCGCAGTCGAATTGCGCCGACCATTCGGCGAAGGTTCGGTCGCCATCGGTGACCGGCGTCAATTTCAAAGTGGCGGTGTAATTCTCCACTTCCATCGGGCTTTCCATGATCGCGTAGGTGCAACTATACTCATAGTCGGACAAGGCCAATAGCCGCTCCCGAATGAGGCCGCCGTCTTGCAGGCGAAAGGCCCGCACGCAACCCACCTGGTCGGCCGCGGCGCCCGCTTCGATGCGGCTTTCGGTGACGGCCGGATGCCAGCCGGGGAGGCCGTTGAAATCGCGAATCGCCGACCACACCTGCCCGGCGGGGGCGGTGATGACGGCAGAGATATAGACCTGCGCCACGATTACGAATCCCGCTCTTTTGGCGGCGCCGATTCCCCGGCGATGCTCTGCGCGTCTCTGGCGGCGCGAAACACATCGCCCATCTTGGCGATGTTCGCGTTTTCCACGCCGATCTCCTTCATCAGTTCGTCGATCAGGGGCGCTTGCACGCGGTAACGCAGGGCGCTTTCGATGACTTCGTCGGTGGGCGAGCGGCGGCTGTCCCCGGCGCCGGGCAGCCCGTCGATATGCAGGATTTTGATGTCGTCTATTTTTTTCAGCGGCTTCACCGTCTGGCGCACAATCCCTTCGAGGCGCTCGATCAACTTGGCGCGCAAAATGGACCGGCGCGCCTCCTCGCTGAGCATGTTCTCGTTCTCATTTTGCAGGCGTTGCGCTTCGGCGGCGACCTCGGCGGCAACCCGGTCCGCCTGGGCGCGGATTCTCAAAGCCTCGGCGTCCTTTGTCGCCATCAGGCGCTCCACCGCGGCGGCCCGTTCCGCGATCACGGTTTCGCGGGCGGTGGCGACATTTTCCTCGGCCGCGACCGCGCGGGCGCGGCTTTCCTCGGTCAATATGCGCGACTCGGACTCCTTGGCCTGTTTCTGCAACAGCGCGATGCGGCGCTCGATCTCCGCCAATTCCAGCGCCCTGGCGCGCTCGATTTCCAGTTGTTTCAGTTCGCGCTCCTTGAGGATTCGCGCTTCGTCCAAAACGCGCTCCGAAGCGATGCGGGCTTTTTCCACTTGTTCGCGGGCCGATATTTCGGTCTCCTCGACGGATTGGCGCTGCGCGGTTTGTTGCGCCTGCAGCAGACGTTCGCGCTCAATGCGGGCCTTGTCGAGGTTTTTTTCCTGTTCGATGCGCGCTTGCTCAAGCGCTTCCCGGGTCTTGATTTCGGATTCTTCCAGGGCGCGCCGGCGGGCTATTTCGCGCGCCCGGGTTTCCTGGTCGCTGGTGATTTTCGACTGCTCGGCCTCGGCCTCTTTGGCCGCCCGGGTGCGCTCAATGGCGGCTTTTTGCTCGGCGCGGTTTGCCTCCAGTTCGCGCTCCTGGGCGAGGCGCGAGTTTTCGCTTTCCTGCTCGATCTTGAGGGTTTCCTTTTCCGCTTCAAGGTTGCGGGCGCGGATCGCCACCAGCGCCGATTGCTCGATGTCGTTGCGCAATTTGCGCCGCCCCTCGATGGTTTCGATGAGTTGGGTCATGCCCTCGGCGTCGAAGCGGTTGGCCGGGTTGAAAAATT
The DNA here is from genome assembly GCA_028817015.1 of Gammaproteobacteria bacterium. Classification (GTDB taxonomy): domain Bacteria; phylum Pseudomonadota; class Gammaproteobacteria; order Arenicellales; family Poriferihabitantaceae; genus JAHRAW01. Next base: position 3,037 of record JAPPQJ010000141.1, read on the forward strand.
CCAGGTTGGTCTGGTCCAAATTGGTGATGGCCACGGATTCCAGTTCCAGGCCGTTTTTGGCCAGCGCTTCCAGCGCCCGGTTTCCGACCCTGGCAACCAGGTCGGCGCGCGCTTCGTGCATTTCATCCAGGGTCATTTCAGCGGCCACCGAGCGCAGCGCGCCGATGAATTTCCCCGACAATAACTCGCCCAGTTGCTCGGCCTCGACGGTGCGCCGCCCGAGCGTCGAGGCGGCGGTGGCCACCGCCTCGCGTTGCTGGCTGACGCGCACAAAAAATTCCGCCTCGATGTCGACCCGCATGCGGTCGGAGGTGATGACCGCGCCCTCCTTGACGCACGACACCGGGATGCGCACGACATTGAGGTTGACCGGCGTCACATCGTGGACAATCGGCAGCACCAGCGCGCCGCCGTTAATGACCACCGTCTCGCCGCCGAAACCGGTGCGAACAAAAGCCACCTGCTTGGTGGAGCGATAGTAAAGCCAGTTCAGCAGATACGCCGCCACCGCAATGACGATGATGGCGGCGATGAGCCAGAGAATGAGGGGCCCGGTTACGCTTGCTGTCATATCAACGACCTCCGTTAAGTTGTTTTAAGCGCCTTGAAGGCTCTGGTTTGCCGGGTCAACGCGGCTTCCGTCGGCAGCCGCTCCATCGAAGAGGCGCCGTAAAAGCCGTGGCAAGTCCGGGTGTTTTCCAATACATAAGCGGCGTCGGCGGGACTCGAAACCGGGCCGCCGTGCACCAGCACCAGGATGTCGGGGTTGACTTTCAGCGCCGCTTCGGCCCAGGCATCCACCCTGGCCGGGCACTGTTCCAAAGTCAGCGCGGTTTGCGCGCCGATGGAGCCGCCGGTGGTCAGACCTAAGTGGCAAACCACGATATCGGCGCCCGCTTCGGCCATGGCCGAAGCATCCTCGCGGTTGAAAACATACGGGGTGGTGAGAAGATTTTTTTCGCGGGCGAGGCGAATCAGGTCGATTTCCCGGCTGTAGGACATGCCGG
>JAPPQJ010000145.1 GCA_028817015.1 Gammaproteobacteria bacterium
GGCGCCGGCGCGCTCCAGCAGCGAGCCGAACAGCACGAACAAAAACACCATCGAAGTCGACACGCCCAACGCCACGCCGAACACGCCCTCCTGGGTCAGCCACATGTGCGACATCGCCTTGCCGTAACTCGCGCCCTTCCATGCGATGACCTCCGGCGCCAAATGCCCGAAGAACACATACAACAGGAAAACGCCGGCGATGACCATCAGCGGCGCGCCCAACGAGCGCCGCGCGCCCTCCAGCACCAGCGCCAGGCCGATGGGGGCGATAACCAAATCGGCCGTGGTCGGCAGGCCCGGCCGCTCGCTCAACTGGGCGGCGAACACCGACAAATACATGGTCGCGCAGATGCCGGCCGCGGCCCATATCCAGTCCTGCACCGGAATGCGCGCGCGCGATGACGACTTCAACGCCGGATACGCGAGAAACGCCAGCGCCAGCCCGAACGCTAAATGAATCGAGCGCGTGTCGGTGTTGTTCAGCACCGGGATGAAATCGCTGGCCATATACGGCAGCGGCGACGCAATCCACAGTTGAAACGCCGACCATGCCAGCGCGGTCCAAGCCAACAACGCACCGACCACCCCGCCCGGCTGCCGCGGCCCGGAGTCGGTCGCGGCCACCATCTCGTCGAGTGCGGCGTGGTCGATGGCGGGGTTGCGGCTTGCGTCGCGAGCGTTGCCGGGGTTTTTATTTGAGCCGGCGCCGCGGTTGCCGCGGTCGTTTGGTTGAGTCATGCGGGAACCTCCGTGCGGGAGTATAGCGGTTGCAGCCGGGTTGTGCGCCGCCGCCCGCCGTCATGCCCGCAGGGAAGCGGGCATCCAGACGCCACGGATGTCAAACTGGCTCACTCAGCAGGGATTCTTTCGCGGCAAAGGCTGCGCCGCCCCCGCTATCACCGTCACCGGGGGGTGCGCCAAATCGAGGCGCGCGCAGCGGCCGGCGATTGCGGGCGGGGAATTTAGCATGAGGGGATGAGCGGGACGCCGGCTTTCAAGCGCAAAAAAGCGCCCGCAAGAGTTCAGAATTAGGAGGCAAGAATTTGACATCGGCAAAAATTTTGTTTTAATCGCTCAGATAGCCCGTCAGTCGGGTTGCCTGCTTAATACAACAGCGTTTTTACCCGCGCGGGGCCATCTCGCGTGGGGCGAATAGGCAGGGCTTTCATTCTATTTGTGTGATTGAGACAACGGCCCGGCACCAGTGGCGCCGGAAGTTGTCAATTGATAACACGCTTGATGAAGGCGAGGAGGGAAATCCGAAATGAGAAAAACATTCCTGTGATTCGTAGCAACTTCCGTTTGTTGTCTGCCCATCGCAATCGCCGGCGGTCGGCTGCGCACCGCCCAGGCATGCCACTTGCGCCATATGCGCTCCGCCCGGCCGCGCCGCGCATAGCCCCACAGCGACATCGCCATCTCCTTGATAGCCCACGCCCGCGCCACCTTCAAGTTGCTCATCTGCAACGCACCAAAATCCCGCCACTGCGCGCGGCTCATGCCCCGCGCATTGCCAAGCCACACATAACGACTGCCGGTGGTCTGATTGTCGCCGGCCTTCAATAATTGCCGATGCTCGGCGCGCCGCACCGCATCCACCGCGCGCCTCAATGCTGCACAATGTGGAACTTGCCATACACCACATCCGCATCGGTGTGCGACTTCACCGACGCCATATATGCCGGCCATCTATCCATCGTCACCCGCTCGATGCGCGCGCAACCGGCCTCGCCTAACTCTCGGAAATACCCGTCCAATGCCCCCCGCTCGCGCCCATCGGCCACATACAACACCCGCGGCCCATGTTGTTGCCGGCGCTTCAAGACAGTACAGCGGTAAAGAAAAGTCACTGGACACTCACTCAACAGACTGCGGGTGTGACGGTGGGGGGCTTCTGTTCGGGGGCGAGCATGGCGGCGCAGGCAGTGGAAGTGGCGCGCGGCGCGGGAGGCATAAGGCAGGGCGGGAGTAGTGGTCGGGCGATGAAAACGGGTAAGCGGGGATTGCAAATGGCGGGCTCTATGGCGTCAAAAGCGGCGCACTCGCCGGCGATGTCGGCGCTCAAATCGCGCCCCGACGCCGAAATTTCTTGGCTGTCGGCGGAAATTTGGGAAAATATTTTTTATTTGTCAATGCGTTATGGCGTTTTTCAGGAAAGGGCTGCTTTTCCAAAAACTTTTGCATCAGGAGTGGAAACGGGGTATATTGCGTGCGTGGTCGGGAGAGCTGTCGGTTTCACTGGTTCGCTGGGGCATGGCCTCCACCCGGCTGCATCTTTTTTTAACCTTTTCCTATTTCCGCCGGGCAGGGAAGCAAGCGATGCATTTGCTTTACATCGACGGCTCGGGGACCGTCAAAAATCCAAACGAAACTTATTTTGTTCTCGCCGGCGTTGCCGTGTTTGAGCGGCAGATATACCACATCATCAAACAAATCGACGAGTTCGTCCGCGATTTGAACCTGGAGGATTCGGAAAGCGCCGAGTTGCACGCTTCCGATATGGCAAGCGGAAAAGCCCGGCCCTGGAAAACGATGCGGCGGAGTCGCCGTCTTGAAATCATCAAAAGGGCGCTTGATATTCTTTCCGGCACTCACAGAAGTGTCCGCTTGTTCGCCGTTGCCGTGCATAAACAGGCCGTTGCCCCCCAGGACCCGGTGGAGTACGCCTTTGAAGAAATCCGCAACCGCTTTGATCTTAGGCTGAGAAGAAAGTGGGTGGAGGAAAAACACCGCGGCCCGGTTGTCATGGACAAATCCCACTACGAAAACACTTCGCAGAATCTCGCCCAGGGATTCCGGGAAAGCGGGACTCGATGGGGCAAACTCCGAAACCTCGCCGAGGTGCGGTTGTTCGTCGATTCCAGAATGTCGCGCATCATCCAACTGGCGGACCTTGCGGCGTGGGCCACTTGGCGGCGTTATGAACAAGGCGACACCAGTTATTTTGACCGCATTGTTTCGCGTTTTGACTCGGAAGGCGGGGTCATTCACGGCTTGGTGCACTACAAACCGCGCGATCAGCAGTGCCTCTGTCCGGCGTGCATGTCCCGCTTCACCCCGTGGGAAACAAGTCATGATGACCTGTAAGTGAAGCAAAACATTCGTAACTCATCAATTATCAATGGCTCATTAATATATTGTTCATTCTCGAATCTCATAGGTGCAATTCCGCCATATCTTGCGCCCGTTTTCCCTTGACTTGAGCGGCCGTGTTTGCGCCGACGCATGACCTGACACCGCGACTGGACCGAGGCGGACTGAACCGAGCCGATGAGCGGAGAAATTAGGGTGGACGAGGCTTGGTTCGGTATGCACTCTCGGGCGGCTATAACCCCACCCCATACGCATTCCCTTCATCGCTGTCGACTCACATCGGCGTTATCCGTCGATTATCGCCGCCAACCAGGACCAGTATCACGCCCGGCCCAGCGCGCCGCGCACCGCGATTTCCGCCCGTTCAACCTGCTCTACGGCGCGGCGGGGAAGTCCCGGTGAATGCCATCCGCTACCCCCTTCGCCCGGCCATTTTTTGCAGGCGCGGAGTCTGGAACGGCAACTCCGCGAGGTCGGCGGCCACCGGCCCGGGGGCGGCGACGATGAGGATGGCGGCGGCCATGTCCTGGAAGTCGTTGCGAAAATGCACGCTGCTCTTCAGCGCGATGATGCGCGCCTCGCGCGGCTCGGCGCCGAGATGGCGAAACATCGACTGGTCCATGGTCTGCACCGGCTTTGAGCCGACCGCGACGCGAATTCCACCGCCGCCGTCGGTGCCGCCGGTCTCCAGCAGCGCCATGTTCCCCAAGTCCATGCGCGCGCCGGCTAACATCGGGCCGGTGGCGTCGAATTGGCCGTCCGCCAGGTTCAGGACGCGAAACCGCGCGCGCAACGGGCGAGTGCCCGGAAATCCCGATTTCCCGCCCAGCGCGAGGTCCAGGTGCGCGCCCCGCCCGGCCGAATGCGCCTGCGCCGCCGCCTGCGGGTCGCTGATGATACCGACCAACGCGCCCGGCGCCCGGCCGGCGATGAGCGTGCGCAGGATTTCCGTGGTGTCGCCGGGCCCGCCGCCGCCCGGATTGTCCTGGGTGTCGGCGATGATGACCGGGCCGCCGGCGGCGGCCTCGCCGGTCAGGCGAATCGCCTCGGCCACGCCGTCCTCGACGCCGTAAATCCGCCCGCGGAATTCAGACTCGCGGCGGTTCAGTTCAGCCAGCAAATCATCCGCTGACCGCTCCGCCGCGCGCGCATCCAGCCCGTATCCGACCACCGCCGGCCCGGCTTCCTCGACATCGGAATGCGGGAATCCGCACGCCAATGACAACCCCGCGACCGGGCCCCGCACCCGCCCCGGCAGCGACCGGTAAAGCGACCCCGCCGGCTCGATCAGCGTGCAGCCCCAGCTCAGCGGGATCAGGAAATCCGGGCGCCGCACCGCGCGGGAAGGAAAGCGCGCCATCTCGTGGCGCATCAGAAAATCCAGGCGGTCGGCGGCGCGCGCGCCGGTGTCGGCCATGTCGATATGCGGATAAGTGCGATAGACCTCGAGCACGCTGGCCTGCTCCACCATCCGGTCGCTGATGTTGGCGTGCAAATCCAGGCTGGCGGCCACCGGCACACGGTTTCCCACCACCTCGCGCACGCGGCGCAGCAACTCGCCGTCGGCATCCGCCACATGCTCGCAGACCATGGCACCGTGCAGGTCGAGCAGCACGCCGTCGAGCGGCCCGGCGGTGCGCAGCGCGTCGAGCAGCCCGGCGGCGATGCGCTCAAACGCCGCTTCGCGGACATGCGCCGAAGGCGTCGCCGAACACCACAGCAACGGCACCACATCGTGCCCGCGCGCCTTCAGTTGCCGCACCGCGCCGCTGACCGGCAGATTCATGCCGGCCACACGGTCGAACAGGGCCTGGCCGGCGCTGAGCGGCGGCCATTCATCGCGCCGCTCAAACGCCGCATAGTCGGCCTTGTGGGGCGCAAACACATTGGTCTCGTGCTGGAAACCTCCGACGGCGACTTTGGCCATGGGCTTTGCTCCGGTGGTGGCGGGGGAAACGCTCGTCTGGACAGGTGGCGCAAAAAACCGTATATTCGACGATCACAAACCACCATTGGAGTAATTTATCATGTTGCGAATAAACAAAACACAGATGGGGCTGGCTGCGGCCCTGGCCGCGACTTTAGCCTGGAACGCCCCGGCCGTTGCGGCGACGCCGAAAGATACGCTGATCATGGCCAGGGACATCGGTGACATCATCACCTTCGACCCCGCCGAAGCGTTTGAGTTTACCACCGGCGAGTTGCTGACCAATATCTATGACCGCCTGCTGATGCACGAGCCGGACAACCTCCAGGAACTGGTCGGCGGGGTGGCGGAGAGTTGGGAAATCAGCGATGGCGGGAAGACCATCACCTTCAAGATTCGCCCCGGGCTGACCTTTCACTCCGGCAACCCGGTCACCGCCGACGATGTGACGTTTTCGCTGCGGCGGGTGGTCAAACTGAACAAGACCCCGGTTTTTATTTTGAGCCAATTCGGATGGAACGCCGACAACGTCGATGACTTGGTGCAAACCGTCGATGGCCGCACCCGCATCACCGTCACCGAGGATTTGTCGCCGGGCCTGGTGTTGAACGCGCTGTCGGCGACGGTCGGCTCGGTGTTGGACGAAAAACTGGTCCGCGAGCACGAACAAGACGGCGACCTCGGCTACGAATGGCTGAAATCAAACAGCGCCGCCTCCGGCCCATACCGCCTCATCACCTGGAAGGCCAACGAACTGGTCACGCTTGAGGCGTTCCCCGACTACCGCCACGGCGCGCCCGCGACCCGGCGCGTCATCATGCGCCATGTGGCGGAATCCTCGGCCCAGCGCTTGCTGCTGGAAAAGGGCGACATCGATATCGCGCGCGGTTTGACCCCCGACCAGGTGCAGGGTTTGGCGAACAACCCGGATGTGGCCGTCGATGACAATCCCAAGAGCGACATCGTATACATGGCGGTCAATGCCGAACATCCGGTGCTGGGTAAACCGGAGGTGTGGCAGGCGTTGCGGCATCTGGCCGACTACTCGGGCATGACCTCGTCTTTCCTCAACGGCCAGTTCAAGGTGCATCAGTCATTCTGGCCGTCGGGCCTGTGGGCGGCTCTCGATGACAATCCGTTCGCCCTGGATGTGGACAAAGCCAGGCGCATACTCGCGGACGCCGGGGTCGGCGGCCTTGAAATCACCCTGGACACCCTGAACCTGGAACCCTATCCGCGCATCGCGCAATCGTTGCAGGCCACCATGCGGCAGGCCGGCATCGAGATGGATATTCTCACCGCCGACGGCAAGACCCTGTGGCCCAAGTATCGCGCGCGCCGCCACGACATCATTCTGGCGCGCTGGGCGCCGGACTATCTTGATCCTCATTCCAACGCGGATTCCTTTGCGCATAACCCGGACAACCGCGCGGAAGCCAAACTGACCGGCAAACTGGCCTGGCGCAACGCCTGGGCCGACGACGATGTGAACCGGCAGACCGAGATGGCGCGCAATGCGCTGGACCTCGACGAGCGCAAAGACATGTATCTGCAACTGCAGGGCATGATCCAGGATCGCTCGCCGTTCGTGGTCATGTTTCAGCGAAATGAGCAGACCGCCCGGCGCAGCAACGTACGGGGATTCGTGTCCGGCCCCAATTTCGACCTGGTGTTTTACCGAAACACGACCAAATAGCCGGGGCCTCGCATGGCGAATTCGGCCATGCCGGAGCGCGCTGAAGCGGAGTCGGGGAGCGGCCCAACTCCGCTCTCCGCGCTCTCCACGGTGGCCGGCTCCCTGCTGACCATCGCCTCCACGTTTATCGGCCTGACCGCGGTCACTTTCGTGATTGGCCGGGTCATGCCGGTGGACCCGGTATTGGCCATCGTCGGCGACCGCGCATCCCAGGATGTATACGACCGGGTGTTTCTGGAGTTGGGCCTCGACCGCCCGCTGTATGAGCAGTATTGGCGGTATCTGATGCAGTTGTTTCGCGGCGACTTCGGCACTTCGATCATGACCGCACAGCCGGTGCTCCAGGACCTCATCCGGTTTTTCCCCGCCACCCTGGAGTTGGCGACTCTCGCCACCCTGGTCGGGGTGCTGGCCGGCGTGCCGCTGGGCGTTGTGGCGGCGGTGCGCCAGGGGCGCTTGACCGATCACCTGGTGCGAATTTTCGGGCTGTTCGGTTACTCGGTGCCGATTTTCTGGCTGGGCATGGTGGCGCTGCTGATTTTCTACGGCGCGCTCGGCTGGCTTCCGGGGCCGGGGCGAATCGAGGTCTATTACGACGGCATCGTGGCGCCGGTCACCGGATTTATCGTCATCGACGCGGCATACGCCGGCGAATGGGAAATTGTCCGAAACGCGCTGTCGCACCTGGTCCTGCCGGTGGCGATACTTTCCACCTATGCGCTGGCCTACATCGCCCGCATGACGCGCAGTTTCATGCTCGACCAACTGCGCCAGGAATACATGCTGACCGCGCGCGTCAAGGGGCTGTCCGAGCGCGCGGTGATCTGGCGGCATGCGTTCCGCAATGTGCTGGTGCAACTCATCACCATCATCGGCCTGACCTATGCGTCGTTGCTCGAGGGCTCGGTGCTGACCGAAACCATTTTTGCCTGGCCGGGCATCGGCCAATACATCACCCATTCCCTGTTCAACTCCGACATGAACGCGGTGCTTGGCGGCACCATCGTGGTCGGGATCAGTTTTGTCGGCATCAACATGCTGTCCGACCTGCTGTATAAGATGGTTGACCCGAGGGCGCGGGCATGACTTTCCCGGCGCTCAGGGGCGCGCGCGAATACCTGCTGAGCGGCGCGCCCCGGTCGGCCTTGCAGGCGCGCTGCCAGCGGGTATGGTTTTCCTGGCGGACATTCAGCGCCAACCCGGTGGCGGTGGCCGGCTTGCTGATCGTGCTGGCGCTGGTGTCAGCCGCGGTCATCGCGCCTTGGATTACCGGCAGCGACGGCCTCGACCCTGAACTGTCCCGGCGGCTGCTGCCGCCCAGCGCGGCGCACTGGTTTGGCACCGACGAACTGGGTCGGGACATCTACGACCGCATCATCTGGGGCGCGCGCATCACCTTGTATATCGTGACCCTGGTGGGCGCCATCGTGGTTCCCATCGGCCTGCTGATCGGCACCATCGCCGGCTATGTCGGCGGCATCGTCGATACCGTCCTGATGCGAATCACCGACATATTCCTGGCCTTCCCCCGGCTCATCCTGGCGCTGGCGCTGGTGGCGGCGCTCGGCCCCGGCATTGAAAATGCGGTCATCGCCATCGCCTTGACCACCTGGTCGCCCTATGCGCGCATCGCCCGCGCCGAGGCGCTGACCTTGCGCGGCAGCGAATTCATCCTGGCCGCCAGGGCTCAAGGCGCATCCACCGGCGGCATCCTGCTGCGCCATATCACTCCGCTGTGCGTGTCATCGGTCATCGTGCGCCTCACCCTGGACATGGCGGGCATCATCCTGACCGCGGCGGGGCTGGGTTTCCTCGGCCTCGGCGCCCAGCCGCCGACCCCGGAATGGGGGGCGATGATCTCCACCGGCCGGCAGTTTCTGCTCGACCAGTGGTGGGTGCCAACCATTCCGGGCATCGCCATTTTTATCGTCAGCCTCGGCTTTAACCTGCTCGGAGACGGCCTGCGCGATGTGATGGACCCGAGGCACAACGCATGAAAGCGCAAAGCCGGACGCTGCTCGAAGTCGAGGGCTTGAACATCCGCTATCCGACGCCTCGGGGCGCGGTGGAGGCGGTGCGCAACGTCAGTTTCACGTTAGGGCGGGAAAAACTCGGCATCGTCGGCGAATCGGGTTCCGGGAAAACGCAGACCGGCCGCGCCATCCTTCGGCTGACCGAAACACACGCCAGGGTGCGGGCCGACAAACTGCATTTTGACGGCATCGATCTGCTGGCCGCAAACGAGCAAACCATGCGCCGTATCCGCGGCCGGCGCATCTCCATGATCATGCAGGACCCGAAGTATTCGCTCAACCCGGTGATGAGCGTGGGCGAGCAAATCGCCGAAGTGTTTCGAGTTCACAGCGGCGCGCCGGCGCGCAAGGCCCGGCGGCGCGCCGTTGAAATGCTCGACTCGGTTCGCATTCGCGACCCGGAACGGGTGTATCGCGCCTATCCGCACGAAGTGTCCGGCGGCATGGGGCAGCGCATCATGATCGCGATGATGATGACGCCGAACCCCGACATCATCATCGCCGACGAGCCGACCTCAGCCCTGGATGTGACGGTTCAACTGCAGGTTCTGGCGCTGCTGGACGACATGGTCAGCGACAACGGCATGGGCCTGATCTTCATCAGCCACGACCTGGAACTGGTCGCCTCGTTCTGCGACCGGGTGGTGGTGATGTATGCGGGCCAGGTTGTCGAGGTGGTGGATGCCGGCGCGTTGCATCAGGCCCGGCATCCCTATACCCGGGGGCTGCTCAACTGCCTGCCGCGAATCGGCACGCATGGCCGCGACCTGCCGGTGCTGCAACGCCGGTCTTCCTGGGCCGCCGGGATTAGCCCGCGAAACCGGCATGCTTGACGTCCGGCAACTCCATGTTTATTTCGGCCGCGGCGCCGCCCGCAACCACGCGGTGCGCGGCATTTCCTTCTCGGTTTCGCGGGGCGGCTGTTTTGGGCTGGTGGGCGAGTCCGGGTCCGGAAAATCCACCGTACTCAAGGCGATTTGCGGGCTGGCCCCCAACTGGCATGGCTCGCTGCATTTGGCGCAAACCGCCTTGACCCAAAAGCGCGGCCTTGACTTCTGCCGGCGCGTGCAGATGGTGTTTCAAGACCCTTACGGCTCGCTGCATCCGCGCCACACCATCGACCAAATTCTCGCCGAGCCGCTGCGAATCCACCGTTTTGACGACATCAAAACACGCATCATACGCGCGCTGGAAGAGGTGGGCCTGGACCTCACCTTTCGCTTTCGCTACCCCCACCAGTTGTCGGGCGGCCAGCGCCAGCGGGTGGCGGTCGCGCGGGCTCTGGTCACGAACCCGGAAGTGGTGCTGCTTGACGAACCGACCTCGGCGTTGGATGTGTCGGTTCAGGCGGAAGTGCTCAACCTGCTCGCCCGGCTGCGACGCGAGCGCAACCTCACCTATGTTCTGGTGAGCCACGATTTGTCGGTGGTTGCCCACATGTGCGACCGGCTGGCCGTGATGCAACATGGCCGCATCGTGGAGAGTCTGGATATCGACAAACTGCACAATCAGCGGCCATCGCATCCGTATACGCGGCAACTGCTGCTGGCAAGCCGCGGCTATGACCGCAAAACCATCGACGCTTTTAAGGATTTTGATTGAGGTTTTCCCGGAATGCGGGAAAGGCGCAACCGCCGTTTTCTTTGCTCCGACACCTTTCAGCCGTGGTTGTTTTTCTCATGGCCATCGAATCGACGAGGATAAAAAAGAAGGGCCAAGCCCCCCGGCATGGCCCTCCCAAAAAACACTGCCACTACATCCAGCCGCGCTCCGTGTAGTATTTAACCGCACCGGCGTGCAGCGGCGCGGACAGCGCGTCCTCGATCATCTCGCTTTCCTTCAGGTTGGCGAACGCCGGGTGGAGTTTTTTGAAGTCG
>JAPPQJ010000051.1:0-15744 GCA_028817015.1 Gammaproteobacteria bacterium
GGCGTGCATGCCATACTTCCAGCGCACCGCATGCCCGCCAAACACGCGCGGGCGCCTGGGCCGCCGAGAGCCATTCTCCAACCCCCGCACCCCATGTTGCCCATAGCGCGCCCGGTCAGTTTGGCCCGGTTGATGTTTTGGCGGGCGCCATGCCATAATCGGGCGAAGTGACGGCGCCGCGGAGAACATCATGCAAAGTCAGACAGCCAGCGATGCGGTCGATTACGCCGCATCCATTCCCAACAATGTCAACCTGGCCGCCGACCGGCGGGTGTTGAAGGCGCTGGACCGGTGGCATTCCACCTACCTCGACTGGTGGCGGCAAATGGGGCCGGCGGGGTTTCAGGACGCGCTGGTGTACTTGCGCACCGCGGTCGGCGTCGGCAAGGACAACTGGGCCAAATTCGACTATGTGAAAATGCCCGAGTACCGCTGGGGCATTCTGCTGGCGCCGGCCGTTGCGGAGCGAAAAATCGGTTTCGGCGACCACAAAGGCGAGGCGGTGTGGCGGGAAGTGCCGGGCGAATACCGCGGCATGCTGCGCCGCCTGGTGGTCATTCAAGGCGACACCGAGCCGGCGTCCGTGGAGCAGCAGCGTTATTTGGGCAAAACCGCGCCGTCGCTGTATGACCTGCGCAACCTGTTTCAGGTCAATGTCGAGGAAGCCCGCCACCTGTGGGCGATGGTCTATCTGCTGCAGAAATATTTCGGCGCCGACGGGCGCGAGGAGTCCAATGAGCTGTTAAGCCGGCGCGCCGGCAACCGCGACAAACCGCGCATGCTCGGCGCCTTCAATCAGGAAACCCCCGACTGGCTGTCGTTTTTCATGTTCACCTACTTCACCGACCGCGACGGCAAGATGCAACTGGAGAGTCTGGCGCAGTCCGGGTTCGACCCGCTGTCGCGCACCTGCCGCTTCATGCTCACCGAAGAGGCGCACCACATGTTCGTCGGCGAGTCGGGAATCTGCCGCGTCATCGAGCGCACCTGCCGGGCCATGGTCGATGCCGGCATCGACGACCCGCACGACATCGGCGCGGTGCGCAAGTTGGGCGTCATCGACCTGCCGACGCTGCAGAAAAAAGCCAACCTGCATTACAGTTTGTCGCTGGATTTGTTCGGCGCCGAGTTGTCCACCAACGCCGCCAACGCATTCAGCGCCGGCATCAAGGGCAGATACCGCGAGGACAAAATCGACGACGACCACCGCTTGACCGGCGACACCTACCCCACCCTGCGCCTGCGCGCCGGCCGCGCTGTGCTGGTCGATGAGCCGGCGCTGAACGCGCTCAACATGCGCCTTCGCGACGACTACACTGTCGAGGCCGGGCGCGGATTGCGCCGCTGGAACAACATCGTGGAAAAGTGCGGCATCCGCTTTATTTTCGCGCTGCCCCACGCCGCCTTTCACCGCGCCATCGGCGAGTTCGCCGAAGTCCACACCACGCCGGCAGGCGACCTCATCAGCGAAGCGCAGTTCAACGCCGGCCGCGGCCAATGGCTGCCGTCGGCGCAGGACGGCGAGTTCATCGCCTCGCTGATGAAACCGCAAATCGAACCCGGCCGCTACGCCGGCTGGATTATGCCGCCGAAGACCGGCATTAACCGCATGCCGGGCGAATTCGAGTATGTCAAGATCGCCTCTTGAAGGCGGCAACCGAACCTCGCGCGTTGGCTCAGCCGCCGGGGAGAAAAGGCGCTGGACTTCCCCTCGGTGGCGGGTGGCGTATTGAAGTTCCGGATCTTTTGCCGTCATTGTTTGGAGCGTCGGTGCTCCAAACCCTTCGGGCTACGCCGGAATCCAGCGCCTTCTCTTCCCCGCGCCGCCCTCTCCCCGGCCCTCTCCCAAAGGGAGAGGGAAAATCAATCCGTCGGGCGGGGATTAGAGCCGCAGCCGCCATCAGCGAGTTTGACATGACCATACCCCGCCACCGATGAGCGCGTTTGACGCATCGCATGTCGTCGGCGTGGCCGGCGCCGGCACCATGGGCGCCGGCATCGCCCAGGTCGCGGCCGCGGCCGGCCACCGGGTGAAACTCCACGACCGTGACGCCGCGGCCATCGACCGCGGCCTCAAAGCCATTCGCGCCGCGCTGGACAGGCGCGTCGAGCGCGGGCGCCTCGACGCGCGCGCCTCCGAACAACAACTTGCGCGCATTGAGCCCTGCCCGGCGCTGGCGCAGTTGAGCGATTGCGCGTTAGTCATCGAAGCGGTGGCCGAGGATGTGCAAGTCAAGCGGGCGCTGCTGGCGCAGGCCGAAAAAGCCTGCGCCGCCGAAACCGTATTGGCCACCAACACCTCATCGCTGTCGGTCACGGAAATCGGCGCCGCGCTGGCCCGGCCGCACAACCTGGTCGGCATGCACTTCTTCAACCCGGCGCCGGCGATGAAGTTGGTGGAAGTGGTGTCCGGCGCCGCCACCGCCGCGCAAGTCGCGCAGCGCGCCTTCGACACCGCCGCGGCGTGGGGGAAAACCCCGGTGTTCGCGCGCGCCTCGCCGGGCTTCATCGTCAACCGCGTCACCCGCGCGCTGTACGCCGAACCGCTGCGCCTGCTGCAGGAAGGCGCGGCCGGCATCGCCACATTGGATGCGTTGTTCAAAGAATCCGCCGGCTTCCCGCTGGGGCCGTTTGAGTTGATGGATGTCATCGGCAACGATGTCAACTACGCGGTCACCGAATCCATGTTCGACGCCTATTACCGGGATTCGCGGTTCCAGCCCTCGCTGCTGCAAAAGGAATTGGTCGCCGGCGGCTTGCTGGGCCGCAAAAGCGGGCGCGGCTGGTATGACTACGCCAGCGCCCCGGCCGCCCCGCAACCCGAAACCGCGCACAGCGATTTCCGCCCGCGCGCCGTCACCGTGCGCGGCGACCTCGGCGTGGCCGAAGGCCTGGCGGCGCTGGCGGAGCAATCCGGGGTCGAAGTGGCCCGCCGGCACCGCGAATCCGGCGAGGCCGGCATCTACATAGACGACACATGCCTGGCCCTGACAGACGGGCGAAGCGCCACCCTGCGCGCCAGCCAGGACCGCCGCCCTGACCTGGTGCTGTTCGACCTGATGGCCGACTACGCCGCCGGCCGGCGCATCGCGTTGGCCGGTGCGCGCCAGGCCGGCGCGCGCGCGCTGCAGCACGCCGTCGGTTTCTTCAACGCCCTCGGCAAAAGCGTCTCGGTGCTGGACGACGCGCCCGGGTTGTGCGTGATGCGCACCGTCTGCATGCTCGCCAACGAAGGCGCGGACGCGGTGTATCACGGCGTCTGCGACGCCGCCGCGGTGGACCGGGCGATGCGCCACGGCATGAACTACCCGCGCGGGCCGCTGCGCTGGGCCGACCAAATTGGCCTGGCCCGGGTGCAGAGCGTGCTGCGCAACTTGCAGCGCGGTTACGGCCTGGAGCGGTATCGTTGTTCGCAACTCATCGAGCGCAAGGCGGCGGCCGGGGAAACCTTCCGCAAGCAACCGGCCGCCAACGACCATGAATGATGCCCTCATCTACGACGCCGTCCGCACCCCCATCGGCCGCTACGCCGGGGCCTTGTCGGCGGTGCGCGCCGACGATTTGGCGGCGGTGCCGTTGCGCGAATTAATGCGCCGCAACCCGGCGGTGGACTGGGCGGGCCTCGACGAGGTGATCCTTGGCTGCGCCAATCAGGCCGGCGAGGACAACCGCAATGTGGCGCGCATGGCGGCGTTGCTGGCCGGTCTGCCGGCCGCGGTGCCGGGCGGCACGGTCAACCGCCTGTGCGGCTCGGGAATGGACGCGGTCGGCACCGCGGCGCGGGCGGTCAAGTGCGGCGAAGCGCAACTCATCATCGCCGGCGGCGTGGAATGCATGAGCCGCGCGCCGTTTGTGATGCCTAAACCCGAGCGCGCTTTCAGCCGCGATGCCCGCATCTACGACACCACGCTCGGCTGGCGTTTCATCAACCCGCTGATGCGCCGTCAATACGGCGTCGATTCCATGCCCGAAACCGCCGAGAATGTGGCCGAGGATTTCGCCGTCTCGCGCCGCGACCAGGACGCTTTCGCCTTGCGCAGCCAGCAACGCGCGGCCCGGGCACAGGAAAAAGGCTGGTTCGCCGAGGAGATCGCGGCGGTCACGACGGTCGACTCAAAGGGACAGCAAACCACGGTCGCGCAAGACCAGCACCCGCGCCCGGCCACCACGGCCGAGGCGCTGGCCCGGCTGCCCGCGCCGTTTCGGGAAGGCGGCACGGTCACCGCCGGCAACGCCTCGGGCGTCAACGATGGCGCCTGTGCGCTGCTGGTCGGCGACCGGCGGGCCGGCGCGAAATATGACTTGACCGCCGGCGCGCGCATCGTGGCCATGGCCACGGCCGGCGTCGAGCCGCGCATCATGGGCTTCGGCCCGGCCCCGGCCGCGGAGAAATTGCTGGCGCGCACCGGTCTTAAGTTGCGCGACATGGATGTCATCGAAATCAACGAGGCCTTCGCCGCCCAGGTGCTGGCGGTTACCCGCCATCTCGGCCTGGCCGACGATGCCGCGCAGGTCAACCCCAACGGCGGCGCCATCGCCTTGGGCCATCCGCTCGGCATGAGCGGCGCGCGGCTGGTGGCCACGGCCATGCGGCAACTGCACCGCAGCCATGGCCGCTATGCGCTGTGCGCGATGTGCATCGGCGTCGGCCAGGGTATCGCCGTGATCATTGAGAATATGAGGGCGGGGTGAAAAACTCCGACCCCGCACACGGTATCCGCTGTCAACCTGAGCGCCATAGGGAGTGTCATGTCAAATTCGCCGATGGCGGGGACGGGTTGCGTTGCCTCTCCCTTTCCCTTTGGGAGAGGGCGGCGTCGTAAACAAAAGCCGCCGGACTCCTGTTGCGATGCCAAACAGGTGTCGCTACCTGCTACAATCGGCCCGGGGGAAACTTCTCAAAACCCTGAAACTTCAGGAATTGGCAAAAAGAACACGCCAAACAACCAACCACAACCTGTAACGGCCACGGGGCCGCCTGCCACCGGGTCAAGCACCGCTTGCCGAAGACTGCGAGCCCGGCCGTCACCATTTATCACAGGAGATAAAACCATGAAATTGAGCAAACCCATTATCGCGGCGGGCATTTTGGCCGCGCTCGCAAGCCTGCCCGCGGCCGCTTTCGCCGAGCGCGTCAAAATCGGTTTTGTGACCACGCTGACCACGCCGGCCGGGGTCATCGGCGAGGACATGATGAACGCGGTCAACCTGGCGGTCGAGCATCTCGGCGGGCGCATGGCGGGCCTGGATGTCGAAGTCCTCTTCGAGGACGACAACTTCAAGCCGGAGGTCGGCAAGCAGAAAACCGACAAACTGGTGAAGCGCGACGATGTGGATTTTGTGGCCGGCTATATCTGGTCGAATGTGCTGCTGGCGTCGAGCAAAACGGTGCTGGATGCCGGCAAGTTTCTGATCAGTTCCAACGCCGGGCCTTCGCAACTGGCGGGCAAGTCCTGCCACCGGAACTTCTTTTCCACCTCGTGGCAGAACGACCAGGCGCCGGAGGCGATGGGCGAGGTGTTGAACCAGCAGGGGGTGAAAACGCTGTATATCATGGTGCCGAATTATGCGGCGGGGAAAAACATGGCGTCCGGCGTCGAGCGCACTTTCCAGGGCGAGGTGGTCGGCAAAGACTTGACCAAGTGGGGCAAGGACCGGCAGTTGGATTTCTCCGCCGAACTGGCCAAGGCCCGGGCCTCCGGCGCCGAGGGCCTGTTCATCTTTTATCCGGGCAGCGCCGGCGGCGCGTTCATTAAGCAATACCAGCAGGCCGGGCTGCGGGACATTCTGCCGCTGTACAGCGTGTTCACCGTGGACTCGATTTCGCTGCCGAGATTTCAGGAGGCGCGCATGGAGGGCGTGCTCGGCTCGAAAAGCACCATGTTCTGGGCGCCCGACCTCGACTACCCGGCCAACCGCCGGTTCGTGCGCGACTTCAAGGCCCGGCACGGCACTTATCCGTCGTTCTACGCCGCGCAATCATACGACACCATCAACCTCATCGACAGCGCGCTGCGGGCCACCGGCGGCGACCTGAGCGACCCGGATGCGCTGCGCGCCGCCATGCGCAAAGCCGATTACGAGTCGGTGCGCGGCCCCTACCGCTACGGCCGCAACCATCTGCCGATTCAGAATTTCTACCTGCGCGAAGTGGTCGCCGATGCGGACGGCGACTGGACCACCAGCGTGGCGGCCACGGTGTATGAAGATCATCAGGACAGTTATGCCGGGGAGTGCAATTTATAGGCGGTGTTAGGCGGTGATTGGGCTGCCGGATGAGCGCATGACCGCACCGCCGGCCGTCGGCGCGCGGATGCGGCGTTTGCGCGCCGGGCCGTGAACTGACGGCTGATGCACTGATGCACTGATGGATTGGCATCTCCTCATTTCCCAACTCCTCAACGGGCTGCAACTCGGCCTGTTGCTGTTCCTGCTGGCCGCCGGGCTGTCTCTGATCTTCGGCATCATGGACTTCATCAACCTGTCGCACGGCTCGTTCTACATGGTCGGCGCGCTGGTCGGGGCCAGCGTGGCGGCGCTGACCGGCAGTTTGCTCATCGCGGCGCTGGCGGCGGTGGTCGCGGTGTTTGTGGTCGGCGCCGCGGTGGAGTGGCTGGTGGTGTGCAGGCTCTACAACAAGGACCACCTCGACCATGTGCTGGTTACCTACGGCCTGATCCTGGTGTTCGACAGCGTGGCGAGGATGATCTGGGGCCCGGCCGGCGCCGCCATCGCGCTGCCTGAGGCGTTGAACGGGCGCATTGAGATCGGCGATTTCGTCATCCCCGCTTACCGGTTGCTGATTATCGCCTGCGGGTTGCTGGCGGCCGCGGGGCTGTATTTTCTGGTCACCCGGTCGCGGCTCGGCATGTTGATTCGCGCCGGCGCCTCCAACCGCGTGATGGTGACCGCGTTGGGCGTGAACATCGACCGCCTGTATCGAATCGTGTTCGCCATCGGCGCCGCGTTGGCCGGGTTCGCCGGGATCTTAATCGCACCGCTCACCGAGGCCCACATCGGCATGGGCAACGAAATCATCATCATCGCCTTCGTGGTGGTCATCGTCGGCGGCATCGGCTCGGTCAAGGGCGCGTTCTACGCCGCGCTTCTGATCGGCTTCATCGACACCCTGGGCAGGTCGTATCTGGACGATGTGCTGAAACTGTTCCTGTCCAATCAATCCGCCGAAACCGCCGCCCCGGCATTGTCGGCGATGCTGGTTTACATCCTCATGGCGGGGGTGCTGGTGTGCAAACCGCAGGGGCTGTTTTCAGCGGCCGGCTTCAACAGGCGATGACCCCGGTTTCGCGCAGCGCCGGGGTGTATGCCCTCATTGTCGTGCTGCTGCTGGCGGCGCCGCCGGTCATTTCCTTCACCGGGCAGGCGTTCTACCTCGACCTGCTGACCCGCGCGCTGATCCTGGCCATCGCCGTGGCCAGTTTGAACTTAATCGTCGGATGCGGCGGCATGATTAGTTTGGGGCACGCCGCGTATATCGGCATCGGCGCCTACAGCGTCGGCATCCCGGCTTATTACGAGGTATACAACGGCTTCATCCACCTCGGCCTGGCGCTGGCGTGCAGCGCCGCGTTTGCGCTGCTCACCGGGGCGGTGTGCCTGCGCACCCGCGGGTTGTATTTCATTCTCATCACGCTGGCGTTTTCGCAGATGCTGTATTTCACCCTGGTCAGCATCGATGAATACGGCGCCGACGACGGACTGCTGATCCACCGGCGCAGCGAGTTCGGCGGGGCGCTGGACTTGGAGCATCCGGCGGCCCTGTATTATGCGGTGTTGGCCGCGCTTCTTTTGTTTCTGTTCGCGATGCACCGCCTGATTCACGCCCGCTTTGGCCGCGTCATTTTCGGCAGCAAGCACAACGACTCGCGCATGCAGGCGCTGGGTTTCGACACCTACAAATACCGCCTGGCCTGTTATGTGATCTCCGGGGCGATGTGCGGCGTGGCCGGCTTTTTCCTGGGCAATTTCACCCATTTCATCAGCCCGGAAATGATGGACTGGACGCGCTCCGCCGAGTTGATTTTCATGTTGGTCATCGGCGGCGCCGGCGCGCTGTTCGCGCCGGTGACCGGCACCGCCGCCTTCCTGCTGCTGGAGGAGTTTTTATCCGGGTGGACGCTGCACTGGCATTTAATGTTCGGTTTGTTGCTCATCGCTCTGGTGATGTTCGCCGGCAGGGGCGGGCTGCACGGCGCGCTCATGCGCCTGGACCACCGGCCCGGCGGGCCGGGCAAGCGGTGATTTTGCGCGTTGAAAAACTGAACAAGCGGTTCGGCGGCATTCACGCCGTGCGCGATGTCAACCTGGCGGTTGAGGATCGTCAACTGCACGCCATCATCGGCCCCAACGGCGCCGGCAAAACCACGCTGGTCGCGCAACTGTCCGGCCAGGTCAAACCCGACAGCGGCGCCATTCATTTTCTCGGCGCCGACATCACCCGCTTAAGCGGCCACAAACGCGCCCGCCTCGGCCTGGCGCGCTCGTTCCAAATCACCAGCATCATTTTGCCGATGACCCTGCTGGAAAACGCCATGTTGGCGGTGCAATCGGTGTGCGGCCACTGCTTTCGCTTCTGGTCGCCGTTAGCCGCCGACGCCGATGTGCGCGAACTGGCCATGCGGGCCCTCGCCGAAGTCGGCCTGGAGGGGCGCGCCGGGGTGGTCGCCGCGCACGCCGCGCACGGCGAACAGCGGCAACTGGAAGTGGCCATGGCGCTGGCGCTGAAACCGAAACTGCTGTTGCTGGACGAGCCGATGGCGGGCCTCGGCAAGGAGGAGTCGGCGGCCATGATCGCGCTGCTCAAACGCTTGAAAGGCGCCACCACCATGGTGCTGGTCGAGCACGACATGGATGCGGTGTTTGCGCTGGCCGACACCGCCTCGGTGCTGGTGGGCGGGCGCATCATCGCCACCGGCTCCATCGGCGAAATCCGCGCCAACGCCGAAGTACAGCGCGCCTACTTGGGCGAGTCGGCGTGACCCTGGCGGTCAAAAACATCGAAACCTTCTACGGCGGCAGCCAGGCGCTGTTCGGCCTGAGCCTGGAGGCGCGCGGCGGCGCCGCCACCTCGCTGCTGGGGCGCAACGGCATGGGCAAGACCACCACGGTCAACTCGATCATCGGCACCTTGCGCTGCCGGCGCGGGGAAATTTTCTACCGGGGCGAGAAGATCAGCGATCTGCCGGCGTTTGCCGTCGCGCAAAAAGGCATCGGCCTGGTGCCCGAAGGCCGGCAGATTTTTCCCAACCTGAATGTGCGCGAAAACCTCACCGCCACCGCCGCCAACTACAACAACTCGCCGGCGCCGTGGACGCTGGACAGCGTGCTGGACTTGTTCCCGCAACTGAAAAAGCGCCTGAACAACATGGGCGATCAACTGTCCGGCGGCGAGCAGCAGATGTTGGCCACCGGCCGCGCGCTGATGCTCAACCCGGAACTGCTGATTCTCGACGAAGCCACCGAAGGGCTCGCGCCGCTGGTGCAACGCGACTTCTGGCGCAAACTGCACGAGATTAAACAAACCGGAATCTCGCTCCTGATCATCGACAAGAATCTGCATGAACTGTGCCGCCTGGCCGACTACCACTACATCATCGAGAAGGGCGCCATCGCCTGGCACGGCGCTTCCGATGCGCTGCGATCGGACGCCGCCTTGAAAGCGCGTTATCTCGGTATTTGACCGGCCCCGAACAGGAGAAGTCAACCGTGAACTATCCCCGTCAATATAACGCGGTGGCCGATTTTGTCGACGCCCATGTGCGCGAAGGCCGGGCCGGCAAAACCGCCTTCATCGACCCGCGAGATCAAATCACCTACGGCGAACTGTGCGCCGACACCCACCGGGTCGCCAACCTGCTGGCCGCCCACGGCGTGGAAATGGAAGACCGCATCGTGCTGCTGGCCCACGACAGCGTGCGTTGGCCGGCGGTGTTCTGGGGCGCGATGCGCGCCGGAGTGGTGCCGGTGGCGTTGAACACGCTGCTCGGCGCCGAGCAGTATCGCTACATATTGGCGGACACCCGCGCCAAAGCGCTGTTTGTGTCGGCGCCGCTTTGCGAACTCGTCCAGCCCATCCTGCCCGAGTTGCCGCACCTCAAGCGGGTGTTCGTGGTCGATGGCGACCCGGGCCGGCACATCGACTACGCCGAAGCCTTGGCCGCACAGCCGCAGCAGGCCGAAACCGCCGACACCACCTGCGATGATGCGGCGTTCTGGCTGTATTCATCCGGCTCCACCGGGATGCCCAAAGGCGTGCCGCATGTGCACACCAGTTTAATGGAGACCGCGCGCCTGTTCGGGCACGGCATTTTGCGGATCGAAGAGCGCGATGTGGTGTTCTCCGCGGCCAAATTGTTCTTCGCCTACGGCCTCGGCAACGCGATGACTTTCCCGATGTCGGTCGGCGCCACTACGGTGTTGTGGCCCGGACGCCCGACCCCGGAGGCGGTGTTCGCCATCCTGAAAAAACATCAGCCGAGCGTTTTCTACGGCGTGCCCACGCTGTATGCGGCGATGCTGTCGCATCCCGACTGCAGCCGCGACAACTCCTCGGCCAGGCTGCGCCATTGCGTGTCCGCCGGTGAAGCCCTGCCCGCGGAAGTCGGCAGGAGATGGCGGTCGGTGTTCGATGTGGACATCATAGACGGCGTCGGCTCCACCGAGTTGCTGCACATCTTCCTCTCCAACCGCCCCGGCGACATCCGCTACGGCTCATCCGGCAAGGCGGTGCCCGGCTATGAATTGCGCCTGGTCGATGAACACGGCGGCGAAGTGGCGGCCGGCGAGGTCGGCGAATTACTGGTGCGCGCGCCGTCGGCGGCCGGCGGCTACTGGAACCAGTTGGGCAAATCGCGCGCCACCTTCCAGGGCGAATGGACGCGAACCGGCGACAAATACACCCGCGACCCGGACGGCTACTACCACTACTGCGGGCGCACCGACGACCTGTTCAAGGTCAGCGGCATCTGGGTGTCGCCGTTTGAAGTCGAGTCGGCGCTGGTCAGCCACCCGGCGGTGCTGGAAGCCGCGGTGGTGGGTTATGAAGACCAGCACGGCCTGACCAAGCCGAAGGCGTTCGTGGTGCGGGAGGAAGGCGCAGCCGGCCGCGTCGATGACGACTCCCTGGGCGAGGAATTGAAGGCGTGGGTGAAGGACAAAATCGGCCAATGGAAATACCCGCGGCGGATTGAATTCACCGGGCAACTGCCCAAAACCGCGACCGGCAAGATTCAGCGGTTTAAGTTGAAAGACGCCGGTTGACGAATTGCAACCGGCGCCGGCCGCACGCGCCGGTGTTTTCGCGCCCCTCGCTGTGGTTTACCGCAACTGACGCTGCGCGTTGCCGCCGCCGACGTTGATATTAAGACCGAGCACATCGCGCATGGTATACGCGCCCGGCGGCCGCCCGGCCAGCCACTTGGCGGCTTTGATGGCGCCGTCGGCGAAGATGCGGCGGTCGGTGGCGCGGTGGGTGATTTCGATGCGCTCGCCGTCGCCGATGAATAGCACCGTGTGCTCGCCGGCGAGGTCGCCGCCGCGCACCGTGGAAAAGCCGATGCTGCGGTGCGCGCGCGGGCCGGTGTGGCCGTGGCGGGTGAATACGCCGTCGGTGGCCAGGTCGGCGCCGAGGGCCCCGGCCGCGGCCCGCCCGAGCGCCAGCGCGGTTCCGGACGGCGCATCCACCTTGTGGCGGTGATGGGCCTCGACGATTTCGACATCGGCCATGGACCCGAGCGCGGCGGCCGCGGTTTCCACCAACGCCAGGCACAGGTTGACGCCGACGCTGGTGTTGGCGGCCATGATGAGCGGGATGTCGGCGGCGGCGGCGCGCACCGCGGCTTCACCGTCTTCGCCCAGGCCGGTGGTGCCGATGACCATGCCGCGGCCGAGTCGCCGGCAGGTGCCGAGGTGGTCGAGGGTCGCGGCCGGCGTGGTGAAGTCCAACATCAGGTCGAAGTCGCCGCCGGCCTCGGCGCTCAGCGCCACGCCCAGGTCGGCGCCACCGGCGACCGCCCCCGCGTCTTTGCCGAGCGCGGGATGGGCGGCGCGCTCCACCGCCGCGCTGACAGCAACGCCATCGGCCCGCCCGGCGGCGCGAATCAACTGGCAGCCCATGCGCCCGGCGGCGCCGGCGATAGCGAGTCTAATCATCAATCATCGGGGGGTGGCGGGCGGGAGTCATGTCGGTGGCCGGGGCAATGGGTGCTCGACTATACACCGATTGCGGGTTTTTTGCCGATGGGTTTGCGGCCCGGCGGCGGGCTTGGTATAGGTTTGGACTAAAACGGAGCGGATTTGCCGCCGGTATCTGTGTGGCCACCGCGCATCCCGCGACAAATTCAGTGATGGTATAATTTTGGACTATTTATAATAGACCGCTTTGTGATAGGGTTCCAGACTCACCTGTCCATTATCGGAGGAAACAACATGTCAGTCATTACAAAAATCACCGCCGGCTGTGCCGGCCTGCTGATGGCATTCAGCACCGCCGTCAAGGGCGGCGACGCCATCAATATCCCGACTCATAACTGGTCCAGCCAGTTGGTCGGCGCCGAAATAGTCGGCAGACTGTTCGAGAAAGTCGGCGCGGAAGTCAACTATGTGCCGGTCGACAGTTCGGCGGTATACCAGTCGATGTGCGAAAACGACATCGACATCGTGCACGAAGTCTGGCAGGGCGCATTCGGCCCGGCGTTTGAGAAGGTCGTGGACGAAGGCTGTGTCATCGACCTGGTGACCCACGACGCCAAGACGCGCGAGGAGTGGTGGTATCCGATTCATGTCGAGAAGCACTGCCCCGGCCTGCCGGACTGGGAGGCGCTGCGCGACTGCTCGGCCAAGTTCGCCCGCGCCGACTCAAACGGCAAAGGCGTTTATTTGGCCGGCTCCGCCAGTTGGGTCAAGCATTACCCCGAGATGGTGGACGCGCTCGGCCTGAACTTTGTTTTGAAGAACGTCGAGGGCGCCGCGCACTGGGCCGAACTCGACGCCGCGGTGAAACAGGACAAGCCGATCGTGTTGTTTAACTGGACGCCGAATTTCATCGAAGCGTTGTATGAAGGCAAGTTCGTCGAGTTCCCGACGCACGACCCGAAGTGCTTTGAGGATGAGTCGTGGGGCGTCAATCCCGAGGCCAAATACGACTGCGGCAACCCCAAAGACGGCTACCTGAAGATCGGCGTGTCGCATCACTTCAAGGATGAACACCCGAGGGCTTACGAGGTGGCGGAGAAAATCAATTTCACCAACCTCGACATCGCCCAGCAGTCCAACTATGTCGATACCGACGGCATGGAAGTGTCGGAGGCCGCGGAGCGGTGGCTGGCCGAGAACGAGGAGCGTTGGCAATCCTGGATTAATTGACCGCGCGGCGGGGCCGGCGACGGCTCAGCCGCCCGACGATAACCGGCGCCGGCCGCTTGTTCGTGGCCGGCGTTTTTTATGCCTCCCCGGCCGGCGCCGCGCGGCGCCGCTCGGCCCACGCCACCAGCAGGCAGTCGGCGGTCAGGCCGATGCAGGCCACGCACAGGCCGACCACCAGGCCCTTGCCGCCGTCGTTGAAGGTCAGCGCGCGAAAGATTTCCTGGGACAGGTCGACGGTGCCGATGAAGCCGGCGATCATCACCATGAACAGCGCGAACATCAGGGTTTGATTCAGGCCTAACAGAATTTCCGGGAAGGCCAGCGGCATCCGCACTTTCCACAGGGTTTGACGCGGCGTGCAGCCGCTGGTGACGGCCGCTTCGACGATGTGTTGCGGCACGTTGCGCAGCCCGAAAATGGTGTAGCGGGTAATCGGGATGCAGGCGTAAATGATGATGGCAAAAATCGCCGACACATCGCCGGTTTGGAACAGCATCACCACCGGCAGCAGGTAAATAAAGGACGGAAACGTCTGCATCGTGTCGCAGAGGTTCAGCGCCCATTTCGTTGTGGCGTCGCGTTTATACGCCCAGACGCCGAGCGGCACGCCGATTAACGCGCAAGCCACAACCGAGACCGTGACCATATACAGCGTCAGCATCGCGCGCACCCAATATCCGGAGACGGCGATGAACAGCACGAACGCAAGCGCGCTGCACGCCAGTTTCCAGCCGCCGAGCCGCCAGCCGATGCAGAAAATCAGCGCGATCACCGCCAGCCATGGAATCCAGGTCACCGCCTCGCGCACCGGGATCAGCACGTTAACCAAAAAGCCGTCGCGGATGAAACCCAGCGGCCGGTAAAAATGGGTGGTGACAAAATCGACCATGGCATCCCAAAACACCGAGGTGCTGACGGTGAGATGTTTCGGGAACTCCATTGCATATGATGTGAAAAACGACGACGCGAACACCGCGGCGATTAGCAGCGCGGCTGCGCATTGCCCGGGCCGCCGCCGCCAAATCGGGCCGCCGCTGACATGGTGCGGCTCCTTCGAGGCGATCGCCTGGCTGAAACGGTCGAGCGCGATGGCGATGAACACCACCGCGATGCCGACCTCGAACGCCTGGCCGATGGCTAACCGTTGCAACCGTGTCAGCAGGTCATGCCCCAGGCCCGACTGGCCGATGAACGCGGCGATGACCACCATCGCCAGGCACTGCATGATGATTTGGTTGACCCCCAACATGAGTTGCGGGCGGGCGGCCGGAATCTCGACCTTGAACAGCATCTGGCGCGGCGTGCAGCCGGCCATGATGCCGGCTTCGATGATTTCTTTTGATATGCCGCGCAAGCCGACCAGGGTCAGGCGGGCCATCGGCGGGAAGGCGAAAATCACCGTGGCGATGACCCCGGCCTTGGAGCCGACGCCGAAGAAAATGGCCACGATGATTAGATACGAGAAATGCGGCAGCGATTGCATGACATTGAGAAACGGCCAGACGATTCGCTCGACCCCCCGGCTCTTGGCGGCCAATACGCCGAGGCTGAGCCCGATCAACCCGGCCAGCGGCGCCGACACCGAAATCGCCGCCAGGGTCTGCATCGACAATTCCCAGATGCCGCGCTTGCTGAACAGCGCCAGGTAGAAAAAACAGCCGCCGCCGAGCAACGCCAGCCGCCAGCCTTGCAGCCGCCAGCCGTAAATCGCCGCCAGCCCGACGAACAACAGCCACGGCACCGGCGCGACCTCAAGCCCGGCGACGCCGAACAAATCGTCGAAGCCCTTGTGAAACAGGTTTTCGGTGAAGTCGAGCGGCGCTTCGATGCCGCTTGAGATCGAGCGCGTGATGTCGCGGAAGGTGAATGCGCCGAAGAATTCGTGTTTGCGCAAAAATTGAATCACCGCGTTGGTCCAGTCAACCAGCGGCAGGATGCCCTCGATGTCGGCGCATGCGCCCAGGCAACTTTTCGGCGGCGTCACCGCCCAGCCCGGCAGCCAGGGTCTCAAGGCCAGCAACGCGGCGAACGGCGCCACAATCAGCGCCGCGGCCCACGCCGGGTCAGTCGCGCGCCGTTTCTTTGCGGTGCTCACGACCCCCGTCTCCGCCCTTGTTCGGCGCCGCATCCGGCGCTCGCGCAAACAGCACTTCCAGCAGGTGCGCCGGGCGCAGCGAGCCGACCACCTGACTGTCGGCGGCGACCACGCGCGCGGTGCGGTTGTGCGCCAGCACGCGCGCCGCCACATCGAACACGCGCGCAGTTGCCGCCACCGTCACTTCGTCGCTCGCCGCCGGGTCCGGCGCTTCCATGATGCTGCGCACATGCAGCAACTTGGCGCGCGGCACATCGCGGGTGAAC
>JAPPQJ010000051.1:15765-33967 GCA_028817015.1 Gammaproteobacteria bacterium
TCCTTCGTACATAATCGCGATGCGGTCGGCGAGTTTAATCGCCTCGTCGAAGTCGTGGGTGATGAACACGATGGTGCGGCGCTTGAGCAGCGACTGCAGGCGCAGGAATTCATCCTGCAATTCTTTTCGTATCAACGGGTCGAGCGCCGAGAACGGCTCGTCGAGAAACCACACCTCCGGGTCGATGCACAGCGACCGCGCCAGGCCGACGCGCTGCTGCTGGCCGCCGGACAATTCCCCCGGATAGTAGCCCTCGCGCCCGGTCAAGCCCACCACCTCGATGATCTCGCGCGCCTTGGCCTCGCGCGCGCCGCGCTCCACGCCCTGCACCTCCAGCGGGAAGGCGATGTTGTCGATGACCGTGCGGTGCGGAAGGAGCGCGAAATGCTGAAACACCATGCCCATCTTGTGGCGGCGAATGTCGATCATCCGCTTCGGCGTCGCCTGCAGCAGGTCGGCGCCGTCGAGCATCACCTCGCCGTGGGTCGGCTCAATCAGCCGCGACAAACACCGAACCAAAGTCGATTTGCCGGAGCCGCTGAGCCCCATCACCACCAAAATCTCGCCGTCGAAAACATCGAAGGTCGCGTTGCGCACCGCCGGGATGTAGTTGTGCTCCTTCAACGCCGCATCGTCCGGCGCGCGCTCATGCGACTCAAAAAACTCGCGCGGTTTTTTGCCGTAGAGTTTCCAGATGTTGCGGCATTGGATTTTTGCGTGCGCGGTCATGGTTTGCGTGTGTTGTCCGGTGCGGAGATTTTATGCCATTCGGCGTCCGGCGGTCATCATACTGCAAACAGGGCGCGTATGTGCAGCCGCCTGCCGCAACGCGGGTGCGCGCAGATCGCCATCCGGGCGTTTGGCTTCCCGAGTCCAAACGGGAAAAATCCGCCGGGAGCGGATTTTCGCGTAGCCCGAAGGGTTTGGGACAGGGATGTCCCAAACAAAAATCCGCCGGGAGCGGATTTATGCGCAAGCCCGAAGAGTTTGGGGGGCGGGGGCGCTCCAAACAACTGCGGATGGGAGTCTTTCGCCGTCTTGACTATCGCCGCCACCGTCCATGTCGCTGCCATCACCATCCGCCATTTCGCGCTTGACACGAAATCCGGAAAATTTTTTCGCCCTAACCGCTTGACACCGCCGGCGTATACGATAAATCCGCCCGCAAATCTAAAATCCGGCGCGCTTTTGCGCGTCGATTAATCATTCATTAACCCATCGGAGATTAAAATGCCCAGTCCGGGTCAAATCAGCCTCGAGCATTTGCAACCGCTCATTCTTAAAGGTATCAAGTCCGCACGGACCGAATACCACAACATGGCGGGTGAATACATCCGCGATTTTCCCGAATATATGGTCACGGTGCATGTTGCGCGGCAGTTGCACAAAAAGTATGGCAATAGCACGGTAACCATGGAAACCGTTTCAGATGAAGTGCTGACCAGAAGGTCAGGGCGGCCGCACAAGGAATCCAAAAAGAAACGCTACGATATCGTGTTGTGGCGCAAAGACGGTTATGCGCGCGCTGCAATCGAAATCAAGCATCAGCAAACGTCCAAGAAACTTCTCATGGATGATTTCAAGCGAGTATTGGCGGCGTTAAAGGCGGGAAAACATTTGCAAGTTGGCGTGATTGCCTACTGCTATGACCCGGTTAATTACGCGAACAAGCGCGACCCCGTCAAAACGCAGCGAGAAAAAGCCGTGGAATACAGTGGTGACATCTTAAGACAAGCAAAAAGCCATATCCGCGGTACGGGATACATAATCAAAGAGTCCAGTTATATTTCGCGCGGCAACGATGTCTGAGTCTGCGGTTGTCTCATCATTAGACACAAACCAGGAACAAAAAAGAACCGCGCCGCCAAGTAACGCGAATCATCCCAAACCGCCCGCTCCGCCGGGCGGTTATTTCATTCCCCGCCGCCCTCCGCTGCGGGCGGAATAACCTCGGCGTCGAACTGGGCCGCGGTTTGCAACAGGACTTCCCACACCGACAGCGCATAGCCGCGCGGGATGAATAACTCGTAGTTGCGCCCGGAGCGCCACAGAGTGACGCCGACATGGTGCAGCACGCTCGACGCCACCGCGCCTTCGGTAAACGATGCCTCACGCAAATCCAGCGGCAGGTGGCGGTTCAGATACTCGGCGGCGCGCGGTCCGCGGATTCGGATGTGCGCGCGTGAATGCGACAAATCGACAACCGCGCCTTGTTCGGCGTCGATGTTGAGCGGCCCGGCCGGCCGGCCGAGCAACCACCATTTCAGCGGCTCGACGCGCAACAGCGCGCATGCCGGCGCCGCCGAATCCGCCGCCATCGACTCCACCGCCCGGCCCGGGCCCGGCGCGGCATCGACGCCCGCGGCCGCCGCGGCCATGGCGCCGACCGCGTCGATGCAATCCGGCCACGCGGCGATTTGGCGCAACCGCAGGCCGCCGATTTCGCCGAGGATGACCCCGGGCGCGCCGGCGCCAGCCCCTAACCGCCGCGCATCGGCATGCCCGTGCAGCGCGGAAATTCGAGTCAACTCAGCCACGCATCCGCGCCCCGTCCGGGTCGAACATGTGCGGCGAGATGATGTCCACCTCGACCGGCGCGGCGCGTACCGGGTCGGCGGCCACCGCGCTCTGTCCGCGCCACGCCGCTTCGCCGCCGCGGATGAAACCGATGCCAATCCAGTGGCCGAGGGCCGGCGAATGCGTGACCGCCGTGACCCAGCCTTCGCCGAGGCCGGACAGTTGCCCGGGCCGGCACAAAATGGCGCCGGCGTTGAATCTTGCGGCGCGGTCTTTGGGGCGGATGCCGACTAATTTCGGGCGGTCTTCGCGCTGCAACTCGGGACGGGCGCGCAATGTGCTGCCGATGAAGGCCTTGCCTTTTGCCGCCATGCGGCCGAGCCCGGCGTCGTCGAGGGTCACGCGCCCGTCCAACTCGGCGCCGGTGACATGCCCCTTTTCGATGCGCAATGCGCCGAGCGCTTCGAGGCCATACAAGCAGCCGCCGGCCGCCTCCGCCGCCGCCCACAGCGCATCCATCATGGCCGTGGCGTAATCGGACGGCGCATACACCTCGTAGGCCAACTCGCCGGAAAAACTGATGCGGGCGATGCGGCACGGGATGCCGCCGCCGAGGCTCATCCGGCCGACTCCCATGAACGGCAGCGCATGGTCGGTGAGCGCCTCGGGGGAATCGGCACACGCGCTCAGCACCCGGTGCGACTTAGGCCCGGCGACCGCGCAGCCGGCCCACTGGTCGGACACCGACGCCACATGCACGCGCAACGCCGGCCACCGCACCTGCAGCAATTCCTCCAGCCACGCCATGACCGTGGCCGCGTGGGCGGTGGTGGTGGTCATGAAATAATCGGTCTCCGACAGCCGCCAGGTGGTGCCGTCGTCCAGCACCAGCCCGTCGTCGCGCAGCATGATGCCGTATCGCGCCTTGCCGACCGGCAGGTGGGCGAAGCGGTTGGTATAGATGCGGTCGAGAAACGCGGCGGCGTCCGGCCCCTGCACCGCGATTTTGCCGAGCGAGGTGACATCGCACAATCCGACGCTCTCGCGCACGGTGGCCGCTTCGC
This sequence comes from Gammaproteobacteria bacterium, assembly GCA_028817015.1. Taxonomy (GTDB): domain Bacteria; phylum Pseudomonadota; class Gammaproteobacteria; order Arenicellales; family Poriferihabitantaceae; genus JAHRAW01. Next base: position 19,347 of record JAPPQJ010000051.1, read on the forward strand.
GGATATAGGCCTGGTCGAGGGTTTCTCCGTGCCGGGGGTAATACCAGGGCCGCTCCCACAACCCGGCTATGGTCATGACCGCGCCGCGTTCCAGGTTCCACTGGTGCATCGGGGTGCGGCGCAGCGGGCGGAAATGCCCGCCCACGCTGCGCCCGCGCAACGCGCCTAACGCCACCGGCGTATACGGCGGGCGGAAGGTGGTGGCACCGACGGCGGCGATGTCGGGGTCGGCGCCATCCCCGCCATCCCCGTCGCTTGCCCGGCCGAGCGCCTCGGCCATCAGCGCCAGGCCGATGACATTGCCCATTTTGCCGCCGTCCGCCGACATCCCTAACGTGGTGTAGCGTTTCAGGTGCTCGACCGAGGTGAACCCCTCGCGGTGGGCGAGGCGCACATCGTCGGCGGTGACATCGTTCAGCGGGTCCACCATGGACTTCAAATGGGCGCCGGGGACGCGCACTTCATACAGCGGGCGAATCGGACTCCGCCAGCCGCCCGGCGCCGGCATGGCGATGCCGGGCGCGTCTTTGCCGAGGGCGCGGGCCGCGGCGGCGCCGGCCGCCTGCCCGGAAACCCGGCACGCCCCGGTGTCCCAGATGGCCGCCGCCGCGCCGGCGGTGAGGAGCGACTCGCCGTTGGCGTCAGCAGTGAAGCAGGCCAACCGCCGGTTCCACCGCGGCTTGCCGCCCAGGTGAGAAATGAGGTGAATGGCCGGCGACCAGCCGCCCGACACCAGCACTGCGTCGCACGCCTGGCGGCCGCCGTGCCGCCACCTTCCGCCTTCTTCCATCGCCACTTCCAACGCCTTCACGCGCCGGGCGCCGACCGCCCTAAGCGGCGCGCAGTGCGGGCGCACCGTGATGCCGCGCGCGCCGGCCTGTTGGGCTAATTGGCGCACGCGGTCCGCCGGGCGCGCATCCAGCACCTCGACCGCGGCACCGGCCGCGGCCAATTCGCCGGCGACCGGATATGCGGAATCGTTGTTAGTGGCGACCACGATGCGCTCGCCGGGCAGCACCGCGTAGCGGTTCAAGTATGCACGCGCGGCGGCCGCGCCCATCACCCCGGGGCGGTCGTTGTTGCCGAACGCGAAGTGCCGCTCCAGCGCGCCGGCGGCGACGATGATGCGCCGGGCGCGCACCGTCCAGAAGCGCTGGCGCGGCAGGAACGGCGCGGGGTCGGCGAGGTGGTCGGTGACGCGCTCGATGAGGCCGGCAACACAGCCGTCATACAGGCCGAAGGCGGTGGTGCGGGTCATGGCGCGCACGCCGGCCGAGCGCGCATCATCGAGCATTTCGGCGAGCAACTCGCCGGCATCGGCCAACGGCTGATTCAGCAAATCGCCGCCGAGTTGAAAGTCCTGCTCGACCAGCAACACATCCAGCCCGGCGCGCGCCGCCGTGGCCGCCGCGGCCAGCCCGGCCGGCCCGCCGCCGACCACTAATACATCGCAGAAGGCGTGGGCGTGCTCATACTGGTCGGGGTCCGGCAACCTGGACGCCGCACCCATGCCGGCCGCCCGTCGGATGAATTTCTCGCACAGCATCCACACCGTCGTGCCGCCTTTAATGCGCGGGCCCATGAAGGTCTTGTAGTAGAAGCCGGCGGGCAGGAAGCGGCTGAGCCGGTTGGCCGCCGCGCCCAGGTCGAAGCGCACATTGGGCCACGCATTCTGGCCGGCGGCGGCGAGGCCGGCGTACAGTTCCTGCACGGTCGCCTTGACATTGGGGTCGCGGCGCGCGCCATCACCGGCGCCGGCCACCGTGACCAGCGCGCCGGACTCCTCGACGCCGGCGGACATGACGCCGCGCGGTCGGTGATACTTGAAACTGCGCCCGATGAGTTGTACGCCGCCCGCCAACAGCGCCGAGGCAAGCGTGTCGCCGGGATGACCGGTCAATTCCGCGCCGTCCCAGGTGAAGCGCAGCGCCTCGGCGCGGTCGATGCGCCCGCCGTCGGGCAGCCGCCGGGCGCTCATTTGCCGCTACCGGCGTCGTTGCCGGCGCCCGCCAACACCGCGGCTACGCCGGGATGCGCGGCGCGCACCGAGTGGATGTGGTGAGTGGCGGTGTCGCGCTCGACCACCAGCCACTGGCGGCAGCCGTGCAGGTGCTGCCAGGTCTCGAGTTGCACGCCGCGGATGTTGTCGCGCAGGAACACCGCCTCGTGCCAGTCTTCCAGCGGCGCATCCAGCGGCGGGTATTGCACCGAGGCGTCTTTGCCGTAGGCGAATTCGCTGTGGTCGCGCTCGCCGCAGAACGGGCAGGGGATGCGAATCATGGCGGCGAACCGGTCGACTTAGCCGTGCAGTTTGGGGTCGGGGCCGGCGCCGCGCTCGTCGATGTTGACGCCGTGCCGGAAGCGCCCGAGGTCGAAGTCGGCGATGACCGGGGCGGGGCGGTCGTTGGCCATCAGGTCGGCGAAATACCAGCCTGAGGCCGGGCTGGCCTTGAAGCCGCCGTAGTTCCAGCCGGCATTCAAGTAGAGGTTGGCGAGCGGCGTTTTGCAGATGAACGGGGAGCCGTCCATGGTCATGTCCATGACCCCGCCCCAGTGCCGCAACAGGCGCACGCGGCCCAGGCACGGCAGGATCGAGGTCGCGCATTCGGCCACATCCTGCACCGCCGGCAGGTTGCCGCGCTGGGCGTAGGATTTATACCAGTCGAGGTCGCCGCCGAACACCATGCCGCCTTTGTCGGATTGCGAGATGTAGAAGTGCGCGCCGCCGACGCCGAACACCACCACCTGGTCCAGCAGCGGCTTCAACGGCTCGGTGACGAAGGCCTGCAGCAGGTGGGTTTCGACCGGCAGTTTGCCGAGGCCGGCCATGGCCCACAGCCGCGAGGTGTTGCCGGCCACGGCCAATCCCACCTTGCCGGCGTTGCCGATTCTAATCGGGCCGCGGCTGGTTTGCACGGCGCTGACCCGGTTGGCGTCGCGGGTGATGCCGGTGACTTCGCAGTTCTGGATGATGTCGACGCCCAGTTGGTCGGCGGCCCGGGCATAGCCCCACGCCACCGCATCGTGACGCGCGGTGCCGGCGCGCCGCTGCACCGCCGCGCCGATAATGGGGAATCTTGCGTTGTCGTAGTTCAAATGCGGCACCGCGCGCTTGAGCGCGTCCAGGTCCCACAGTTCGCCGTCCGAGCCGGTCAGGCGCATGGTGTTGTAACGCCGCGCCGCCGCATCGCGCGCGGCCGGCGTGTGCAGCAGCGTGATGTGGGCGCGCTGGCTGAACATGACGTTGTAGTTCAACTCGTGGCTTAGGTTCTCCCACAACTTGAGCGAGTGCTCGTAGAACGGCCGGTTGCCCGGCATCATGTAGTTGGAGCGCACGATGGTGGTGTTGCGCCCGGCGTTGCCGCCGCCCAACCAGCCCTTTTCCAGCACCGCGATATTCGCGGCGCCGTGGTTGGCGGCTAAATAATACGCGGTCGCCAGCCCGTGCAAACCGGCGCCGACGATGATGATGTCGTAGTGAGCGCGCGGCTCGGCGTCGCGCCAGGCGCGCCGCCAGTTGCGCTGGCCGGCGAGGCCGTTTTTGAAGATGCTCCAAGCGGAATAGCGGGTCATGGGACGGGTTTGTTGCGGCCGCTTTTCGGTGGACTCAGTGGTCGCGGTGTTTATTTTGCGAAATTTTGGCCAATGTTTCGGTATTCTGTAATAATATAACCCAATCGTGAGCTTAAACGATGAACCATGATAACTTGACCGAAATAAAACATGAAATGAAAAATATGCATAAAGTATTGATTATCAGCGTCAAATCGGTGTGCTTTTCATCCCCGAATGTCACAGGCGGGATTTAGCCCAATCCAATGGTGCGCCTGTTGTCGCTTGATTGGAACGCCGCGCGGGGTGGACGCATTGGCGCGCGCCGCCTGGCGAAGGCCGCCGTATTTGCGCCCGCGCAAACGCAAAGCCGGGGGGATGCCGAAAATCGTGCCGGGCTGGACGGAGCCCGCGATACGCTCAGGCCGGACGCTGTTGTGCGCATCATCAATAATTCAGGCGCAAAGTTTCCAAACGGCGCCCCGAATTCGTAAAGCGATAAGATCGACAAAGATTCCCGCAAGCACTCGTTGAATGAGCCGTTTATGTCTGAAATCGTGATGACATTTGGTTTGACAGCGCTGGTTGTCCTGGCGGCGCTGGTCGTTTTGTTCAACGCCTACTATCAGAAAGCCGGGCGGGGTTTCGCGCTCATTCGCACCGGGGTCGGCAAGCAGCGGATGGTGCTGGACGGCGGGTGTTTGTCGCTGCCTTTTCTGCACGCCATTGAGAGGATTCCGACCGGCGGGATCAACCTTTCGGTGGCCTGCGAGGGCGAGCGCATGCTGATGACCGAAGACCATATTCCGGTGGACCTGGCCATGCAGTTTGTTGTGCGCGTGGAACCCACCGCCGCCGGCATTCAGCGCGCGGCCCGCGCGGTGGGGGCGGCCAACCTGAATGCCGACGACCTGGGCGCGCTTTTTTACGGGCGTTTCATCGACGCGATGCAGGCCGAGATTTCCTCGCATACCCTGACCGACCTGCACCGCAACCGGGCCGGCTTGGCGGCGGCGGTGCAGCGGCGGCTGGACAACGGTTTTGAATTCGCCGGCCTGCTGCTTGAAAGCGCGGCGCTGGTCCGGTTTGACCAGGCCGCGCTGTCCGCGCTCAAGGATAACAACGCCTTACATGTTCAGGGCATGCGCCGGATCGCCGAGATGACCGCCGAAGGCCGCAAGAAGCGCGCCGAAATCGAGTCCGATGCGGCCATTGCGATTCGCTCGACCAACCTTTCGGAAACCCGCGACCGGGTTGAGTTTGAACGCCAGAAGCAGGAAGCCGAAATTAACCTGGGTGAAACCGTCAGCAGGCTGAAAGCCGAAAGCGAGGCCCGCGCCGCAATCACCGCCGAAGAGGAGGCGCGCAAAAGCGATGAAGCGCGGCTGCAGCGCGAGCGCAGCAACCGCGAGAGCGAAATTGAACGCGACCTGGCGTTGCGCCAGCGCGAGATCGACAGTTTGCAAAAAGCCGAAGAGGCGCAAATCGCCAGCCGCATCGCGTTGTCGGCGAAGCGGGCCGAGGAATACAAATCCGAGGCCGCGCTGGAAACCAACCGCGGTGAAGTGGTTCGCGCCCAGGAAAAAACGCAGGCGGAAAAAGAGCGCCTCGCGGCGCAGCGAAAACGCGAGCAAGCCGTGTTGCGCGCGGAGGAAAAGAAACAAGTGGAGGCCATTGCCGCCCAAAGCGCCGCCGCCAACCTGCTCGAAACAACCGAAGCCGAGGCCAGGGCCCTGGAATTGCGGGCCCGGGCCGCGGCCGCCGAATTGCAGGCGCAAGCGGGCGGGCGCAGCGCCGTCATCGCCGCCGAAAACACCATGGATGAAAAAATTATTCGGATGAAACTGGAGGAGCAAAAGATCGCGGCCTTGCCCGAAGTCGCCGCGAAAATCAGCAAGCCGCTGGAAAAAATCGAAGGCATTCGCATCAACCATATCGGCGGCCCGGGCTTCCCCGGGGCCGGGGAGGGCGACTCGCCTTCCCCGTTCACCGAAACCATGCGGTCGATTTTAGCGATGTCGGTGCAACTTCCGGCGCTTAAGAAATTAGGCGAAGAGATCGGCCTCGACATGGACGCCAATTTGGCCGCCCGGGCATCCGATGCGCTCAGCCGCGCGCATGGCGGGAGCCGCGTTAAGGGGGCCGCCGGCCCGAAAGACGCCGGGGCCGGCGAGGGGGCGCCCGAGATCAATTTGGATACGGATGCCAGGGACGATGAGAATTGAAGGCGATCACACACATCTCTTTCGCTTGATCGACCGCTTCATTCAAACCGCAACGGCGCGTTGCAGAGCCGCATGGCCGGGCGGCGGGCGCATCATAACCACCACAAACCTTGACACTTCGGAGGCACAACCATGAAAGTAACAAGACGGCGATTCATGCAAAACACGGCGGCGCTTGCGGCACTTGGCGCCGCGCCGCGCTGGGCCGAGTCCGCCGACAACATCAAGTTGGGGTCGGTGCTCGACCGCTCGGGCATCTTTGACGCCTATGGCAAGCCGATGGACCGCGCCGAGCGGCTTGCGGTCGAGAACATCAACGCCGCCGGCGGGCTTAACGGGCGCATGGTCGAGATCATCGCATATGACACGCAGTCCGATATGGCGCTGTATACACAATACAGCCAGCAACTGGCGCGCCGCGACCGGGTCGATGTGGTGCATGGCGGCATTTTGTCGGCATCCCGGGAGGCGATTCGCCCGACCTTGCGCAAAAACAACATCCCCTACTTTTACAATGTGCTGTATGAAGGCGGGGTCTGCGACCGCAACATATTCTGCACCGGCATCACCCCGGCACAGCAGATCGAGGTGCTGATTCCCGCGGCGGTCGGGCGCTGGGGAAAGAAAGCGTACATCCTGGCGGCCGACTACAACTACGGGCAGATCACCGCCAAGTGGGTGCAACACTATTTGGAACAACAGGGCGCCGGGGCGATTCAAACCGACTTCTTCCCGCTGGATGTGTCGGACTTCAGCGCCACCATCACTAAAATTCAAAGCGCCGCGCCGGACATGCTGATTTCGGCGCTGGTCGGCGGCGCGCATTTGTCGTTCTACCGCCAGTGGGCGGCCACCGGCATGAACGCCCGCATCCCGATGGCCTCGACCACCCTCGGCGTCGGCAACGAGCACATCGTGCTGACCCCCGAGGAAGGCAACGGCATTTTGGTGGCATACAACTACGCCCAGTCCGGGAACTCCCCCGCCAATCAGGAGTTTCTCAGCCAATGGGGGGCTAAATACGGCGCTCAATCGGTCGAGGAAATCCATGAAATCGCGGTTTCCCATTATCAGGGAATCCTGTTGTGGGCTGAAGCGGTGCGCAGGGCCGGCGGCGTCGAGCGTGATGCATTGATTACCACCCTGGAAAGCGGCATTCAGGTGGAAGGGCCGTCGGGCCGAGTCACGATCGACCCGGTCACCCACCATGCGGTGCTGGATGTGCATCTAATGGAACTGGCGAATCAGCGACTGAAGGTGGTCGAAAGCCACCCCCAGCGGCAGCCGGTGGACACCCAGACCGTCTGCGACCTGAAGAAAAACCCCGATGACAACCGGCAGTACGAAATTGGCATTTGAACGGGCCGCCGCCAGTTGCGGTCGCAGGGCCTCCTGATGGCGCAACTCGCGGTTTTTGTACTGGATACGCTGTATTCGGTGGCGGTGCTGGTGCTGATCAGCGCCGGGCTTGGGATCATTTTCGGCATGGTGCGGGTGATCAACCTGGCGCACGGCGAATTTCTGGTGCTCGGCGGCTACTCCGCCATCACCGCCCACGGCCTGGGGTTGAACATCTGGCTGTCGATGCTGGTGGTGGCGCCGCTGGTGGTGGGGATGTTCGGCGTGGTCGTTGAGCGACTGATCATTCGCCCCCTCTACGGCAGGCTGGTCAACACCATGCTCGCAACATGGGGCCTGAGCCTGGTCATGGTCGGCGGCTTGAACATGATCTTTGGAAACACCACGACCGGCATCCCGCTGCCGGTCGGCGGTTTCAGCGTCGGCGGCTACCAGGTCAGCGGCTACAACTTGCTGCTGATTGTGCTGGCGGCGCTGCAGATGTTCGTCATCTGGCTGGTGCTCGGGTGCACCCGGTTCGGGCTGCTGGCCTGCGGCACGATGCAAAACGCCTCCATGTCCGCCGCCTTCGGGGTCAACAGTTCGCGGGTCTACATGCTGACTTTCGCCTGCGGTGCGGCGCTTTCGGGGCTGGCCGGCGGGGTATTGGCTCCGTTGATCGGGCTGACCCCCGGCGGCGGCGCCAATTACATCGCCAAAGCGTTTATCACGGTCATCTCCGGCGGCGCCTCGGTTGTTTCCGGGCTGGTCGCCAGCGCCGGGCTGTTCGGCACCGTTTCACAGATCTTCACCGCCGTGGCCACTCCCATCGCCGGCGAGTTGGCGTTGCTGGTGGTGGCGATCCTGCTGTTGCGGGCGTTGCCCTCGGGTATTTCCGGCCGCTACTTCAGAAACCGCATCTGAATGTCCGCAAACCAAATGGCCGTGTGGCAACAAACCGTCGGCGCATTCCTCATCGGTCTGGTGATCATGGCGGCGCTGCCGCTGGTCGCGGACTACTACACGCTGACCTTGCTGGTGGTATACGGCATACTGGCCTTGAGCCTCGGCTTAATCTGGGGCTACGGCGGCATCCTGTGCTTCGGGCAGGCGGCGTTTTTTGGCATCGGAGGCTACACCTTTGCGATTGCCGCGATTAATTTCGACGCCGCGTGGCCGGCGTTGTTTCTTGCCGTCGCGGTTCCGGCCCTGTTCGCCGCGGTCCTGGGGGCGATGATGTTTTACGGCCGCCTGGGCGATGTCTATCTGGCCGTGGTGACGCTGGTGGTCACCTTAATCCTGTTCAAGTTCATGAACGCGACCGCCGGCCAGGAGTGGGTCATCGGCGCCGCCAGACTGGGCGGCTTCAACGGCATCCCGGGATTCCCGACCCTGCACCTTCCATGGGATGCACAGGCGTGGCTGATCGACGACCGGTTGTATTATTTTTGCTTTGTGCTGCTGCTGTTGTGCCTGAGCGGTTGCCGCCTGTTATTGGCCTCCAGTTTCGGGCGCATCATCATCGGCATTCGCGAAAATGAAACCCGCCTGCAACTCCTCGGCTACGACACGCACGGCTTCAAAACCGCGCTGTTCACCGTCGGCGGCGGTCTCGCCGGGCTGGCCGGGGCGTTGTTCGCCAACTGGTCGGAGATCGTCACGCCGGGGCTGTTCAGCCTGGGGCAGTCCGCCGAGATCATTATCTGGGTGCTGATCGGCGGCGTCGGGACGCTCATCGGCCCGGTCATCGGCGCCGCCCTTCTCGGCTGGTTAAAGTTTGTTTTCGGACAGCAAAGCGTCATCGACAACAGTTTGGTCATGGGTGTGCTGTTGATTTTGGTGGTGTTGCGGCTGCCGCGCGGATTGCTGCCGGCGTTCGCGGCGCTCGCCGCGCGCCTGTTGCCGGGGCGCGGCGGTGGCCGGCGACGGCGCCTGCTGGCGGCGCGCAATCACCGCCCCGGCGAAACCCCAACCGGGCATGAAGGTGGCTCCGCGCACGGTTCTTGAGGCCCGCGACATCAGCGTTCATTTCGGCGGCATGGCGGCGCTCAACCGCATCCGCTTCCGCCTCAAGCAGGGCCAGTTGCATTGCCTGATCGGGCCCAACGGCGCCGGCAAAAGCACTTTATTCAAGTGTCTGACCGGCATGTTGAAGCCGGATGAGGGGCAAATCCTGCTGCGCGGCGAAGATTGCCGGGCGCTCAAGCCGCACCAAATCGCGGCCCGTGGCGTGGGCATAAAAACCCAGTTGCCCAATGTAATGAACGGGATGAGCGTGCGCGAAAACATCTGGCTGTCGGCGCGCAGAACAAACGGCGCCGCCGAATCCGACCGCATCTGCCGTCAAATGCTGGAGCGCTTCATGCTCACCGACATCGCCGCCCAGCACCTCGATGCGCTGGCCCACGGCAAACGCCAGTTGGTGGAGTTCGCCATGGTGGTGGGGCAAAAGCCGTGGCTGGTTTTGCTGGACGAGCCGGCCGCCGGCATGAGCGCCGGTGAAGTCGAGTTAATCGCCGATGTCATCCGCGAAATCAATCAAACGGCGACCCTGATCGTGGTCGAGCACGATATGCGCTTCATTCGCATGATCGCCGATCAGGTAACGGTGTTGCATCAAGGCCGAATCCTGTGCGAGGGTGATGTCAACTTCGTGTTGAACGAGCGCGTGGTGCGCGATGTTTACCTGGGCAGGGCGGCATGAAAAACGGCCGGCTGCTTGATGTGCACGATCTGCACGGCGGCTACGGCAATGTGCCGGTGTTGCGCGGCATTTCGTTCAGCGTTGGCGAGGGTGAAATCGTCGGGTTGCTCGGCCACAACGGCATGGGCAAGACCACCCTGCTCAAGCATTTGATGGGGTATCTGCCGGTGAGCGGCGGCGTCATCACCTTCGATGGCGACGACATTACGCGCCTGCCGGTTCACCGCCGCGGTTTGCTGGGCCTCGGCTATGTCCCCCAGGGCCGCGAAATTTTTCCGCAACTGTCGGTAACCGACAACCTGCGTTTTGCCTGGCACGGCCACGGGGATGAAGCGCATGCGCTGCACCGCATCCTGCGCGATTTTCCGCGCCTTGAGCCGTTGCTTGAGCGAAAGGGCGACAATCTTTCCGGCGGTGAAAAGCAGTTGCTGGCGATTGCGCGCTGCCTGATGGCGGACCCGGTCATGGTGCTGCTGGACGAGCCGACCGAGGGCATCCAGCCGTCGATCATCGATGAAATCAGCGCGCTGTTGCTGCGAATCCGCGCCGAAAGCGGCCTGAGCATTTTGCTGGTGGAACAAAATTTCGATTTCCTGGCCGGCCTGGCCGACCGCCTGCTGGTGCTGGAGCGCGGGGAAATCCGCGCGAATGTTACCGGCGCCGAAGCCAAAAGCCCCGATTTTCTCGCCGAGTTCACCGGGCTCGGCGCCAACCCCCCGCCGACCGGCACCGCCCCGGCGGCGCCGCTGCCGTCATTTTCAAATCCGCCGGCTCCGGCGCCAGGCCGGGCCACCGCCCCCGCACAGGAGGGACCGATGACACTTAAACGCCCCGACTTGAAGCAAATGCAACATATCGCCGGTTCGCTGTCGATGACCATCAGCGACCCCGAATTGGCCGACTATCTGCGCGTGATGGAGCCGTATCTCCAGGCCTACGACCAACTCAACGCCTTACCGGACAACCCGCCCGAGGTGCGCTATCCGCGCACCGGCGGGGTGCGCCCGCCGGCGAAGGACAATCCCCTGAATGCGTGGTATGTCAAATGCGAAGTCAAGGGGGCCTCCGGCGGGCCGTTGAGCGGCAAACGCATCGCCCTCAAAGACACCGTCAGCCTGGCCGGGGTCCCGATGATGAACGGGGCGTCGGTGCTGGACGGCTATATTCCCGACCTTGATGCCACCATCGTCACCCGCATGCTCGACGCCGGCGCCGTCATCACCGGCAAAGCGACTTGCGAATACCTGTGTTTGTCCGGGGGCAGCCACACCAGCGCAACCGGCCCGGTGCACAATCCGTGGAAAACCGGGTACAGCGCCGGCGGCTCATCGAGCGGTTCCGCGGCGCTGGTCGCCGCCGGTGAAGTCGATATGGCCATCGGCGGCGACCAGGGCGGCTCGGTGCGCATTCCGTCGAGTTTTTGCGGTTGCTACGGCATGAAGCCGACCCACGGTCTGGTGCCTTACACCGGCGTTTTCCCCATCGAGCAAACCATCGACACGGTCGGCCCGATCACCGCCAATGTCGCCGACAACGCTTTGTTACTGGAGGTTCTGGCCGGCGCCGACGGCCTGGACCCGCGGCAGTATAAGCCGACCACCCACGCCTATACCGAGGCGCTCGGGCAATCCGTCGGCGGTCTTAGAATCGGTGTTGTGCGCGAGGGTTTCAGCCGCCCGGAAAGCGAGCCGGAGGTGGACGCTTCAGTGCGCCGGGCGGCTGATCAGTTGCGCTCCCTGGGCGCCGAGGTCGGCGATGTCTCGATCCCCGGGCATTTGCAGGCGCCGGCCTGCTGGACCGCGATTGCGGTCGAAGGGTTGCAGGATTTAATGATGCACGGCAACGCCGCCGGCACCAACCACCGCGGGTTATACCAGCCGGCGCTGATCGATTATTTCGCCAACTGGCGCGCGCGCGCCGACGAACTGTCCAAATCACTCAAAGTCTGCATGTTTTTGGGGGAGTATTTTCAGACCTATTACCGCGGGCGTTTCTACGCCAAGGCGCAAAACCTGAGTCGCCGGCTGCGCGCCGAATATGGAAAGATATTTGCCCAATACGATCTGCTGTTGATGCCGACTTTGCCGATTAAGGCGCCGCCGCTGCCGCCGGCCGACGCCTCGCTCGACCTGTATATTCAGCGCGCGTTTGAAATGGTCGGCAATACCTGCGTGTTTAATCTGCTCGGTTACCCGGCCATGAACCTGCCCTGCGGTCTCAGCGAAGGGTTGCCGGTCGGCATGATGCTGGTGGCCGATTATTATCGTGAACCGACCATTTACCGGGCCGCCCACGGCTACGAACAGGCAGCCGACTGGCGCACGGGGTAATGCATACTTTACAATCCGTGCTTTACCGGAGAACCCCCATGATCGACGACCTGAGCAAACCCATCACCTCGCTCGGCGAATCCGACTCGGCCAACCGCGGCGTGCGCGCGGGCGCCGCGGATTTGACGCCGCACGGCGGCCTGTCATCGGTCGCCGGGGAGCGCGACCCGGCGCTGTGGCATAAAACCATTCCGGCGCTTCTGGCCGAGACCGTTGAGCGTTTCGGCGACCGCGAAGCGGCCATCTTTCCGGCCCAGGGCATCCGCTGGACTTACCGCCAACTGGCCGCGCAAGCGGATAACCTGGCCGCGGGGCTGCTCGCGACCGGGCTCAAGCCGGGGGAACGGGTCGGCATCTGGTCGCCGAACCGCGCCGAGTGGGTGGTGATGCAATACGCCAGCGCCCGCATCGGGCTGGTGCTGGTCAATATCAATCCGGCCTATCGTTTGGCCGAACTGGAATACGCCCTGGGCAAGGTCGGCTGCCGGGCCATCCTGCTGGCGGCGCGTTTCAAGTCCAGCGATTACATTGAGATGATGCAGTCGCTGCTGCCGGAGCTGGCGACGGCTGAAGCGGGCCGCCTGCACTCGGCGCAACTGCCGGACCTGTGCACGGTGATCCGCATGGGCGAGGAGAAAACCCCGGGCATGTTTAACTACGACGAGGTGGTGGGCCTGGGCGGCCCGGCCTGGCGCCGGCAACTGGACCGCATCAGCGCGTCGCTGCGCCCTGATGATGCGATCAACATTCAGTTCACCAGCGGCACCACCGGCAGCCCCAAAGGCGCGACCCTGACCCACGCCAACATCATCAACAACGCCCGTTTCGTGGTGCGGCGCATAGCGTTCAGCGAAGCCGACCGGCTGTGCATACCGGTTCCGCTGTATCATTGTTTCGGCATGGTCATGGGCTCCCTGGGCTGCGTCTCCAGCGGCGCCGCGATGGTTTTTCCGGGTGAAGGTTTTGAGCCGTCGGCGACGCTGCAAGCCGTACGGGACGAGCGTTGTTCGGCGCTTTACGGGGTGCCCACGATGTTTGTCGCCATGCTGGAGTCGGATGATTTTGCGCAATTTGATTTAAGTTCCCTGCGAACCGGGATCATGGCCGGCGCGCCCTGCCCCATCGAAGTCATGGAACGGGTAACCACCGACATGTCCATGCCGGAAATCACCATCGCCTACGGCATGACCGAAACCAGCCCGGTCTCGTTCCAAAGCCACATCGACGACCCGATCGACCGGCGGGTGTCGACGACCGGCCGGGTGCATCCGCATGTCGAAAGCAAGATCATCGGCGAGGACGGCGCGACCCTGCCGGTCGGACAACAGGGGGAGTTGTGTACACGCGGTTACTCGGTCATGCAGGGCTACTGGGCCGATGACCAGCAAACCCGCGAGGCCATCGATGCCGACGGCTGGATGCACACCGGCGACCTGGCCGTGTTCGACGAAGACGGTTATTGCAAAATCGTCGGCCGCGTCAAGGATATGATCATTCGCGGCGGTGAGAACATTTACCCGCGCGAAATTGAAGAGTATCTGTTCCGCCATCCGGCGGTGCAGGAGGTTCAGGTGTTCGGCGTTCCGGACGCCAGGTTCGGCGAACAGGCGTGCGCGTGGATCGTGCTGAAAAGCGGCCAGCGTGCGGATGAAGACGACATCCGGTCGTTTTGCCGGGAGCAAATCGCGCATTACAAAATCCCGCACTATATTCGTTTCAAGGATTCCCTGCCGATGACGGTCACCGGCAAACCGCAGAAATTCATCATGCGCGACCGGATGACCGCGGAACTGCAGGATAACCCCCCGGATGGGGGCTGAAAGAGGCGGGATGAATTTCCCGCGTGCTTCACGCCGGCCGATTCAAAACTTCCGATACGCCTCCATCGACTCCGCCATCGGATGCGATTCCGGCTTTCTGCCGGGCGTAGCGAGGTTTCACGGGCGGCGAATGAGGCAAAGCACGCGGCCTTACGCCATCACCCTCGCATACCAGCCGGCGAAATTCGCCACGCTTGGATCCAGCGCGGAAAACCGCCCCTGCCCGGCAAAACCGGACGCCAGGCCGGCTTGCTGCCCGCGCAAAAACGGCAAATCTTCATCCAGCGCCAGGTCGATTCGCCGGTAGTAGGTTTGCGCGCGCACCTCGAAGTCGGGGCGCTCGGTCGATGCTTTGGGAAACGCAATCGTCTGCACGACCCGGCTGCGCGCGGGCGGTGACGGGATACGCCTGATACGCCCACAATGCGTCGAAACTCGCGGCGAAAGTGAGGTTGGGATAGACCCTAGGTGTAGCGCGTGCCGCGCAAGCGGCGGCCGCCGAGTCCCGGCGCCGGCGGCAGCGCATCACCGCGGTTTTCTTCGAGCAACGCGCCGCTGTCTTTGGTTTCGCCGAACTGCGTGGTGCATGCGCCGGCCACCGCATCGCATGCGTCCGGCTCCAGATAAGCGCCGGAAATGGAATGCGGATGCA
>JAPPQJ010000050.1 GCA_028817015.1 Gammaproteobacteria bacterium
GGTGTCCGAGCCGCCGCGCCCCAAGGTGGTGATGTTGTCGTCCGGGTCGACGCCCTGGAAGCCGGCCACCACCACCACCTTGCCTTGCTCCAGGTCGCGGCGGGCGCGCCCGGATTGGATGTCGGTGATGCGCGCCTTGCCGTGAATGGGGTCGGTCAGAATGCGAATCTGCGCGCCGGTGTATGACTTCGCCTGGACGCCGATGGCGTGCAGGGCCATGGACAACAGCGCGATGGTCACCTGCTCGCCGGTGGCGAGCAGGACATCCAGTTCGCGGCTGGAAGGCGCGGCGTTGACTTCCCGCGCCAACGCCAGCAAGCGGTCGGTCTCACCGCGCATGGCCGAGACCACCACTACCATCTGATGGCCCTCTTTCGCCGACGCCGCGACATTGCGCGCCACCGCATCAATGCGCTCCGGGTCGGCGACCGAGGTGCCGCCGTATTTTTCCACGATGAGGGGCATGGGAAGAAAGCGCGCGGCGAAGTTCGAGCCGCTGATTATAACACCGCGCTTTTGTTGTATACTCCGCCACCGGCATGCGCCGCGCCAAGCGTGAACGAAAAATGCAGAAAATGGACAACAAAATCAACAAGACGCCACCCGCGCAATCGGCGATTACGCTGGTAACCGCGTATTTCCAACTGGATGAAGACGGCAGAAAGCGCAGCGCGGGCACCTACCACGACTGGATGGCCAACTTCCTGCCGTTCATCCGCTGGCCGCTGGTGGTGTTCTGCGACGCCCAATCGGTCGAGGTCATCAAACGCCTGCGGGCGGGCAGGCCGGCGCGGTATTGCGTGACCAGTCTGGACGAGTTTTTCGTCGCCCGGCACCGCGACATCCTGCACGCGCATTTCCGCCAGCGCAAACCGCATCTCAACCCCGACATTTCGCTGTTGTATCACGAGAGAGCGAATTTCGTCCGGCGCGCCATCGACGCCGACTATTTCGGCTCGGAGCTGTTTTTCTGGTGCGACATCGGCATACTGCGGCACATCAACGGCTTGGCGCCGCTGCGTTTTTCCGAGCGCATCGAATGGCCGAATCTGGAAGTGTGCCGCGCCGCGTTTGCGGACCGGGTGGGATTTTTCGCCTTCACGCAGACCTTCCCTTTTTGGGTCGGCGGAGGATTCTGGGGTGGCCCAGCGCAGCCAACGCGCCGCTTTGCTCAGGACGTTTATGACTCCCTCGAGCGCTGCATCCGCGCGCATGCGCCCGCGATTCGCAACGGGCGTGCCGTTCCAAAGGGGCAGGGATTCCCCCTTGATGAGACGATTTTCCACCGAATGCTCGCGCAAGCCGAGGTTCAGCCCGCCGCCCGCATATTCGTGTTGAGCAATGATGTCCCCTGTTTTCGCTTATTGAAACCGCTTAAAACGCTGCCGGCCGCGTTCTTTCCGTTTTTCATCATCCTGTATTTACTGAACGGCGGGCGCTTCCCGTGGGCGTATCTCGGCCGGGAGATTTCGCTGACGGCCGCCGCCCGCCTCGCCTTAGCCTGGGCCGCGCGGCGTTGCCGGCGGAAACTGCTGCGGTAACGGCGTCCGGCGCGGAGCGCTCATGGCATTCATGGTTGCGCCGCCACCCAGCGCGCCGCCGCCTCGACCGCCTCGTCCACCGCCTCGACCCGCGCGCCGCCGCCCTGCGCCAGTTCGGCCCGGCCGCCGCCGCGCCCGTCCACCACAGGGGCCACAGCCTCGATTAACCGTCCCGCGTGGTATTGGCCGGCCAGGTCGGCGGTGACGCCCGCAACCAACGCCACCTTGCCCTGATGCGCGCCGGCCACCAGCACGATGCCGCTGCCCAACCGTTGTTTCCACTGGTCGACGGTCATGCGCATGGCTCTGGCGTCGGTGCCGTCGGTGCGGATGGCGGCTAATTTCACCGTGCGGCCGCCGTGGAGCCCGGCGATTTCCTTCACCTGCGGCGCACCGCCATTGCCGCCGCCGGCCGCCAACATAGCCTGCAGAGATTGAATTTGTTTTTGCATCTCGCGCTGCGAATCGAGCAGGGTTTGCACGCGCTCGGGGAGATTTTCCGGCGGCGATTTCAACGCCGCCGCCGCCGCATCCAGGCGGCCCAACTGGCGCACAATCCAGTCCTCGGCCGCGCCGCCGCTGAGCGCTTCGATGCGGCGCACGCCGGCGGCGATGCCGCTCTCGGCGATGATTTTGAAGACGCCGATGTCGCCGCTGCGCTCGACATGCGTGCCGCCGCAGAGTTCAAACGATTCCCCCATGCGAATGGTGCGCACGCGCGCATCGTATTTCTCGCCGAACAACGCCTCCGCGCCGTCGGCCTTGGCCTGCTCCAAATCCATGACCGCGGTGGACACGGCCGCATTGGCCCGGATGGCACGGTTGACGCGCCGCTCGATGGCGGCCAACTGCGCCTTGTCGAGCGCGCCGGAATGGGAGAAATCGAAGCGCAGCCGCTGCGCCTCCACCAACGAGCCTTTCTGCTGCACATGCGCGCCAAGCACCGCCTTCAACGCCGCGTGCAGCAGGTGGGTGGCGGAGTGATTGGCCGCGCAGCGACTTCGTAAATCGGCGTCCACCCGCGCTTCGCCGCGCTCGCCGGCGCGCACCTGGCCGGCTTTCACACGGCCGATGTGGGCGACGGCGCGGCCCGCGGTGTATTGCGTGTCCTCGACCGCAAAAACGGCGTTCGCAAAATGAATTTCGCCGCGGTCGCCGACCTGGCCGCCGCTTTCGGCGTAGAACGGTGTGCGGTCGGTGACCACGACGCCGCACCGGCCTTCGCGTAGTTCCTCAACCGGTTGCCGCCCCTCGTCGTCCAGCAACACCAGCGCTTTGACTTCGCTGTTCAGTTCCCGGTAGCCGGTGAACTCGGTCTCGCCGACTCCGTCCACGCGCAGCGCCTCGCCGCGTCCGAAGCGGCTGGCGGCGCGCGCCCGGTCGCGCTGCGCGGCCATCAGTTCATCGAAGGCGGCGGTGTCAACGCTTAAGTCGTGTTCGCGGGCGA
Organism: Gammaproteobacteria bacterium; assembly: GCA_028817015.1. Classification (GTDB taxonomy): domain Bacteria; phylum Pseudomonadota; class Gammaproteobacteria; order Arenicellales; family Poriferihabitantaceae; genus JAHRAW01. Next base: position 2,989 of record JAPPQJ010000050.1, read on the forward strand.
TGTCGGCGGTCAGGTCGAGCGGGAAACCGTAGGTGTCGTAGAGTTTGAACGCGGTGCCGCCGGCGATGACCTTGCCAGCCAACCCGGCGATTTCGCTCTCGAGGATTTTCAGGCCCTGCTCCAGGGTCTCGGCGAACTTGTCGTTTTCACGCCGCAACGCCTGCTCCACGCGGTCAGCGGCCGCGGCCAACTCGGGGCAGGCCTCGCCCATCTCGTCAACCAGCGGGCGCACCAGTTGGTGCATGAACGGCGCGCGGCTGCCGAGTTGGTAGCCGTGGCGGATGGCGCGGCGGATAATGCGGCGCAGCACATAGCCGCGCCCCTCGTTGGACGGCAGCACGCCGTCGGTGATGAGAAACGCGGCCGAGCGGATGTGGTCGGCGATGACTTGCAGCGACTGCGATGGCTTGCCCCGGCCATCGACCGCTAAGGCATCGGCGGCGGCGTCCATCAGGCGGCGGAACAGGTCGGTGTCGTAGTTGCTGTGCACGCCCTGCAGCACCGCGGCGATGCGCTCCAGGCCCATGCCGGTGTCCACCGAGGGCTTCGGCAGCGGCGTGAGGTTGCCGTCGGCGCTGCGGTTAAACTGCATGAACACCAAATTCCAGATTTCGATGAAGCGGTCGCCTTCCTGGTCCGGCGACCCCGGCGGGCCGCCGGCCACCTGCGGCCCGTGGTCGTAGAAAATTTCCGAGCACGGGCCGCACGGCCCGGTGTCGCCCATCGACCAGAAGTTGTCGCGCGCGCCGATGCGCCTGAAACGCTCCGCCGGCACCTTGATGTCACCCAGCCAGATGCGCTCGGCCTCGTCATCCTCCTCAAACACCGTCACCCACAGGCGCTCGGCCGGCAAGCCGAATTCTTTGGTCAGCAATTCCCAGGCATAGTGGATCGCCTCGGCCTTGAAGTAGTCGCCGAAACTGAAATTGCCGAGCATCTCGAAAAAGGTGTGGTGGCGCGCGGTGTAGCCGACATTCTCCAGGTCGTTGTGCTTGCCGCCGGCGCG
>JAPPQJ010000068.1:0-3424 GCA_028817015.1 Gammaproteobacteria bacterium
GAACACATAACCGTCCGCGTCGATGTAGCCGGCGTCGCCGGTCTCGTAGTGGCCGGGGAAGGTTTTGAGGTAGGAATCGAAATAGCGCCGGCGCGCGTTCCACAAGGTCGGGAAGGTGCCGGGCGGCAGCGGCAGTTTGGCCACCAACGCGCCGATGTCGCCGGGTTGCACCGCGTTGCCGGCCGAGTCCAGCGCCGCCAGCCGCCAGCCCGGCACCGGCTTGGTCGGCGAGCCTTCCTTGACCCGCAATGGCTCGATGCCGAGGCAGTTGGCGCAAATCGCCCAGCCGGTTTCGGTTTGCCACCAGTGGTCGATGACCGGCACGCCGAGTTTGTTGCGCGCCCAGTTCAGCGTGTCCGGGTCGGTGCGCTCGCCGGCCAGGAACAGCGACTTCAAGCAGGTGAGGTCGTATTTTTTCAGGTAGTCGCCGTTCGGGTCTTCCTTCTTGATGGCGCGAAACGCGGTCGGGGCGGTGAACAGCGACTTGACCTTGTGCTCGGAAATGATGCGCCAGAACACCCCGGGGTCCGGGGTGCCCACCGGCTTGCCCTCGAACATCACGCTGGTGTTGCCGTTCAGCAGCGGCGCATAGACGATGTAGGAGTGGCCGACCACCCAGCCGACATCGGAAGCGGTCCAGAACACCTCGCCGGGCGCCATGTCGTAGATGTTCGGCATGCTCCATTTGAGCGCCACGATGCCGCCGCCGGTGTCGCGCACCACGCCCTTGGGCGCGCCGGTGGTGCCGGAGGTATACAGAATATACAGCGGCTCGGTGGCGGCCACCGGCACGCAGTCGGCGTCGGATGCGCCGCCCGCCGCCTCCCGCCAGTCGAGGTCGCGCCCGGCGACCAGGGATGCGGGCGCCTGCGGGCGCTGCAGGATGATGCAGGCGCGCGGGCGGTGTTCGGCCAGGGCGATGGCCTGGTCCAGCAGCGGTTTGTATTCCACCACCCGCCCCGGCTCGATGCCGCACGACGCCGCCACGATGACTTTGGGTCGGGCGTCGTCGATGCGCACCGCCAGTTCATTGGAGGCGAAGCCGCCGAACACCACCGAGTGGATGGCGCCGATGCGCGCGCAGGCCAGCATGGCGACGGCCGCTTCCGGCACCATCGGCATGTAGATGATGACGCGGTCGCCTTTGCCGACGCCGTGGGCGGCCAATACGCCGGCGAAACGCGCCACATGCGCTTTGAGGTCGGCGTAGGTCAGGGTCTGCTGCGTGCCGGTCACCGGGCTGTCGTGGATGAGCGCCGCCTGCGCGCCCCGGCCCTGTTCCACATGCCGGTCAACGGCGTTGTAACACACATTGGTCCGGCCGCCGGCGAACCAGCGGTAAAATGGCGCATCGGAATCGTCCAACACCCGCTGCCACCGGGTATACCAGTGCACCGCCTCGGCGGCTTCCCCCCAGAACCCTTCCGGGTCGTCGATGGAGCGCTGATAGACGGCGCTGAAAGAGTTGCTCATGGCATGGTATCCCCCGGCTGGATTTATAATCGGCGCGTTGCCGCGGTTGCGCGCTGGCACCATTGTGATGGGTTTCCGACCGCCAATAGTAATGCAAATCCGACGGTGAATGCTATCGCCCCGCCCCGCCATTGCCGGAGCCCCCGCCTCTCTTCCCGTGAGCGCGGCGCCCCCGGCCCGGCCCGATGAAAGGCTCGCTGCTTGATTTGTTTTCGCGCATCGCCGAGGCCGGGCATGCGTTGGTCTCGGCCGGCGCCGGGCGCAAAAACCTCGGCGACTCCTGCGCGGCGTTGCTGTCGGGGCGCGGCGAGGCGACCGGCCTGGCGTTGGCGCGCGACATCCTCGGGCGCTACGCCGCATTGGACCAGGCCGGCAAGCGCGCCTTCTTCGCCGAGGCCGCGCAATCCTTCGGCGTCGATGAGGGCGCGCTCAAAAGCGCAATCAACGCCTGGCGGGCGGCCGGCGGCGGCGACCCGCGCGCCATTCACCTGGCCAGCGAGCCGCGCAGCCGGGAATTGATTCGCCGCCTGAACCGCGCCCCCGGCGGCACCCGCGCCCTGGTCGCCATGCGCGCCGACCTGCTGCGAGCGGCCAGCGAAGACGCCGCGCTGCAGGCCCTGGACATGGATTTTCGCCACCTGCTGGCGTCGTGGTTCAACCGCGGCTTTCTGGAGTTGCGGCGCATCGACTGGTCGAGCCCGGCGGCGGTGCTGGAAAAAATCATCGCCTACGAGGCGGTGCACGCGATTGACGGCTGGGACGACCTTCGCCAGCGCGTGGCCGCGCCGGACCGCCGCCTGTATGCGTTTTTCCACCCGGCGTTGGTCGATGACCCGCTGATTTTTGTCGAAGTGGCGCTGACCGACGCCGTCCCCGCCGCCATCGGCCCCATCTTGGCCGGCGAGCGCGCGGCGCTCAGCCCCGGCCTGGCCAGCGTGGCGGCGTTCTACTCGATTTCCAACTGCCAGGCCGGGTTGCAGGGCATCTCGTTCGGCAATTTCCTGATTAAACAGGTGGTCGAGGAGTTGCAGGGCGAACTCAAGGGCCTCAAAACCTTCGCCACGCTGTCGCCGCTGCCGGGGCTGCGCCGCTGGGCCGTAGCCGAATGCGGGCGCGGGCAGGCGGGCATGCTGACCGCGCCGCAACGCACGGCGTTGCAGGCGCTCGAGGCCGCCGGCGCGGCCGCCGCTGATGGGGCCGCCGCCGAGATTCTGCCGGAAGTGGCGGCGCGCTACTTGATTCAAGCCAAAACGCCGCGCCGCGCTTCGCCGCTGCCGCTGGACCCGGTGGCGCGTTTCCACCTCGGCAACGGTGCGCGCCTGGAATGGATTAACGCCGCCGCCGACCGCAGCGCGCGCGGGCTGGAAAACGCCTGGGGCGTGATGGTCAACTATCTCTACGACCTGGACGCCATCGAGCGCAACCACGAGGCGTTCGCCAACACCGGCGAAGTGATCGTTTCGGCGCGGGTGCGGCGGCTGTTGAAGGCGCATTGACGGCGCCGGCGGGCGGCGCGCGGCGGTTAACGGTCAAGCGGGCCGCGTACTATACGCCGAACGCATACTGTCAATGGGTTTTTTCAATCGACTTTTCGGGGGGTGTGTGTTATACGATGCGGGGCAGTTGTTGGCGACCCGTTTTTATCCACCTTACCCACCACCTGAGAGAGGAAAGCAAAATGAAACATGCTGCATTTAAGCCGGTATCAGGCGTGCTGGCCGCTTCTCTGCTGGCTTTCAGCGCCACCGGCAACGCGGTTGACCTGACCGTGTATACGGCGGTCGAGGCCGAGGACCTCAAGCGCTACGCCGCCACCTTCAACGAAGACCACCCGGACATCAACATCAAATGGGTGCGCGATTCCACCGGAATCGTAACCGCCAAACTGCTGGCGGAGAAGAACAACCCGCAGGCCGACATCATCTGGGGCCTGGCCGGCACCTCGCTGCTG
>JAPPQJ010000068.1:3464-7333 GCA_028817015.1 Gammaproteobacteria bacterium
GCCGAAAGGGCTGGAAAACCTCGACCCGAAGTTCTACGACAGCGACCCGGTGCCCAGTTGGGTGGGCATGGACGCCTGGGTGGCGGCGATTTGCTACAACACCGTCGAGGGCGCGAAGCATAACCTGGAAGCGCCGGACTCGTGGCGGGACCTGCTCAAGCCGATGTATCAGGGGCATGTGATTATGCCCAATCCCAATTCATCCGGCACCGGGTTTTTGGATGTCTCCAGTTGGCTGCAGATATTCGGCGAACAGGGCGGCTGGACCTATATGGACGGCCTGCACAAGAACATCGCCCGGTATACGCATTCGGGCTCCAAGCCCTGCAAGTTGGCGGCCGCCGGGGAAATTCCGATTGGCGTCTCGTTCGCGTTTCGCGGCGCGCGCTCGAAAGAAGCGGGCGCGCCGATTGACATCATCATTCCGTCCGAAGGCATCGGCTGGGACATGGAGGCCACCGCCATCATCGCCGGCACCGACAAACTGGACGCCGCGAAAACCCTGATGGACTGGTCGATTTCCAAAAAGGCGATGGAGATGTATAACACCGCCTACGCGGTGGTCGGCTACAAAAACCTGGCCAAGCCGGTCAAGCACTTCCCGCCGGAGACGGTGGACGCCATGATCGACAACGATTTTGAATTCGCGGCCAACAACCGCAAGCGCATTTTGGCCGAATGGCAGCGCCGCTACGATTCCAAATCTGAGCCGAAGTAGTTTGCGCCGCCGGTTGTTTTGCGTTTCGGCCTGGCCGGTTAGCCGGTCAGGCCGGTTTTGCGGCGGATAACCGGCAGCCGGTTGGCCGGGCAGCCGCTCGTTGCCGCCCAATCTCCGCCGCCCCGCCCCGCAAAGGCATCATCATGAACCGCAAACCCGCGGCGCCCGCGCGCCCTTTTCTGCAGATCGACCGCCTGCGCAAAACGTTCGGCGATTTTGTGGCGCTGGACGATGTGTCGCTGCAAGTTGACGAAGGCGAGTTCATCTGCTTCTTAGGGCCGTCCGGCTGCGGCAAGACCACCCTGCTGCGCGCCATCGCCGGCCTCGACATCCAAACCGCCGGCGGCGTGCGGCAGGCCGGCCGGGACATCTCGGCGCTGCCGCCCTCGGAGCGCGACTTCGGCATCGTGTTCCAGTCGTATGCGCTGTTTCCCAACCTGACCGTGGCTAAAAACATCGCCTTCGGCCTGGAAAACCAGCGCCTCAGCCGGTCCGACATCGACCGGCGCGTGGCCGAGTTGCTGGAGTTGGTCAACCTGCCCGGCCAGGGGGGCAAATATCCGGCGCAACTGTCCGGCGGCGAACAGCAGCGCGTCGCCCTCACCCGGGCGCTGGCCACTTCGCCGGGCCTGCTGCTGCTCGACGAGCCGCTGTCCGCGCTCGACGCCAAGGTGCGCGCCCACCTGCGCGTTGAAATGAAGGCGCTGCAGCGGCGGCTGGGCGTCACCACCATCATGGTCACGCACGACCAGGAGGAGGCGCTGACCATGGCCGACCGCATCGTGGTGATGAATCACGGCGTCATCGAGCAGGTGGGCACGCCGACCGAAATTTACAGTTGCCCGGACACGCTGTTCGTGGCCGATTTTGTCGGCGCGATGAATCAAATCGCCGGGCGCAGCGCCGGCGCCGGGCGCGTCGCGGTCGGCGCGTTGACTTTTGCTTCTCAGGCGCACGATGCGCCGGCCGGCGCCCCGGTGGTGATTGCCGTTCGCCCCGAGGATGTGGTGCCGCACCCCGCCGAGGCGCCCGGCGGCGGGCAGGCGCAGCGCGGCAACGGCTTTGACGCGCGCGTCGAGTATCTGGAATTTCTCGGCTCGTTCTGGCGGCTGTCGCTGGCCAGCGCGCGCCTGGGCGAAGTCGCGCTGACCGCCGATTGGTCCGGCAACGCGATGCGGCGGCTGAGCATTAAGGCCGGCTCGCAGGTCGCCGTGGAACTGCCGGCCGAGCGCATCCTGGTGTTCCCCGAAGACGGCCGCGGCGCATGACTTCGGGCGCCGCGCAAAGCATCGCCGCGCCCTTGCCGCGGGTGCGCCCCAAAACCAGCCGGGACGACCGCATCATGGTCGCGTTCATGGCGGTCATCGGCTTGTATTTGGTCATCTCGCTGGCGCTGCCGTTGTATGCGGTGTTTTCCAGGTCGGTTTCCACCTTTTACTTCGACCTCGACAATTTTGAGTTTCAGGTGAACCGTGGCGACGGCTGGAGCGCGCCGGTTGCCGCGTCGCGCTTGAACGACCAACTGCGCGCCGTTGCGCCGCAGGAACTGAACACCAGCGGCGACGGCCGCCTGGCGGCCACGGTCTTTTTCCCGGACTTCAACTTCCGCGCGCCGACCCGGTACAAGATTCGCCAGGTTAAACCGGAAGCGTCTTTCCTGGTCGGCACGCGCCGGGTTGCCGACACCGGCTGGCACGAGTTTGAATCCAGCCAATTCAGGCGCATCGTGCTGCGCGCATCGCGCTCGACCGGGCTGGACAACTACCGCGCGTATTTTTCCACGCCGGCGCTGTTTCGCTCGATTAAGAATTCGCTGATCATCGCCGTCATCAGCACGGTGATTACGGTGGCGCTGGCGTTCGGTTTTGCGTATGCGTTGACGCGCAGCAGCATGCGCTTCAAGGGGTTTTTTCGCATCGTCGCCCTGGCGCCGATTCTGGTGCCCTCGCTGCTGCCCGGCATCGCCCTGGTATACCTGTTCGGCAACCAGGGCATGCTTCGCGGCCTGCTGCTCGGCGAGTCGATTTACGGCCCGATCGGCATCGTCATCGGCTCGGTGTTTTTCACCTTTCCGCACGCCATGATTATCATCACCACCGCGCTGTCGCTGTCCGACGCGCGCCTGTATGAAGCCGCGGTCTCGCTGCGCGCCGGGCGGTGGAAAACCTTCTGGACGGTGACCATCCCCGGCGCCCGCTACGGCCTGGTGTCGGCCGCGTTTGTGGTGTTCAACCTGGTCATCACCGATTTCGGCCTGCCGAAAGTCATCGGCGGGCAATACAACATGTTGGCCGTGGATATTTACAAGCAGGTCATCGGCCAGCAGAACTTCGAGATGGGCGCGGTGGTCTCGGTGGTGCTGCTGATCCCCGCCCTGCTGGCCTTCACCATCGACCGCGTGGTGCAGAAAAAACAAATCGCCCTGCTGTCGTCGCGGTCGGTGCCGTTTGAGCCGAAACCGCACCGCCGCTTCGACCTGGCGTGCCTGGCCTACTGCGCGCTGGTCACGGTGTTTATCGCCGGGCTCATCGGCGTCTGCCAGTATGCGGCGCTGATTAAGTTCTGGCCGTATGACCTGTCCCTTGGTTTGAACAACTACAACTTCGATGTGATGGACGGCGGCGGCTGGGATTCATGGAAGAACTCGATTCGCCTGGCGCTTTACACCGCGGCGGCCGGCACCGTGGTGATTTTCTGCGGCGCGTATCTGGTGGAAAAAGCCCACTGCTTCGCCGCCGCCCGCTCGGCGTTTCAGTTTCTGGCCATGATGCCGATGGCGATTCCCGGCATGGTGCTGGGCCTCGCGTATATCTTTTTCTTCAACAACCCGGCCAACCCGCTGGGCGGACTCTACGGCACCATGGCCATCCTGGTGATTTGCACGGTGACCCACTTCTACACGGTGTCGCACCTGACCGCGGTCACCGCGCTCAAGCAGATGGACCGGGAATTCGAGTCGGTCGCGGCGTCGCTCAAGCAGCCCGTCCACAAAGTGTTTTCGCGGGTCACCGTGCCGGTGTGCCTGCCGTCGGCGCTGGACATTTCCATTTACCTGTTCGTGAACGCGATGACCACGGTGTCGGGGGTGATTTTTTTATACTCGCCGGACACCGCCCTGGCGTCCATCGCGGTGCTCAACATGGACGACGCC
>JAPPQJ010000068.1:7343-15335 GCA_028817015.1 Gammaproteobacteria bacterium
GGGCATGATGATTTTCTACTCCAACATCGGCGCGCGCCTCATCCACCTCCTGCTGACCCGCAAAGTGATGCGCAGCACCCAGGCCTGGCGCACGCGCCGGGCGCCGCGGTAGGGGCCGCGGCGCCCTTGATCAGCATTGCCGGTCGCGGTTGTGTCCGGCGGCGTTTCCCCATTGCGCAATGGCCCGGTGAATGGCGGTCAACTCGTTTTCGATGCGCGTCATGCGCTCATGCTCCGCCGCGGACTCTTTGCCCGGCTTAAGTTTGGCGTTTTCCTGCACCACTTCGATGATGACGGCGACGATCATGTTCAGCATGATGAAGGTGACGATGCCGATGAAACTCAAGTAGAAAAGCCAGCTGAACGCATACACTTCCATGGTTTCATACATCACATCGGTCCAGTCCTCCAGGGTGGCGACTCGAAACATGGTCAGCATGGAGGCGCCGATATTTCCCCACAATGCGGGGTTGATTTCGGAAAATATCATCGAGCCAAAAGCGCCGTAAACGTAAAACACGATGAACATCAGCACCAAAACATAAAAAACGCGCGGAATGGCGCGCAGCAGCGATTCGATCAACTTGCGCAGTTCCGGCAGAAACACGATCAGGCGCATCATCCGAAACAGCCGCAGCAAGCGGCCCAGCAGCGCATACTCGGATTCATCGATTGGTATGGTGCTGACGATGACGATGAAGGCGTCGAACACGTTCCAGCCGTCCTTGAAGAAATTTCGCGCCGGCTTTTCGACGGCAAAGCGCGCCAGTATCTCGACGACGAAATAAATCATGACGGCGTCGTCCAGCGCCCCCAATACCAGAACGGCAACCGGCGGCAGCGCATACGTTTTTATTCCTATGGTCATGGATGAAATCATGATGACGGAAACGGTCACCCATTCAAAGAGCGACATGCGGTCGTCTCCCAACTTCAACTGCGAGCGCAGTTTGTTGCGCGCCTTGCGCAGCGGGGCCCGCCAGTTTTTAATCCCGTTCTTTGATGTGGAATGATTGATGGGCATCGTTTGCTCCGTTGAAAAAAAACGTTTTTTTACATCCGGAAAACCTTCTGGGGCGATCCCCCGCGAGGCCAACAAGGAGGGTGCCGGCGGCCGGGCGCCGGGCGTGATTATAAGGCAAATCATTCCACGCCAAACCGATGAATACCGCGTCACCGGCTGTGAACTTGTCCATATCCCTCAAAAACGCGCAGGCGGGGCACCGTGAGCCGGCCCCGCCACGCTGAAGGAGTGCTCAGCATTGTCATCACGGTGACCCCGGCGGTGCATACCCCCTCATTTGACCCGCTTCAACAGGGAGGCGTTTTCCCGCTCGGTTACGGCGCGTCTTGATGCGTTGCATGCGGGTTCATCGCTCATTTCTCACCGCCATCCCCCCCGGTCCCAGCCCGCTTTTCCGCGCCAGCCGGCCCCCCCGCCCCGCGCCTGCTGCGAATGCTGAGCACCATCATCCGCCACACCACCCGCACCGCGAAATAACCGGCGCACGCCAGTGCAACCCCGAAAATCAGGCAGCCGACCCATAGCGCGGCCAGGTGTTGCAGCATCGCCTCGACGGTAATGTTATTGATGGATATGTCGGTTTCGCCCAGCAGCGCCGCTCCAAGCAGGTAAGGCGGGGTGTAAATCACGATCCAGGTGAACGGATTGGACAGCCACACCAGCACGATCGACAGCGGCAAATTGGCGCGCCACAGCATCGCCAGCAGGGCGGCCGGGAGCATTTCCATCGGCATCGGCAGGTAGGCGCAGAACAGGCCGATGGCGGTCGCCCGTGAGATGGTGTGGCGGTTGATCATCCACAGCACCGGGTCGCCGAACCGAATCCCCAGGCGGCGAAAGGGCGGCAGTGACGCGATTCGCCCGGGCTCGGGTAAATACCGTTTTATTCGCGCTTTGAGCATGATCGGCGGGAAGTCGTGTTGCGCCGCGCATGGGCGGGGGAGCGGTTTGGTGGTAGTATAGCGCCGGTATCAAGGATGGATGCGAATAATGCGCCAATTTTCGGACGGCTGGAACAACCCCGACAACCTCCACTCGTGGCTGCTGGCGTTTTGCGCCGGGGTCATTTCACTTCGGTTTCTCGAACAACTTCCGCCGCCCGGGTTGACCGTTGCGGCCGCCGCGCTGGCGGCGTTGCTGGCGGTGCGCGGGCGGTGGCTGCGGCCGGTGGCGGCGTATGCGCTCGGGTTTTGCTGGGCCGGCGTGGTGGCGGCGGCGCTGCTGGATGCAACCATTCCGGTCGGCATGGAAAAGAGGGATGCGGTCATTTCCGGGCGGGTGGTCGGCGTGCCGGCGGCCGGTGAGGGTTATCAGCGGTTCGATTTCGAGGTCGAACAACTGCAACACCGGGGCGTCACCCACCCGTCTCCCGGCAAAATCCGGCTGAAGATCTATCAGGACCAGCCGCGCATCCGCAGCGGCCAGCGGTGGCGGCTGACCGTACGCCTCAAACGCGCACGCGGGTTCAATAATCCCGGCGCGCTGTTCAACTACGAAACCCACCTGTTTCACCACCGCCTGCGCGCCACCGGCTATGTGCGCACCCGGCCGCCGCCGGTGTTGCTGAAGTCGCACGACCCGCATTCGGTGGCCGCTTTTCGGGCCCGCGCCGCCGGTTTTATCCGCGACTCGCTGGAGCCGGGCGGGCGCGCCGGGCTGGTGACCGCGCTGGCGGTCGGTTTGCGCAGCGACATGCGCGACCGCGACTGGGAGGTGCTGGTCAGAACCGGCACCATCCACCTGGTCGCCATTTCCGGGCTGCACATCGGCCTGGTGTCCGGGCTGGTGATGCTGGTGTGCGGCTGGGGGTGGCGCTTTGCCGGGGCGCTGCCGCTGCGGCTGCCGGCGCCCAAAGCCGGGGTCGCGGCCGGGCTGCTGGCCGGCTTCATCTACGCGCTGCTGGCCGGCATGACCATCCCCACGCAACGCGCGGTGTGCATGCTGGCGGCGGTCGCGGTGGCGATGTTTTTCCAGCGCCGGCCGTTTGGCGCCGAGACCCTGGTGCTGGCGCTGGCTGTGGTGCTGGCGTTCGACCCGCTGGCGCCGCTGGCGGCCGGGTTCTGGCTGTCGTTCGGCGCGGTCGGCGTGCTGGTCATCGGCGTTGCGCGCACGCGCACAGCGAGCCGGGAGCGCTCCGAGGCGCCGTCGGCGCGGCGCGTGTTGCGCCAACTGGGGGCCTGGTCGGCGATCCAAATGCTGTTGTTCATCGGCATGGCGCCGTTGCTGCTGGCGCTGTTCCACCGGGTTTCAATTGCCGCGCCGCTGGCCAACCTGGTGGCCATTCCGGCCATCGGCCTGGCCGCAGTGCCGTCGGCGCTGCTGGGGCTTCTACTGTATGCGGCCGGGTTGGAGCAGGCCGCGGCGCTGGCTTTTCAGATTTCGCTGTGGGTCATAGATGCGTTGTGGAATCTGCTCGAATGGTTTTCCGCGGCCGCCTGGTCGGTGTGGCAGCGGCCGCCGCCGCCGCCGTGGTCGGTGCCGCTGGCGGTGGTCGGTGCGCTGTTGCTGCTGGCGCCCCGGGCCTTCCCGGCCAAGCGCACCGGGCTGCTGTGGTTTGTGCCGCTGTTGGCGGCCCCGGGGGGCGGCGGCGCCCCCGGCCCCGGCGAGTTCAGATACACCATGTTGGAAGTCGGCCACGGGCTGGCGTCGGTGGTGCAGACCCGCAACCGCCTGCTGGTATATGACGCCGGTCCGCGTTTCCCCGGCGGCCTCGACACCGGCGAGACGGTGGTGGTCCCTTTCCTGCGCCAACTGGGGGCGCCCGCCATCGACGCGCTGGTGGTCAGCCACGGCGACAACGACCACAGCGGCGGCCACCGCGCGCTGCTGGAGCACTTCGGGGCGAAGCGGGTGCTGACCAGCGTCCCGGAGATGATCCCGGGCTCGCAGAGATGCCGGGCCGGACAGCGCTGGGTGTGGGATGAGGTGTCGTTTGAGGTGCTGTGGCCGCCGCCTTGGTCGCCGCAGGGCCGCATACGCGGCAACGACGCTTCGTGCGTGTTGAAAGTCAGTTCGGCGTTCGGCTCGGTGCTGCTGACCGGCGACATCGGCAAGCCGGCCGAGGAGGCGCTGGTGCGCTCACGGGTTGACCTGGCCGCCGAGGTGCTGCAGGTGCCGCATCATGGCAGCAAGACCTCGTCCACCGCGGCCTTTTTGGAGCGCGTGCGCCCGGCGCTCGCATTGGCCAGCATCGGCTATCTGAACCGCTACGGCCACCCGCATGAATCGGTGCGCGCACGCTATGCGCGGCGGCGCATCCCGGTCTATCACACCGCCGGGGAAGGCGCCATCGCGGTGTCCTTCTCGGGCGCCGCAATCAGCGTGCGCGGACACCGCGGCGCCGAGCGAAAATACTGGCTGCTGCCGCCCGAGCGGCTGGCCGCGCAAGTGCGCGTCCGACCCCATCGGCGGGCCGCGGCGTTCATCCCTTGACAGGGGTGCCGGGCGCGCGCTGTTCAGGGGTTACAGGGTGGCCGCCAGAAACACCACGAAGGCGACCACCAGCGCGATTGGAATCAGCAGCCCCATCCAGTCTTTGGGGGCTTTTTTGCTCTCCTCGAGCATCGGTTTAATGCCCGGAAAAACCCACAGCAGCACCGCCAGGCCGAGCGCCCCGATCAGCAGTTGCTCCCAGAGTTCCATATCGCCGCCCTCCGAGTGCGGGCCAGGTGATGCGCGTTTCCCGCTTTCATTGGGGCGGATTGTAGCGCAATTGGCTCAGGTTGATGCCGAGGTCGGCGCCGGTGTTGAGCGTGAACAGGGTTTTGGCCAGGCGCGCATGCTCCCGCCCCTCGGCCAGTTGGCGGCCGAGATAGCCGGGGATGGCGGCGGCCGCTTGCAGCACGTTTTCCAGATCGCCGTATTGGGCCAGCAGTCTGGCGGCGGTGCGAATGCCGACCGACCGCACCCCGGGGATCGACAAACCGCTGTCGCCGGCCAGCGCCAGCGCATCCGGCAGTTGTTGCGGCTCCACTTGGAAGCGTTTGGCGATCAAATCGCGGTCGAGGGGGCGCTCGGCGAAATGGTCGAAAACGGCGATGTTGTCGCCCAGCAGTTGGCAGTAGTTGCGGTCGGTGGACAGGATCAGCGCATGGCCGCCGCGCCGGGCGATCTTGACCGCGACCGTGGCGATGATGTCGTCGGCCTCGAAACCTTCGCGCGAGAAACTGTCGACGCCGACGGCGGCAAACGCTTGTTCGAGGCGCGGCAGGGCGTCCCGCAACGGCGCCGGCATCGGCGGGCGGTTTTTCTTGTAGTCCGGGTATAACCGGCGCCGCCAATTGCGCCCGCCGCCGCCGTCTCCATCAAACACCGCCAGGCAGTGGCTGGGGCGGTGCCGGTTGAGCGCGCGCTGCAGCGAGGCGGTGCACGAGGCGATGATCCCGGCGAGGGGCTCGCGGCCGCCGGCCTGCCCGGCTTCATCGGGCACCGCGGCATAGATGCGCCGCACCAGGTTGAGGCCGTCCACCAGCAACACCTTCATCGCGGATGCGCGTCGCGGCGGCGGTGCGGCGGGGTCAGTCGCCGACCAGAGTCAGGAATTCGGCGCGCGTGCGGTGGTCGGTGCGGAAGCCGCCGAGCATGGTCGAGGTTTTCATCACCGAGTTCTGTTTGTGGGCGCCGCGCATCATCATGCACAGGTGTTTGGCTTCGATGATCACGCCGACGCCGCGCGCGCCGGTGATCGACTCGACCGCGCCGGCGATTTGGTCGGTCAGGTTCTCCTGGATTTGCAGGCGCCGCGCATACATGTCGGCGATGCGCGCCAGTTTGGACAGGCCGAGAACCCTGCCGGCCGGCAGATAGGCGATGTGGCATTTGCCGATGAACGGCAGGATGTGGTGCTCGCACAACGAATAGACTTCGATGTCCTTGACGATGACCATCTGGTCGTTGTCGGACTCGAAGATCGCGTCGTTGACGATTTCATCCAGGCTCTGGCGGTAGCCGCGGGTCAGGTACTGGAGCGCGGCGGCGGCCCGCTCAGGGGTGCCCCGCAAGCCCTCCCGGTCGGGATCTTCGCCGACGGATTGCAGCAACGCCCGGTAGTGTTTTGCGCTCGAGTCTGTCTCGGTCATGGTGTCAATCGGGTGTCAGGCGGGTTAACATTGTAGCATTTCAGCAGAGGGAAGCATCGTGGAAGACACCGCGCAGATGAAAAACCGCCCGGCCGCGCCGGATTTGCTCGAGCGCCTGGCCCGCATAGTCGGCGACAAACACCTGGTCACCGGCGGCGACAAACTGCGGCCGTATACCGAGGAGTTGCGCGGCCGCTATCACAGCGAATGCCGCGCCGTGGCGCTGCCGGCCCACTCCGCGCAAGTGGCGGCGGTGGTCGAATGCTGCGCCGCCGCCGGGGTCAGCATCGTGCCCCAGGGCGGCAACACCGGGACCATGGGCGGGGCGGTGGCGCACGCCGGCCAGGTCATCCTCAACCTGGCGCGCATGAACCGGGTGCTGGAGGTGGATCCGGTCAACTACGCCATGCGCGTCGAGGCCGGCTGCATTCTCGCCAACGTGCAGGCCGCCGCCGCCGCGCACGGCAGGTTTTTCCCGCTGAGCCTGGGCGCCCAGGGCAGTTGCCAGATCGGCGGCAACCTGGCCACCAACGCCGGCGGCATCAACGTGCTGCGTTATGGAAACACCCGCGACCTGGTGCTCGGCCTGGAAGCGGTGCTGGCCGACGGGCGTATCTGGGACGGCCTCAACAGTTTGCGCAAAAACAACACCGGCTACGATTTGAAAAACCTCCTGGTCGGCTCGGAAGGCACGCTGGGGATCATCACCGCCGCGACCTTGAAACTGTTCCCCGCGCCGCTTTGCCGGGTGGTGGCGCTGGCCGGGCTGGCCGACGCCGCCGCCGCGCTGGCCCTGCTTGGCCGGCTTCGGGACGCCAGCAGCGACCGCCTGAGCACCTTCGAGTTGATGTCCGACATCGCGGTTCAGTCGGCGGTCAAACACATCGCCGGCCAGACCGACCCGCTGCGCGGCCGGCACCGCTGGTATGCGCTGATTGTGGCCGACAGCACCAACCAGGAGGGCGGCGACGGCGGCCAGTCGGCATTGCGCGGCGAGATGGAGGCCGGCCTGGCCCGGGCGATGGACGACGGGGTGCTGCAGGATGCGGTGATCGCCGACAGCGAAAGCCAGGCCCGGCGCCTGGTGTTGCTGCGCGAGAACATCGTCGAGGCCCAGCAATTCGAGGGCGGCAGCATCAAGCACGATGTGTCGGTGCCGGTCGCCAGCGTCCCCGAGTTCATCCGCCGCACCCACGCGGCGATCAAAAAAGCCATGCCGCATGCCCGGCCCTATCCCTACGGGCACATGGGAGACGGCAACATTCACTTCAACATTTCCCAGCCGCCGGATATGGACCGGCAGGCATTCCTCGACCAGTGGCGGCCGATGAACCGCCTGGTGCACGAAATCGCCCATCAACTCGGCGGCTCGTTCAGCGCCGAACACGGCGTCGGCATCACCAAACTGGAGGAGATGAAACGCTACAAGGACCCGGTGTCGCTGGCCTTATACCGGCGGATCAAGCGGGCGCTGGACCCCGGCGATGTGCTCAATCCGGGCAAGTTGAATCCGTGATCGGTGAATCGGTGAATCGTATCAGGCGCCGGTGGTCGTCGAGCGCTGTCCGTCCCCGCACAGATGCCGGTGCGTGTGGCCGGGTATACCGCAACCGTCACGCCGACTGCTTGATGCAGTGGCATGACATGAGGCCGCGCCATCGCCATTTTTGCCCCTCCCCGGCCCTCTCCCGGGAGAGGGCGTTTCCCCGGAAACGCGGTCGAAGGGTTTCCCTCCGGAAAATCGGCATGACAACCGATGTATGGAGGCCGTATACGCCGTTGATGCAGGCGCCCGGAGCGCGTATAATTCGTGCGGTTTTCGGGGTATAGCGCAGCCAGGTAGCGCGCCTGCTTTGGGAGCAGGATGTCGGGAGTTCAAATCTCTCTACC
>JAPPQJ010000068.1:15486-33375 GCA_028817015.1 Gammaproteobacteria bacterium
CGGATTGTGGATCCGGTCGTCGTGGGTTCGAGTCCCATCGTTCACCCCAGTTTTGCGAACCCGGTTGCCGCCGAAGGGCCGTTAGCTCAGTTGGCAGAGCAGCTGACTCTTAATCAGCGGGTCGTAGGTTCGAGCCCTACACGGCCCACCAGCGGCGGGCGTGACGGGCCGGTGCGAAAGTGGCGGAATTGGTAGACGCGCTGGATTTAGGTTCCAGTGCCGCAAGGCGTGAGAGTTCGAGTCTCTCCTTTCGCACCATTATCGTGCGCCCTGTTTTGCGCCGTGGCGGCAATGGCAGTAGTGGCGGTTCAAGGGCGCCGGCGCCCGGCTGAGAAAACCCTGCAACGACATGCGAGTATCGGTTGAAGAATCCGGCGCCATCGAGCGCAAACTGACGGTTTCCATTCCCCACGCCGAGGTGGACCGGGAAATCGAGAAGCGCCTGCGCAAGGTCGCCCGCGGCGCGCGCATCCCCGGCTTCCGGCCCGGCAAGGCGCCGCATCACATCGTCGCCAAACGCTACGGCGGCCAGGTCACCAGCGAGGTCATCAGCGACACCATCAACGCCAGTTACCGCGAGGCGTTAGGCCGGGAGGACATCGTGGCCGCCGGACTGGTGTCGATTGAGCCGAAGCCGTTCGTCTCCGGAGACGACCTGCAATATATCGCCACCGTGGAACTGTTTCCGGAAATTCCCTCGCCCACATTGGCCGGCAGGAGCATCGAAAAACCGGTGTGCACGGTCACCGACGAAGACATCGAGCGCAGCGTCGAGGGCCTCCGCAAACGCAACGCCGATTTCGTGGCCCGGGAAGGCGCATCGCAAGACGGTGACCGCCTGACCATCGATTATGCGGGGCATCTCGACGGCCGGCCTTTCTCCGGAGGCGCCGGCAGCGACCACCAATTCATCCTCGGAGAAGGGCGCATGCTGGAGCCGTTCGAGACCGGGCTGAGGGGTGTGGCGGCCGGCCAGTCCAGGCGCATCTCGTTGACCTTGCCGGAGGATTTTCCGGGCGCCGATGCGGCCGGCAAAGCGGCCGAGTTCCAGGTGGCGGTGAAGGCGGTGGAGCGGCCGGTGCTGCCGGAACTGGACGACGCTTTCGCCGAGCGGCTGGGCGTCTCAGACCGGGGCATGGCCGGGGTGCGCGAGCAAATCAAGCGCAGTCTGGAGCGCGCAACGGCGGTGCGCGTGCGCGAGGTGGTGCACGCCCGGGTCATGGATGAGTTGGTCAAAGCCAACCCGGTGCAGGCGCCGAGCGTGTTAGTCGAGGCGGAAATCGACCGCCGCGTGCAGGCCATCAGCCAACGCCCGGCGGACCGCCCGGCGCCGGCGCAGCGCGCCCGGGACCTGGACCGCGAGTTGTTAAAAGAGGGCGCCACGCGCCAGGTGCTCCTCGGTCTGGTCGCCAGGGAGGTGGTCAAAAAAGCCGGGTTGAAGGCCGACGCCGACGCCATTCGCGGCAAAATCGCGGAAATGGCCGGCGACGACAATGAAGCCCTGGTCAACTGGTATTATTCCGAACCCGAGCGCCTGCAGTCGGTCGAGGGGATGGTGCTGGAAGAGAAAGTGGTCGAGCACATGCTCGAAACCGCCACGGTGGTCGAAAAACGGGTATCATTCGCGGAATTGGCCGGCTCGGTGCCGGGGCAATGACCGTTGCCGGCCCTGACGACTGACGAGACAGACACCGATATGCCGAAAGTGAACCCCATGCAAAATCCCGACCAAGCCGGCCTTCGCAACCTGAACCTGGTGCCGATGGTGATCGAGACCACCGGCCGCGGCGAGCGCTCCTACGACATCTATTCGCGGCTGCTCAAGGAGCGCGTGGTGTTTCTGGTCGGGCAGTTCGAGGATCAAATGGCCAACCTCATCGTCGCCCAGTTGCTGTTCCTTGAATCGGAAAACCCGGAAAAGGACATTTCGCTGTATATCAACAGCCCCGGCGGGGTGGTCACCTCGGGCCTGGCGATTTACGACACCATGCAGTTCATCCGCCCCGATGTCAGCACCGTGTGCATCGGCCAGGCGGCCAGCATGGGCGCGGTCATTTTGGCCGGCGGGGCGGCCGGCAAGCGCCACGCCCTGCCGCATTCGCGGGTGATGATTCACCAGCCGATGGGCGGCTCGCACGGCCAGGCCTCGGACATCGAAATCCACGCCCGCGAAATCCTGGGCGCGCGCGAGAAACTCAACCGCATCTTCGTAAAGCACACCGGGCAGTCCATCGACCGCATCAAGGAGGACACCGACCGCGATTATTTCCTGAGCGCCGCCGAAGCGGTGGAATACGGTATCATCGACTCGGTGCTCAGCACCCGCGAGTATCACAATTCGTAGCGCACAGATGAAACCACCGCCGGTCTTGGCGGCGGCGGCCCCCGGGCCTTCGCCGCTCCCCGCATACGGTTTGCGCAAAGCCCCTTAATCTGCAACCATTCACAGTCACCCGCAACCCGCACCCGTCCTGATGCCTGAAAACACCCCCGCCAAAGGAGAAAAACTCCTCTACTGCTCGTTTTGCGGCAAGAGCCAGCATGAAGTGCGCAAGTTGATCGCCGGCCCGTCGGTGTTCATCTGCGACGAATGCGTCGATCTTTGCAATGAAATCATCGGCGAGGAGACCGACGGCGGTGCCGGCGCGCCGGGGCGGGACGGCGCCCGGTTCCCCACGCCCCCGGAAATCCACGCCATCCTGGACAGTTATGTGATCGGCCAGCAGGCCGCCAAGAAAACCCTCTCGGTGGCGGTTTACAATCACTACAAGCGCATCGACCATGAGCGCGAGACCGATGAAGTCGATATCTCCAAAAGCAATATCCTGCTGATCGGCCCCACCGGGTCGGGCAAGACGCTGCTGGCGGAAACCCTGGCCAGGCAACTCAATGTCCCGTTTACCATGGCCGACGCCACCACCCTGACCGAAGCCGGCTATGTCGGCGAGGATGTCGAGAACATCATCCAGAAACTGCTGCAGACCTGCGACTACGAGATCGAAAAGGCTCAACTCGGCATCGTGTATATCGATGAAATCGACAAGATTTCGCGCAAATCCGACAACCCGTCGATCACCCGGGATGTGTCCGGCGAAGGCGTGCAGCAGGCGCTGCTGAAACTCATCGAGGGCACGGTCGCCTCGGTTCCGCCGCAGGGCGGGCGCAAGCATCCGCAGCAGGAGTTTCTGCAGGTCGATACGCGCAACATCCTGTTCATTTGCGGCGGCGCCTTCGCCGGCCTGGAAAAGGTCATCCAGCAGCGCACCGAAAAATCCGGCATCGGCTTCGGCGCCGACATCAAGGAAAAGTCGGCCGACGAGCGCGCCAACGAACTGCTCCAGGAACTCGAGCCCGAGGACCTGATTAAATACGGCCTGATCCCGGAATTTATCGGCCGCTTGCCGGTGGTCGCCACGCTTGAAGAGTTGGACGAGGATGCGCTGGTCAAAATCCTCACCGAGCCGCGCAACGCGCTGACCAAGCAGTATGCGAAGTTGTTCGCGCTGGAGGGGGTGGAACTGGAATTCCGCCGCGACGCGCTGCGCCGGGTGGCCCGCAAGGCCATGGAGCGCAAAGCCGGCGCGCGCGGACTGCGCTCCATCCTTGAGAACACGCTGCTGGAAACCATGTATGAACTGCCGGGCATTCACGGCATCAAGAAAGTCATCGTCGATGAGTCGGTGATCGCCGAGCATTCAAGGCCGTTGTATGTCTATCAGGAAGACGGCGAGAGAATCACCGCGGACGCTTCCTGACCCCCGGCGCCGCGCCCAAGCCCCCGGACCCATGACCGACACCCCGACCAAAAGCCTCGACCTGCCGGTGCTGCCGCTGCGCGATGTGGTGGTTTTCCCGCATATGGTGATCCCGCTGTTCGTCGGCCGCGTCAGGTCGGTGGCGGCGCTGGACGCGGCCATGGCCGGCGCGCAGCGCATTTTGCTGGTCGCGCAGAAGGACGCCGCGCAGGATTCGCCGGCCCCGGACGACATTTACCGGGTCGGCACCGTGGCGGCGATTTTGCAGATGCTGAAAATGCCGGACGGCACCGTCAAGGTGCTGGTGGAAGGCAAGCGGCGGGCCGTCATCGCGCGCTTCATCCACGACCCCGACGACCCCGACGCCAGTTTCGCCTGCGAGGCCGAACTGGTCGAAGACCCGCCGGCGGCGTCGCGCGAAGCCGATGTGCTGGTGCGGGCGGTGGCCGGCGAATTCGAGAAATATGTCAAACTCAACCCCAAGATTCCGCCGGAGATTCTGACTTCTTTGGCCGGCATCGAAGAGCCGGGACGGGTCGGCGACACCGTCGCCGCCCATCTCAACCTGAAGAACGACGCCAAGCAGAAAATTCTGGAACTGACCGACTCCGCCGCGCGTCTGGAGCACATCCTCGGGGTGATGGATTCGGAGATCGACCTGTTGCAGGTGGAAAAGCGCATCCGCTCCCGGGTCAAAAAGCAGATGGAAAAAAGCCAGCGGGAATACTATCTGAACGAGCAGATGAAGGCCATTCAGAAGGAACTGGGGGACATGGAGGACGCGCCCAACGAGGCCGACGAACTGGCCCGCAAAATCGCCGATTCCGGCATGTCGGCCGAGGCCCGGGAAAAGGCCGAGAACGAACTGAAGAAACTGAAAATGATGTCGCCGATGTCGGCCGAGGCGACCGTGGTGCGCAACTACATCGACTGGCTGCTGGCGGTGCCGTGGAAAAAGCACAGCCGCATCTCCAAGGACCTGGCCAAGGCCCAGAAAATCCTCGACGAAGACCACTACGGTCTGGAAAAGGTCAAGGACCGAATTCTCGAATACCTGGCGGTGCAGCAGCGGGTGAAAAAATCCAAGGCCGCGATTTTGTGCCTGGTGGGCCCGCCGGGCGTCGGCAAGACTTCGCTGGGGCAGTCGGTGGCGCGCGCCACCAACCGCAAATTCCTGCGCATGTCGTTGGGCGGAGTGCGCGACGAGGCCGAAATTCGCGGCCACCGCCGCACCTATATCGGCTCGATGCCGGGCAAAATCATCCAGAATTTAGCCAAGGGCAAAACCCGCAACCCGCTGTTCATGCTGGACGAAGTGGACAAAATGTCCATGGACTTTCGCGGCGACCCGTCGGCGGCTCTGCTCGAAGTGCTCGACCCGGAGCAGAATCACACCTTCGCCGACCACTATCTGGAAGTCGATTACGACCTGTCCGATGTGATGTTCATCGCCACCGCCAACACCCTGAACATCCCCGGCCCGCTGCTTGACCGCATGGAGGTGATCCGCATTTCCGGCTACACCGAAGAGGAAAAATGCGAGATCGCCGACCGCCACCTGCTGCCGAAACAGCGCGCCAACCATGGCCTGAAAGCGGCCGAAGCCGGCATCAGCGCCAGGGCCGTCAAGGAAATCATCGCCTCGTGGACGCGCGAGGCGGGGGTGCGCAACCTGGAGCGGGAGATCGCGAAAATCTTCCGCAAGGTGGTGAAGGAGCACTTGCTCAACAAGCGCAGGAAAAAGACTCACATCACCCCCGGTAGCCTGGAAAAATATCTCGGCGTCAAGCGCTACCGCCGCAACGACATTGAGCGGCACAACCGCACCGGCCAGGTGACCGGGCTGGCGTGGACCGAGGCCGGCGGCGAGTTGCTGACCATTGAAGCCGTGGTCATGCCGGGCAAGGGCAAGCATGTGTATACCGGCAAACTCGGCAATGTCATGCAGGAGTCGATCACCGCCGCCATCAGCGTGGTGCGCAGCCACAGCGTGCAGTGGGGCATCGACGCCCAGTTCCACCAGACCCGGGATGTTCACATCCACGTCCCCGAGGGGGCGACGCCCAAAGACGGCCCCAGCGCCGGCATCGGCATGTGCACCGCCCTGATCTCGGCGCTGACCGGCATTCCGGTGTGGTCAACCATCGCCATGACCGGGGAAATCACCCTGCGCGGCGAAGTGCTGCCGGTCGGCGGGCTTAAGGAAAAACTCCTGGCGGCGCACCGCGCGGGAGTGAAAACGGCGTTGATTCCGCACAAAAATGTCCGCGAATTGCAGGAAATTCCCGAAAAAATCCGCCGCGAAGTCAAAATTAAGCCGGTCAAATGGATCGATGAGGTCATCGAGTTGGCGCTTGAGACCGCCCCCAGCGCCAAAAACGCGGCCGCCAGGGCGGAAACCAAAAGCCGCCGCAAGAAAAAGCAGCAGCCCGGTTCTGAAACCAGTTCCGATGTAATCGCCCATTAGTCCGCTTCTCCGCTTTTTGTCGATTTATCAGATGTTTACAACGCTCATTCCATGGGTTTTGGCCGGGATTACGGGGAAAACCGGCCTGCAATACGCATCCGGCCGGGGGGGTTCTGAGGCCGCCGGCGGGCCCATTCGGGGCCGGACCGGAAAAATGATTGCAAATGGGTCGATCTCCGGCGGTTGCTTTTCGCCCCCGGGTTTTACTATGATTCGCCGGCCGCTGGGCGTGGGCGGAGACGAACAGGCTTTTCTGGTGCCGTTACAGCGGCACCGTGTCACTTGAGCCGCCGTGCAGTCACTATTGCGGTCACTGTATGCGTCAGGTGATATTCAAGGCAAATGTTCCAGCGCCGACTCATGGGTCGGCGGTTCGCGCAGTTAATGTTCCGGTTAATTTTCTTTAAACCTTCCAAACCCAAGATAAGAGGAAATCGTCTTATGAATAAAGCAGAACTGATCGATGCGGTCGCATCACGCGCAGGCTTGACAAAAATCGATGCAGCCGAAGCGGTCGATGCGACGTTCGAGGCCATCACCAACGCCCTGGCCCAGCGCGACACCGTGTCGCTGATCGGCTTCGGGACCTTTTCGACCAGCGACCGCGCGGCGCGCACCGGGCGCAACCCGCGCACCGGTGAAACCATAAACATCGCGGCCACATGCGTGCCTAAATTCAAGGCTGGCAAAGGCCTGAGAGACGCTGTAAACTGATGAGGTATCCCGGACAGCCGGTCCGGGCGTCCGGGCGCTTAGCTCAGCCGGGAGAGCGTCGCCCTTACAAGGCGAAGGTCGCAGGTTCGATCCCTGCAGCGCCCACCATGTTAAGGGAGCGGTAGTTCAGTTGGTTAGAATACCGGCCTGTCAAGCCGGGGGTCGCGGGTTCGAGTCCCGTCCGTTCCGCCAGACAAAGAGTGCGAGGCAACGCCGGTTTGTTGTCTCGCATTCTTGTGTTGCATGAGTCGCAAGCCGGCGTCATGCCGGGCCCCGGGGCGAAACGCCGGCTGCCGCCCCGGGCCGCCCGCAATGGCCCCAGGCTGTCCGCAGTCCCCGCATATCCGGGCTGCCCCACCTTTTCCACCACCATAAACCGATGCTGACGCAAATCCGAGAACGAGCCACCGGCTGGCTGGCGTGGGTGATTGTCATTCTCATCACCATCCCGTTCGCGCTGTGGGGAATCCAGTCCTATTTTGGAAACCCCGCCGACATTCCCGTGGCCACCGTGAACGGCGAGGAAATACCGCTGTATGCATACTACAACGAGTTGTCCAGGAGGCGCCAGGCGCTGCTGAGCCAGACCGGCGGTAACATCGACCCGGCGGTGCTGGAAAGCCCCGAGATGCGCAACGAGGTGGTTCAGTCGATGATTTTGACCCGGCTGCTGGTGCAGTATGTGCACGAGCGCGATTACCGGTTGTCCGACCAGCGGCTCAAGCGGCGCATCCAGTCCAACCCGATCTTTCTGAATGACGGGCGGTTCGACCCCGGCCTGTACCGCGACCTGCTGCGAAACAGCGGATACAGCATCCAAAGCTACGAATCGCAGGAGCGGGACAGCGCCACCGTTGACCAACTGAACGCGGCGCTGATCGACTCATCGTTTGTGACCGAAAGCGAGATCAACCGCCTGCTGAGTCTGCAGGCGCAGACGCGCAAAACCGACTATGTGATTGTGCCTGCCGAGCGCTTTGCGTCGGAGTCCGGGGTCAGCGACGAGGAAGCGCAGCAGTATTACCAGGACAACTTGGCCGAATTTGAACAACCGGCCCGCGCCAGGGTGGATTACATCGAACTTGGCATCGATAACCTGGCCCGCGCCGTCGAGCCCACCGATGCGGAAATCAGCGAGGTATATGAACAGACCAGCGGGCGCTACCGGCAGCCGGAAACGCGCAAGGTGAGTCACATCCTGTTCGCCGTCGAACCCGACGCCGGCGACCGGGAGCGCGCCGACATTCTGGCTGTTGCGGAGGGGGTGCTGGCCGAGGCGCAATCCGGCGCGGACTTCGCCGAGTTGGCGAAAACCCATTCCGACGACCCCGGCTCCAAAGGCCGCGGCGGCGACCTCGGCGTGGTGGCCCGCGGGCAGATGGTCGAACCGTTCGAGGTGGCGGTGTTCGACATGACCGAAGATGAAATCCGCGGGCCGGTGGAAACCCGCTTCGGCTACCACATCATCCGCCTGACCGAATTGCAGGAGGAGCGGCAAAAACCCCTGGAGGAAGTGCGCGAGGAAGTCGCCGAAGAGGCCGGGCGTGCGCAGGCCGAAGCCCTGTTTGTGGAACTGAGCGAAACCTTCGAGAACCTGGTGTTCGAGAACCCGGACAGCCTCACCACCGCCGCCGCCGAACTGGGGCTTGAGATCAGGCGGACCGGCTGGTTTACCGAGCAAGGCGGCGGACAAGAAAGCGAAGAGGACGGCGGATTGACCGACCAAATCCAGTTCAGACGCGCGGCGTTCAGCGAGGATGTGCTTAATAATGACCTGAACAGCGCCGCCCTCGCCCTCGGGTTTGACCGCCTGGTGGCGCTTCGCAAAAACGACTATCAAGAGGCCCGCACCAGGACGTTCGATGAAGTTCGAGACGATATCAAGGAGCGCCTCCAGCAGCAGCAATCGGCGCAGAAAGCCGGGGAGTTGGGCGACAAACTGGTCACCGACTTAAGCGGCGGGGAGTTTGACTGGGCGCAGATGCTGGAAGACCAGCAACTTGAATCCCAGACATTGGCCGAGGTGCGCGACCTG
The DNA here is from genome assembly GCA_028817015.1 of Gammaproteobacteria bacterium. GTDB lineage: Bacteria > Pseudomonadota > Gammaproteobacteria > Arenicellales > Poriferihabitantaceae > JAHRAW01. The sequence continues at coordinate 24,458 of JAPPQJ010000068.1, forward strand.
GTTCCGGAGAGCCTGGCAAAACTCGGCGACGCGGTGTTCTCGCAGGCCGCCCCGGAGCCGGAGGCGGCCGCGTATGGCGGGGTATTCCTCGACAACGGCGACTATGCCGTCTACGCGCTCAACGAAGTGGTTCCGGGGGAGCTCGAAAACATCGACGACACCCAGCGCCTGCTGCTGCGCGATCAATTGCTGGCGCGCGACGGCGACTATGTATACCGGCAGATGCTGCAAACCATCCGCCAGGCGGCGGCGGTGGTCATCGACCGGGAGCTGGTGCGGGACCCGGACTCCGTTCTGGAATACGGTCTTCAGTGACCGGGCGGCAACACCGACCAGGTGAGCGTTTCCCCGGCCCGCAACGGCACCACTTCATCCCCGCCGCCGAGCGCATAGGCCGGCGCCACCCGCCGCGCTTTTTTCTCGAGGGTCAACCGGCCCCGGTTGCGCTCGAGGCCGTAGAAATCGGCGCCGTAATGGCCGGCAAACCCTTCCAGCCGGTCGAGCGCGCCGGCGCTTTCAAAAATCTCCGCATACAACTCCACGGCCGCGTGCGCCGAGTAAATCCCGGCGCAGCCGCAGGCGCTTTCCTTGTCTCGCCGCCTGTGCGGGGCGCTGTCGGTGCCGAGGAAAAACGAGCGGTCGCCTGAGGTGGCGGCCTCGACAAGCGCTACGCGGTGGCGCTCGCGTTTCGCCACCGGCAGGCAGTAGGCGTGCGGGCGCAGGCCGCCGCGGAACATCTGGTTGCGGTTGAACAGCAGGTGGTGCGCGGTGACGGTCGCCGCCACATGGTCGCCGCTGTGGCGGACGAAATCCACGCCCTGCTCGGTGGTGACATGCTCGACGACGATTTTCAGTTCGGGGAGTTCGCGGTGCAGCGGCTCCAGCACCTGCTCGATAAACACCGCCTCGCGGTCGAAAACATCGACCTGCGGGTCGCGCACCTCGGCGTGCACCTGCAAAACCACGCCATGCCCGGCCATGGCCTCCAGCGCCGGCATGACCGGGGCGATGCGGGTGACGCCGGCCTCTGAATGGGTGGTGGTGCCGGCCGGATAAAGTTTGTAGGCGATGATATGCGCGCAGCGGGCCGCCGCCGCGACCTCATCCGGTGCGGTGTGGTCGGTCAAATACAACGACATCATCGGGTTGAATTCGGCCCCGGCCGGCAGCGCCGCCATGATTTCGGCGCGGTAGTCCAGCGCCCGGGCGACGGTTTCGACCGGCGGCGACAGGTTCGGCATCACCGCCGCGCGCCCGAAACGCGCCGCGGTGTGCGCGGCGGCCAGGCCCAACATCGCGCCCTGGCGCAAATGCACATGCCAGTCGTCCGGCCGGGTAAGGGTCAAGGTCTCGCGCATCGGCCGATTATAAGCGCGGCGCAGGCGTCATCGGCGCCGCGCTCAAAACATCTCCATCGGGTCGATGTCGATCGACCACCGCGCGCGCCGCGACCGCGGGTGGTTTTCGATGGCGGCAATCCATTCATCCAGCAGGCGGTGCAGCGGCCCGCGCGCGGCGCTTTTCACCAGCAACTGCGCGCGGTATCTCCCGGCGCGCTTTTCCATCGGCGACACCACCGCGTCCATGATCTGCACCGGCGGGAAGCGCCCGGCCATGCGGCGGCCGGCCGCCGCCACACGGCGGAGGAATTGCACGGCCGCGGCCGGGTCGGTGGATTCGGCGCGCCACAGCGCGAGGTGGCTGAACGGCGGGCAGTTGGCGGCGCGCCGCTCGGCCATGCAGTGGCGGGCGAAGCGCTCAAAATCGTGGCGGTGCAGGGTCTGCAACGTGGGGTGGCCGGGGTGCGCGGTCTGCACTAACACCTCGCCCGGCGCCGCGGCCCGCCCGGCCCGCCCGGACACCTGGACCAACTGCTGGAACAGGTATTCCGGGGCGCGAAAGTCGATGCTGTATAAGCCCTGGTCGGAATTGACCACGCCCACCAGGGTTACCCGGGAAAAATCGTGGCCCTTGGCGATCAACTGCGTGCCGATGATGATGTCGGTCTCGCCGGTGCGAATGGCGTTCAACTCGCGCTCCAGTTTGGCCTGGCTGGCCACCCGGTCGCGGTCCAGGCGGCTGATGCGCGCCTCGGGGAATTTTTTGCGCAAGTAACCATCCAGCCGCTGGGTGCCGGCGCCAATCAGCAGGAGGCGCGCGCCGCAATCGGCGCAGACCAGCCGCGCGGCCTCGGCCCGGCCGCAGTGGTGGCACTGAAACTGCTCCTCATCGCGGTGGCGGTGGCAGGTCAGGCGCGCATCGCATCGGCGGCAGGCCGCCTGCCAGCCGCACTGCCCGCACTGGACGGTGGGCGCAAAGCCGCGCCGGTTCAAGAACAGTATCGATTGCTCGCCGCGCTCCAGGCGCCGGCCGATGGCGCGCAGAAGCGGCGTGGAGATGCCGTCCGTCGCGCGGTGTTTTTTCAAGTCCACCAGCGCGATGCGCGGCAGCCGGGCGGCGCCGATGCGGTGCTCGAGCACCAGGCGCCGGTGCCGGCCTTCCCCGGTGTTGTGGCGCGTTTCCATGGACGGCGTCGCCGAGCCCAGCACCACCGGGATGTTCTCCAAACTGGCGCGCTTAATGGCCAGGTCGCGGGCGTGGTATCTGAAGCCGTCCTGCTGCTTGTAGGAAATGTCGTGCTCTTCATCGACGATCATCAGGCCGGGGGATTTCAGCGGCGTGAACACCGCCGAGCGGGTGCCGAGCACCGCCGCCGCGCGCCCTTCGCGGGCCGACCACCAGGCGCGGTAGCGTTGCTCGGCGGGCAGGCCTGAGTGCAGCACGCTCACGCCGCCGCCCAGGCGCGCCTGCACCCGCGCCACCAGTTGCGGCGTCAGCGCGATTTCCGGCACTAAAATAAGCACCTGCCCGCCGCCGGCGATGCAGCGTTTGGCGGCCTCTAAATAAACCTCGGTTTTGCCGCTGCCGGTGACCCCGTGCAGCAGGAAGGAGGCGAAGCCGCCGTCCTGGCCGCTGATGGCCTCGACCGCCGCCCGTTGTTGCGCGTTCAAGGTGGGCGCCGACTCGCCATTGGGTGCGGCGCCGGGCGGCGGCAACGGGTGCGCGGGGCGCAGCGCGATTTCCACCAGCCCCTTTTCCTGCAGCCGCCGCAGCGCATCGCGGTGGCCGGGGCACCGCTCGCGAAGCGCCGCCTGCCGCACCCAGCCGCCGCCGCGCAATTCCTCATACAGGCGCCGCTGTGCCGGCGCCCGGCCCAGTGCCGGCGCCGCTCCCGATTGGCCGCCGGGCAGCGCGCGCACCCACCACTGGCGGTCCGGGTCGGCCAACGCCTGGCCTTTGCGCAGCGCCGCCGGCAGCGCGGTTTGCAACACCTCGCCGAGCGGGTGGTGGTAGTAGCGCGCCGCCCACACCAGCAACTCCAGCAGGCGCGCGCCAAACAGGTTGGCGTCGTCTAACGCCTCGCTGATGGGCTTCAACCGGTGGCCGCCCTGCGCCGGGTTGTTGGACACCACCACGCCGAGCATCGCGCGGCCCCCGCGACCCCCGCGACCGAAGGGCACCCGCACCCGCGCGCCCGCCGCCGGCGCCTTTTCGCAGCGGTAGTCGAACACGCGCCTCAGCGGAACCGCCACCGCGACCTGGACAACGCCGCGCGGCTCACCGGGCATCGCGCTGGCGGTGGGAGGAGGGTGGCGGTGCGGCCATGGTGGCGGCCATTTTTGCGTTTTGGTTACTCACAGAATCTGTGGATAATTCTGTGCATAAATCGCCCCGGGCTGTGCCGGGGAAACTATTTTGGCGGCCAAAGTGCGGCCTGCTTAAAATTTGACCAAAAAGAAGATAATGCAATAAAAACAAAATGTTACGCCGATAAACTGAGACGGGAAAACAGCCATGCGCGCTAAATCGCATAAAACTTGCGCGCCCGGTTGCGATTGTGAATAACTTGCCCGGCGAAGGCGGCGGGCGGTTGTTTAATCAAGCAGTTAGACGCCCGCCGCCAACGCCGCCGCTCATAAAATATCCTCCATCGCCACCGCGAAACGCCCGGTTTTGCGGTCGGCCAGGTAGCGCTCCAGGGTCCGGTGCACCACCCGAAAAGCCAGGTGGTCCCACGGGATGTGGCGCTCCTCGAACAGCCTCGTCTCCAGACTCTCGGCGCCGGGGGCGAAACAATCCTCGCCGGTCAGTTCGGCGCGGAACATCACATACACCTGGTTGACGCGCGGCAGGTTGTAAATCGCATACAAGGTCTGCCCGGCGATTTCCGCACACGCCTCCTCCATGGTCTCGCGCGCCGCGCCGTGCTGCAGAGTCTCGCCGTTTTCCATGAACCCGGCCGGCAGCGTCCACAGCCCCTTGCGCGGCTCAATCGCGCGCCGGCACAGCAAAATGCGCTCCCCCCAAACCGGGATGCAGCCGCACACCACCTTCGGGTTCTGGTAGTGGATTTGCCCGCATGCGTCGCACACATGCCGGTCGCGGTCGTCGCCCGCCGGCGTCAGCAGCGAGACATTCTCGCCGCAGTAGTTGCAAAAGCGGATGGAGTCGGGGCTGGACATGGCCGACAATGATAGCGCATTGCGCGCCGGCGGGGGCGGTTGGGGGAAGGGGTTGCGGTCGCGGATTCGTGGTGCATGCGCTCGCGGTTTTCCCGGCATATTTCATCCCCGCCGCCCTTTTGCAAACCGCGCAACCCATTTCCCCCGCTTGATTTGCGCGGATTCCTTTTTGGGGCTACAATCCGGCTTTTATGATTTTGCGGGGGCGGTGGACAATTGCGCCCGCTCTTACGCTCGCTGTCTTATGCTCGCTGATTAGTGTTGCCACTGATGCTATCCAAGGGGACTCCAAAATGCTGAAGATGAAAAACGTTCGCGCCTCGCGATCCCACCACACCTCGCAGTCTGTTGGGACAGTACACTCGGGGGGGATGGCCGCGCTGGTCCTCGCCGCTTTCCTGGCCTTGCCGGCCGCGCAGGCGCAGGCGCAGGCGTTGATTATGTTCACCGACGGCGCGGCCACGCCGGCGGCGATTACCACCCTTTCCGTCACTGAGGAAGCGTCTCCCGGCGCGATTTATACGGTGGCGCTGTCGGAAGACCCCGGCGCGGATGTCACGGTGGCCATCTCCGCGGCCTCCAGCGACCTGCGCTTCTCGGACACCTCGGGCGGCACCGGCGCGGCCACGCTGCAACTGGACTTCACCAGTTCCGATTACAACACCGCGCAGACCGTGTATGTGAATGCGGTGAGCGACGACGACGGCGTGTCCGATTCCGCGATCATCACCCACGCGGCGACCGCCGCCAGCGGCAGTTACATGAGCGCATCGGTGGATCTGCCGGCGACCATTACCGACAACGATGCGCCGAGTTTCACCATCACCGGCCTGATGGAAGAGTTGGGTGAGACCCCGACGCGGACGGTCAACATTGAGGTTCTGGCAACCGTCCAGCCGCCGACCGGCAGCGACCTGGTCGGCGCGCTCTCCTCGAACATCGACAGCGTCACCAGCGGCGTGACGATTACTTTCAACCCCGCCGCGGTGACCTTCACCAACGCCAACTGGAATCAGTCGCAGCGGGTGGCGATGACGGTCGACGGCCTGGACTCCAACGGCGACGAGGAGACGGTCACCATCAGCGTCACCGCGACTTCCGACACCAGCGCGTATGACCAGGCGGCGGTGGCGGGGACGGCCACCTTCCTGTACGACGAGCCGACTTCATACGACTGGACGGTGCGCTCGCGCGGCCAGGGCAGGACCGAGGTCTTGAACACTAACGAGGACGCGCAGCCCATTCCCAACCCGAACACCGCCGACCCCGGCGAGAACCCGCAGACGGGCGAGAACCGCGACGGCACGCCGGCGAGCGGCGACGCGGCCGAACTCGCGGGGGATTGGATGTATTTCCGCTTCACCGCCATCGGCTCGGATAATGACTTCGAATATCCGGAGCGCCCGGTCACGGTCACCTACTGCCTGGGCGGCGCGGCGCGCGGCGGCACGCCGGCGCAGGTTGCGGCCGCCCCGCGCATATACGACTACACCTGGCCGCAGGCGCGCACCCACGCCGGCAGCAGCCAGACCACCTACAACCCGCGCGCCACCTCGCCGACCGCCGCGGGGTATGACGGCGGCTGCGTCGGGCGCGGCTCTTTCACCACCGGCACCGGCACCTGGCACAACATTTACCGTCTGCCCATTGAACTGAACGACGACAACGTGAATGAGGACGACGAAATCATCTCCGCGGTCATCGTGCATGTCGCATCGGCGGACGGCCACGCCCGCGTCCCGGCCTCGGGCACTGAGCGTTTCTTCACTGCCCGACGCCGCATCATCGACAACGACGATGCGCGGAGCTTTGTCCGCTTCGGTCCCAAGACCGCCACCGCCAACGAGGGCGAGGATTTCACCTTCACCGTCCGCCTCTCGGACACCGCGCCGGACCAGCTGCGGGTGCCGTGGACCACCAGCGGGCTGAGCGGTGTGGCTGCAGTCCCCGGTTCCGGCACCGCGGTGTTCGCGCCCGGCGGCGAGACCACCCAGGAAGTCACCTTGCGCATCGACCTGGCGAGCGCTTTGGGCTCGTCCTCACCGACGCAGGAATTGACAATCGGCTTTGACGGCGACCTCGCGGGCCCGGGTGCGGCCGCGTTCCAAAAGGCGACCTCCAGCGACGACCTCACCGTGGACGGCATCGAATTCAGCGGCGCCTCGACCGTCACCATCAGTTTCGTCGACGAGCCGGTGCAGTTGAGTGCCACCCGCCTCAGCGTGACCGAAGGCGACGCCACCGGCGCGACCTATTCGGTGACCCTGGGCAGCGACCCCGGCGCGGGCGAGACCGTGACCGTGACGCCGACCGCGCCGGCGGGATTGACGGTGACTCCGGCCTCGCTGACTTTCGATGGCAGCGGCGGCACCAGTCTGTGGAGCACCGCACAGATGTTCACTGTCACCGCCGGCGAGGACGATAATGGGTTTGATGACAGTCTGGTCATCACCCACACCGTGACCACCACCCAGTCCAGCGGCGACTATGCCGGATTCACCGACCCGTTGCGCGTCCGAGTCGTCGTGGACGACAACGACTCGCGCGGCGTGACTGTCACCCCGACCACGCTGAGCATCCCCGAAGGCACGCAGGGCTTCTACACCGTACGACTGACCACCGAGCCGGTCGGCGGGGTGGTGACCGTCAGGTTGTCGGACGATGACCCGGACACCACTTTTACCTACGCCATCAACACGCTGGTCTTCACCGACTCGGATGGCGCGACGCCGTGGAACACGCCGCAGACCGTGGCCGTGGACGGCGTGGGCCAGTATTCCGGCACCGATTCCCGAATCGAACACGCCGTGTCGGGTGCGGACTACGGCGGCGTGACGGAGCCTTCGGTGCGGGTGATCGTCACCGCCGCCTCGACCGCGCCGACCTTCTCCATCGCCCTGGCGGATTCCGTCACCGATGCCGACGGCGACGCCAGCACCGGCGTGCAAGTCGGCGAGGATGTCGGCTCGGTCGCGTTCACGGTCAGCGTCGCCGGCACATTGACCGCCGACGCCACGGTGGGCTGGGCGGCAAGCGGCGGCACCATCAACACCGCCGCCGACCTGACCGGCTACCCGGCCAGCGGCCGTACGCTGACCTTCACCACCACCGATTCCGCGCCGAAAACCATCACGCTCAACATCAACGAAGACAATGTCAACGAGGCGGCGGAGCGGCTCATCGTGCAACTCTCCAACCCCGCCGGCGGCGACAACCCGCTCATCGCCGCCAGCAGCGCGTCGGTGCAAATCACCGACAACGACCCGATTGAATTCACCGTCGCGCGCGCCACGCCGGCCAGCGGCGGCATTAACGAAGGCGACTCGCAGTCGTTCACCGTCACCGCCGGCGGCAGCATCGCCGGTGCGAGCGTCACCGTGCCGTGGTTCATCAGCATCGACGCCGACGCCGCGACCGCCAACGCCATGCCCGCGGACTTCCGCGCCACCGCCGCCGCGGAGGACACCAGCGCACTGACCCGATACCCGCGCGGCATGTTCACCTTCACCGCGGCCGGCGCGCAGACCGTCACCGTGCACACCCTGGACGACACCGCCAACGAGCCAATCGAAGGCTTCGCGCTGTATCTCGGCGCGCCCGGCGGCGCGGCCGGGGCGGTGGAAGTCAGCGGCGCGCCGGCGGAGGTGGAAATCGCCGCCAGCGACGCGCCCGGCGTGACCATCAGCACGGCGGATGTGAGTGTGGAAGAGGGCGGGACCGTGCAATACACCGTGGTCCTGGACACCGAGCCCACCGGCGATGTCATGGTCACCCCGGCCACCGGCGCGGCCGCCACCGCCACCGTGTCCGGCGCCTTGACTTTCACCGCCAGCGCCGGCGCAACTCCGTGGGACACCGCGCAGACCGTCACTGTCAACGGCGTGGCCGCGGGCAGCACCACCATCACCCACACCGTGGCCGGCGCGAATTACGCCAGCGTGACCGCGCCCAGCGTGGCCGTGACCGTAGTCGCCGCCGTGACCACCCCGGTGTTTGAAATCGCCGTCGCCGGCAGCGTCACCGACGCCGATGCCGACGCCGCCGGCACCCAGGTGGGCGAGGATGTAACCAGCGTCGCCTTCAGCGTCTCCATGGCCGGCAGCGCCCCCACCGCCAACGCCACCGTGGATTGGGCCGTCACCGGCGTGGACACCGCCACCGACTTGACCGGCTACCCGGCCTCCGGGCGCACCCTCACTTTCACCACCGCCAACTACCAGACCGCGCAGACCGTCATGCTGACTGTCGCCGACGACTCCCTGAACGAGGCGCTGGAAACGCTGACCGTCACCTTAAGCAACCCCACCGGCGCATCCGCGGATAATGTCGCGGTCTCCGGCACCGCCGGCTCCGCCGCCATCCAAATCACCGACAACGACCCCATCGTGTTCACCG
>JAPPQJ010000160.1 GCA_028817015.1 Gammaproteobacteria bacterium
CGATTCGCCGACTATGCCGAGGATTTGGCCGCGCTCGACGCTTAAGGAAACGCGGTCGAGGACCCGCGCGACGCCGTGCCGGGTGTCGAACTCGACCACCACATCGCGCACTTGCAACAGCGGCTCGGCCGGCATGATTGAGCGCCGCTACCGCTGCCGGAGTTTCGGGTTGAGCGCATCGTTCAACCCGTCGCCGATCAGGGAAATGGCCAACACGGTGAAGAAAATGGCCAGGCCGGGAATGGCCACCGCAAACCCGGCGTCCAGCACATACGGCCGGTTGGAGCCGATCACCTGCCCCCAACTGACCACATTGGGGTCGCTGAGACCGAGGAAACTAAGCGCGGCCTCAAACAGAATCGCCGAGCCGACCATCAGGTTGGCCTGCACGATGATCGGCGGCAGCGCATTGGGCAGGATGACGCGGAAGATCAGGTAGCCGTCGCGGGCGCTGCCGGAGCGCGCGGCGGTGACATATTCCAGTTCGCGGATGCGCAGGAATTCGGCGCGGGTCACGCGGGCCACCGTGGTCCAACTGACCACGCCGATGGCGGCGGTTACGGTCAGCAGCGAAGCGCCGAACAGGGCCACGATAACCATCGAGAACAGCAGCGTGGGCAGCACCTGGAAGAATTCGGTGAAGCGCATCAGCGCCTCTTCGACCAAGCCGCCGTAGTAGCCGGCGAAGGCGCCCACCGCGACGCCGATGACCACCGAAATCGCGGCCGCCGCCAGGCCGATGGCGATGGAAACCTGGCCGCCGGCCATCATCAGGGTAATGATGTCGCGCCCGAGGTAATCCGTGCCTAACGCAAAGCCGTCGGTGCCGGGCGGGGAAAACGGCGCCCACACCATCTCGAACGGGTCGCCGGGACGGATATACGGGCCGGCAAACGCGAACAGCAGGATGAACACCAGCAACGCCAGCCCGGCGACCGCCGCGTGGTTGCGTGTGAACATCGCGGCCATTTCCGCCAGCGGATGGTCCGCCGCCAGCGCCGGCCCGGCGACCGCCTGAGTGGAATCGGCGTCGGCGTTCATCGGGCCGCCGGATGGCCGGGGAGGTGCCGGTTGGGTCATGGTGCGCCTGGCTCGGAGGGTCAGCCCGACTTGATGCGCGGGTCGAGGGCGCGCAGGGTGAGGTCGGTCAGGATATTGAACAGGATCACCACGAACGACGAGAAGAACAGGATGCCCATGATGGTCGGAGTGTCACGCGCTAATATGGATTGCAGCGCCAGGGTGCCGAGCCCCGGCCAACTGAACACGGTTTCCACCACCACCGCCCCGGAGATGACCGCGGAAAACTGCAAACCGGCCACGGTCACCACCGGCCCCAGGGCGTTTTTGAGGGCGTGGCGATACAACACGCGGCGCTCGGGAACGCCCTTGGCGCGCGCGGTGCGAATGTAGTCGGCGCCCAACACTTCGAGCATGGCGGCGCGCGCGTGACGGCTATACAGAGCCAAGAACACCGAGGCTAATGTGATCATCGGCAGGAACAGGTGATAGAGAAGATCCAGCGACTTGACCAGCAAGTTGCCCTCGACGGTGACATCCATCATGCCGCCGACCGGAAACACCGGAAACACCGACACCAGCAGGATGATGAGGAGAATGCCGGTCCAGAACACCGGCGCCGCAAAGCCGAACAGCGACAGGAAGGTGACCGTGAGGCTGACCGCGCCGCCCGGTTTTTTAGCCGCCAGTACGCCGAGCAGCGTGCCGGTGATGATGGCGGTGATCTGCGCGGAAAACACCAGCAGCAGGGTGGCCGGCAGTTTTTCCAGTATCAGGGTGGTAACCGGGACGTTGAAGTAGTAGGAATAGCCCAGGTCGAAGACCGCAACGGCGCTCAGATAACGCCACAGTTGCAGGTGGAACGGCTGGTCGAGGCCGTAGCGCGTGCGGATTTCGTCGAGCACCTGCTGGTCGGCGCCGCCCATCACCCCGGCGAGGGTGTCGGCGATGTCGCCGGGGGCGGCCGTGATCAGCGTGAAGTTGAGGATCAGGACGGCTAACAGCAACAGGAGGCCGAAGCCGACCCGCCTGGCGACCGTGCGGCAAAACTCCACCGCTTTAATCCGCCGCTTAATCCGCTGCCGGCCGCCCCGGCCGTCGCCGCCGGAGTTAATCCTTCAGATAGACGCGGTCCAGCGGCGAACTGGTGCCCCAGATGGAATTGGGCGGATTGCCGACCCGGTTGCTGGACACGGTGTGATACGGGGCGGCATACAGCCAGTAGATCGGCAATTCGTCGGCGAGAATCCGCTGGAATTCGGCGTAGTGTTTTTTGCGCTCATCGAGGTCGTAGGTCGCACCCGCCAGTCGGGTCAGTTCATCGACCCGGGAGTTGGTGTATTGCTGCGTGTTCGACCAGATCACGCCCTTCTTGATGTTGTCGCTGCTGTAGGTGCGGTGCACGCCGATCACCGGGTCGCCCCAGTTGAAGACGTTGTCCATGGTCATGTCGAAGTCGTGATTGGAAATCCGCTTGGCCCACGACGGGAAATCAGCCGAAGCGCGCACCGTGACATCGATGCCGATTTTCTTCAGTTGCGGCTTCAGGTATTCGGCATACGGCTTCACCGCCGCCCAGCCGAAATCCACGGTCAGCGGGAATCTCATGCCGTCGGCGCCGCGCGCATAGCCGGCTTCGTCGAGGAGGGCATTGGCTTTGTCGAGGTCCAGATCGTAGCCGTTGACACTGTCGTCATAGAACGGGCTGCCGGGGTGAATCCCGGTCTTGGCGGCCTGCGCGGTGCCCAACATGATGTTGCGCAGGATGAAATCGCGGTCCACCGCATAGGCGATCGCCTGGCGCACGCGCTGGTCGGCGGTCATGCCGCGCCGCGTGTTGAAGGCCAGCCACACGATGGAGCCGATGGCGGCGTAACCTTCACCGGACACGTCCAGGTCGGGGTTTTTACCGAGTCGCAGCAAATCAAGCGGCGACAACTCGAAACCCGAGACATGCACCTGCCCGTTGTCGAGGGCGATGGTGCGCGCCGAGCCGTCTTTGATGATGCGCATGACGATTTTGTCGAGATAGGGGCGGCCTTCGATAAAGAAATCATCAAAGCGCTCCAGGATGATGTGCTGGTCGCGTTTGAACTCGACCAGCTTGAACGGCCCGGAACCGACCACGTTTTCGGAGTTTCGCGGATGGGTCTTGGGGTCCTGGCCGTCGCCGTAGATGTGTTTCGGGATGATCGGAAGAAGTTGCGAGGACATCGCCAACATCAGGGCCGGGTGCGGCCGGGACAGTTTCAAAACGGCGGTGTGCGCATCCGGCGTCTCGACCCGCTCCACCGGCTCGAACATCGACTTGAACGGATGATTGGCTTTCACCGTCTCGACCGAAAAAGCCACATCCTCGGAGGTGATCGGGCGCCCGTCATGGAAGGTCGCCCCTTTTACCAGGTTGAGGGTCACCGACAAACCGTCATCGGACACCGCCCACGAGCGCGCCAGATAGGGCTGCGGATTCCAGCCCTCGTCGTAGCGCAGCGGCGATGCGAACAACTGGGTGCCCGGCTCCCCGGTGGGGGTGCCCGACTGCACCGCCGGGTTGAGGTGGGGCGGGGTATTTTGCACCGACATCACCAAAGTGCCGCCGCGCTTCGGCTCCTCGGCCCAAGCGGCGCCCAACCAACTCAATGCCAGCATCATCGCAACCGGCCAGTATGTATTAATCTTCATGATTCATATCCTCCGCACGAGTGAGGTTTAAGGGGGCTGTGCCTGGGGCGTGTGGGGCGAACTCCCGCCCGGCCCGGATGATCCTAAACCACCGAAGCCAAAAGTCAAGGGTTTGTACGGGTTCCATACATCTGAGGCTCAGGCGGCCTCTTTGAGGGATTGATAATA
>JAPPQJ010000063.1 GCA_028817015.1 Gammaproteobacteria bacterium
TCTCCAACACCACGCCGCTGCCGGCCAAAATCTACGCCAACGAAGGCGTCGCCCAGGTGCTGTTCTTCGAGTCCGACGAGGAATGCGAGTTTTCCTACAAAGACCGCGGCGGCAAATACCAGGGCCAGACCGGGGTGACGCTGCCGAAGATTTGATGCGGGGTAAAGCCGGGCATAAAGGCTGATGTCGATGAGGTTAAATTGATCATCCAGCACGAAACCATGAAGCGCGAAGTTCTTGAAAGCCGCTTGGCGGTCGAAGCCAACAAACTCGCCAAGTTTCTAAAAAAGCGGCGGCGGGCGAAAAATCAAACCACCCGTCGGCCCGAAGATACGACTGGCGATGGGACCCATATCATGCCGTCTTAACCGCGGAATCGGCGGTCTCAAGTCGCTCATTGGCGGAATCCAAAGGATTGAACCGGATTCTTAATACTGCCTGCATCCTCAAAAGCCATCCCATCCTGCTAATGCGCCATGAGCCTTGACCTCATCATCGCCGCCGCCGCCGGCCACGGCCTGGTGTTGCGCGGCGGTTTTGCGGTGGAGGCGGGGGATGATGTGCCGGATGTCGGCGAGGCGCCGGCCCGGTGCCTGCTGTTGTTCGGCAACGCCGGTTCAGCCATGTGGGAGGCGTTCAGCGCATCAAAGGAATACCGCGACCGGCGGCCCGACCCGCTGAACCGGTGGAGCCGGCGCATCGGCGAACAGCTGGCCGGGCAATGGTCGGCGCGGGCGTTGTTTCCGTTCGGCGGGCCGCCGCATCTGCCGTTTCTGCGCTGGGGCAAAAAAGCCGAGGCGCTGCAAAACTCCCAACTCGGGATGCTGATACACCCGCGTTTCGGGCTGTGGCATGCGTATCGCTTTGCGCTGGCTTTGGCGCAACCCATCGATACGCCGGCGCCGGCCGCCGCCCCGGACAGCGCGGACATCTGCCGGCGGTGCCGCGCCAAGCCGTGCCTGCACCCGTGCCCGGCGAATGCATTCAGCGAATCCGGCTACGATGTCCAGTCCTGTTTCCGCCACCTCGCCGCTCATCCCGGCGGCCGGTGCATGACCGAAGGCTGCCAGGCGCGCCTGGCCTGCCCGCAAGGCGCCGCGTACCGCTACCACCCGCCGCACGCGGCTTTCCATATGAGCGCGTTTGTGGCGGCGATGGCGGCCGGCGAATTCGCCGAATAGGGGCCACAGCGCACCCGGAGCGGATTGACTTCGCCCTTTATGCCTTCCCCCCGGCGTTTTGTCCCGCCCGCTCACTTATTACAAATACTCTATATTTCCACAGATACTGATGGATTGACCGGAAATATTCACGCTCAGCGGGGAACATAGAAATAACGCTTGATTGGCGATATCCTGCGCGCTTACCATGCGACTCAATGAAGCCTTGTTGATGTATTGCCGCTCGATTTCCTCAAAGGGCAGCCCCGTCGCCTGCGCGCGCGCGGAGATAACATGTTTGATGCGCCGCCCCTCGACGATTCCGGGCAGCAGCGCATTAACCCGGATGCCGTATGGACCAAGCTCAATCGCCAAACTTTTCATCAGACCGATGATCGCCCACTTGGTGGCGGCATAAGGGGTACGTTGGGCGTAACCCAATCTTCCGGCCACCGAGGAAATACAAATAATCGAGGCTTCAGGCGATTTTTTCAACAGGGGCACCGCGCGACGGGCGCAATAAAACTGACTGTTCAGGTTGGAGTCAATCGTCTTCAGCCAGTCGTTGGGCGCAATTTCATCGATGCCGCCGGTTGGCCCGGCAATGCCCGCATTGTTAATCAGCACATCGAGCCCGTGAAAGTCGGCGACCATATCGTCAAACAACGATTCGACCTGGTTCATGTCAGACACATCGCAACGGTTAATGCCCCACTCAGGATGAACTTTGGAGCACTCGGCAAGCGCCCGTTCGTCAATGTCGCAAATGTGAATGCGCGCGCCAAAAACGGACAACGTCCTGGCGATGCTAAGGCCGATGCCGGCCGCGCCCGCGGTAATCAACACGCGCAAACCGGGTGTAAGAGCGATACCGGGCTGATTCATTGCAATGGGTCGGCGATAATTGTGGACGGTTTCAGAATGCGACTTTGGTGGCGCCTTTTAAGTTAAGCATCTCGCGCGCATCCGCCGGGCTGGCGATATCGAGTGACAGACCCTCGAGTACTTGGCGAATTTTTGCGACCTGCGCGGCGTTTGAATCGGCCAGCTTACCGGGCTCAATCCACAAAGAATCCTCCAAGCCGACGCGAACATTGGCGCCGCAGGCTGCGCCCATTGAAGCCAGCGGGATTTGGTGGCGGCCGGCCCCCAGGATGGACCATATATAATCATTCCCGAACAAACGGTCCGCAGTGCGCCGCATGTGCATCAAGTCTTCCGGGTGAGCGCCAATGCCGCCCAACAAACCAAACACCGATTGAACAAACAGCGGCGGGCGCGCCAACCCGCGCTCGACAAAATGGGCGAGGTTATACAAGTGAGAAATGTCATAGCACTCAAATTCAAAGCGGGTGCCGTTGTCGTTTCCGACGGTTAATATCGCCTCGATATCCTGAAAAGTGTTTTTGAACACCAAATCCCGGGAATTATCCAGATGCTGTCGCTCCCAGTCATGCGCAAAATCAGTGAAACGATTGAGCATGGGGAACAGCCCGAAATTCATCGACCCCATATTGAGCGAAGCGACTTCGGGCCGGAAAGTTGCAGCCGGAAGCATGCGCTCCTTTACGGTCATGTGCGGACTCCCGCCGGTAGTGATGTTTATCACCGCATCAGCGGCATCCTTTATGCCGGGCAGAAACTGCTCGAACACCGCCGGGTCCTGGGTCGGCTTTCCGTCTTCGGGGTCGCGTGCGTGCAAGTGCAAAATTGCAGCGCCCGCTTCAGCCGCAGAAATCGCGGCAGCCGCGATTTCACCCGGCGTAACCGGCAGATATGGCGACATCGTCGGCGTGTGAATCGCGCCGGTAACGGCGCATGTGATGATGACCTTTCGTTTCTTTTTGGGCATACTTCAGTTTTCCTGTTGACGCTTATGGGATACCAGTGCGGCAAGACGGTAATCACGCCAGCCTTGACGGTCGGCAATGTCGTCGCGCTTTAGCGCTGCCCGGCGAAATCGCTCGAGCCGCTCGACCGGTTTTCCCCGCCATTCCGGCGGCGCAGTCCGGCTTTGCGCCATTTTGCGATACATCTTACCATAACGACATGCATAATCGGCGAGGCCGGCCGGCGCGTTTAAGTCGATGGTCTCAAACGGGCCCATGAACGACCAACGCAAGCCAAGTCCGTCGCGCACAGCCTTATCGATATCTTCGGGCGTGGCGTTGCCTCCTTCAACAAGATGCATCGCTTCGTTCAGCAACGCGCCCTGCAATCGATTCAGGACAAATCCGGGGATTTCCCGTTGCACCGTAATGGGCACTTGATTGAGCGCGATCATCAGTTCGCGAGCGGCATTGACGACGGCCGGGTCGGTGGATTCCGCCGGCGCAATTTCCACCAACGGAACCAGATGCGGAGGGTTTACCGGATGAGCCACGAGTACACGATGCTTGCCCTGGAGATGGCCGGAAATCTCGGAAGCCGTAAAGCCCGAAGTCGAACTCGCCAAAATGACATGCGACGGCAATAAACCGTCCAGCTCGGAAAACAACGCCTTTTTAGTGTTGAGATTCTCAGGGCCGCATTCTTGAACATAACGCGCATTGTTTACGGCGGCGCTCAAGTCGGATTCATATTCAATCCGCCGCAAAATGTCTCCGGGTTGTGTACACAAACCCAGTTCGTCGAGCACCCGCAGCTGTTCGGCGACGGCGATGCGCGCGTCATTGAGGGCGGAAAAGTCGGTGTCGTAAACGCTGACCCGCCATTTGGACCGGGCAAATACGATTGCCCAGCCGCGACCGATAAGCCCGGCGCCGATAATTGCGGCGCGTTTCGGCGCACCGTTGAAATTGCGGTTTTGGGGAGAGTTGTACCGCGTCATCCGTATTGTACTCGATCTAATCGGGCAGCGCGTGCGCGATATCCTCTGCGGCGCTCTTGATATCGTTTTCGATGGCCGCCCTCGCCGCAACCGCATCGCCCTTCTTGAGAGCGTCCAGGGCGCGCACATGGTGCGCCATCGAGTTCGCCGCGTGCCCTTTGCTGGGCAATGCCAGACGAAACAGCGGCCCCGCGCGCGCCCATAAAGTTTCAATGATGCCGAGCATTAGCGGCGAATGCGCGGATTGATAAATTATGTGATGAAACGACCAGTTGTTCAGCAGGTAACCGTCGGCATTGTCGGCGCGAATCGCCCGATGCATGTTGTCCATATGCGCATCAAGTTTCAGCAGGTCGGAGGGTGAGATATACCCGCTCGCTTTTTCGGTGGCAAGCCCCTCAAGTGCAACGCGAGTGTCGCGCAAATCGTACAAGCCGTCCCGATTGAGAACCGGCACGGTCGGTGTCCGGTTTGCGCCGATGACAAGCACACGGTCAGCCCGCAGGCGTTCAATCGTCTGGCGGGCCGGCGTTGTTGAGATGTTGAACCTGTTCACCAGGTAACGAATCGATACGGCCTGGCCCGGCTTTAAGTCGCCAATCATCAACTCATGGCGCACGGTTTCGTAGACCCGATTATGAACGGTCCCGTTTCTGCCCGTTTCCATGGCTGTCAGCATGGGCCGTTTACAGGCGGTTAAATCCATAACTTCTCTTTGCGAAATTCGACGTTCTCAAGCAACGGTTGCGCCATACCCTCGTGACTGACGGCGCCCTGGTCAAGGACAAATACGCGATTAGCCAGGGCCAGCACGAGGTCAAGTTGATGTTCAATGATAACAATGGACACCTCGCCGCGCAACCCGCTGATGCAGTCAAACAGCTCCTCGCACATAACGGGCGAAAGCCCCTCAAACGGCTCGTCCATCAGGATGATTTTAACATCGCCCACAAGAGCCCGGGCAATCGCGACCATTTGCGCTTCGCCGCCCGACAAGGTGTCGGCGCGCGAATGGAGGCGATCCCGGACGCGCGGGAATTGCTCGTAGATGCGCTCCATCGACCAAGTTGCGCCGGCGCGCTTCAAAGCGCCGAGCTTCAGGTTTTCTTCAACGGTCAAATTAGCGAACAACCTTCTGCCCTGCGGCACAAAGCCGACGCCGAGACACGCTATCTGCTCCGGCGACAAATCCTGAATTTCCCGCCCGTCCAGGACGATACGCCCGTTGGTAATCGGCGCAATGCTCATAATTGACTTCAAAACCGTTGACTTTCCGGCGCCGTTGCGCCCCAGCAGCGCGACCGCTTCTCCCCGGCGAACATCAACGCTCACGTTGTTCAGGATACGGCTTTTACCGTAGGAAGTGTCAATGCCGGAAACTTGCAGCATTATTTTTTCGGACGCCGCTCGGGCCTCGATCTCGCGTTGGTGGGCGATTAACTTCTTGCCGGACCCCAAATAAGCGACTTGCACCCGCTCATCTTCGCGCACTTCGTTCGGCGTTCCTGATGTGAGAGTGCCCGCCTGATTCATGACCGTGACGAAATCGGAAAACTCAAGCACGCGATCTATGTCGTGCTCGATCAACAGCACCGCAATGAATTCCGCCAACGACTTAATCAGGCCGATGACGCGCTCCCTTTCCTGATCCGCCAGCCCGACAAGCGGCTCATCAAGCAGCAGAACACGCGGACGGGTCGCCACCGCGAGGCCTATTTCAAGCAACCGCTGGCCGCCGTAGGATAAATCCGATGCGGTGATTTCTTCCAGCCCTTCAAGCCCGAGAAACTCGACCAACTTTCCGGTTTCTTCGTTGACGCCGGAAAATGACCGGATGTCGGACCAAAAATTCATCGCTTGAGGGCGACGTGATTGCACGGCAAGACGAATATTTTCAGCAACGGTCAAATTCGGGAATACATTGGTGATTTGAAAAGAACGGGCGATGCCCTGCCGGGAAAGCGAGTCAGGGGTGACGTTGTTCAGTTTTTCCCCGGCGAAACAAATCTCACCGCAGTCACTCGGATATTCCCCGGACATGATATTGAACAAACTGGTCTTTCCCGCGCCATTGGGTCCGATAAGCGCATGCATACTGCGATTCTTAACAGCCATTGAGACATCCCGCACGGCGACAAAATTGCCGAAAGATTTGCCGACGCCTCTGCATTCAAGTATCGGTGCGCCCGACGGCAACCCGTTAATATTACGCAAGCATACGGGGACTTCACGGATCATGGCCGGCTTAAGTCGCGCGCTCATCGCGGCCCTCCGGGGGCTTAAGAACGGCGAAAGCAGAACTTCTCCGATGCTCATTAAACCGCCCGGCGAGAACAAAATAAAACCTATAAACATCAAACCAAAAAACAGCTGCCAACTGGCGGTGTACTCCGACAACAGCTCACGAAACAGGATGAAAAACAGTCCGCCGAGGGCCGGCCCCAAAAAATAGCCGGAGCCGCCGATAATGGACATTGCGAGAATTTCTCCGGAGTGCTGAACATGCACCAGCTCGGCGCCAATGTAGTATTTCAGGAACGGAAACAGCGACCCGGCAATTGCCACAAAAAAAGCGGAAAGCGTAAAAGATATCAAGCGAAATTTACGCACATTATAACCGATGAAAGACGCGCGTTGGCTGTTTTCGCGTATCGCTTTAAGCACGCTTCCAAGCGGGGAATTGACGATGCGCAGCATCACAAAGGCGACCGCCGCAAAAATTACGAGTATGATGCAGAAGAAAATCAATTGGTCATTCAGGTCGAGTCCGAACAGAATCGGGCGCTCCATCCCGCCATAGCCATCTTCGCCGCCGGTGAACGATGTCCAAC
This sequence comes from Gammaproteobacteria bacterium, assembly GCA_028817015.1. Lineage (GTDB taxonomy): Bacteria > Pseudomonadota > Gammaproteobacteria > Arenicellales > Poriferihabitantaceae > JAHRAW01. The sequence goes on from JAPPQJ010000063.1 coordinate 6,822, forward strand.
GATAAATGATGTAGAAAGTCATGGCCGCGAAAGACAGCGTGAGCAACGAGAAGTAAACCCCCCTCAGGCGCAACGAAAGATATCCAATGCCCGCGCCGATTAATGTGGTAAACAGCACCGACAAAATCATCGGCGTGAAAATGTACCCCGGCATTAACTTGACTTGAATAATCGAGGCCGCGTAGGCGGCGACACCAAAAAAAATGCCGTGTCCAAAAGAAACCAGGCCGGTGTAACCAAGCAGCAAATTGAACCCCAATCCAGCGATGGCGTAAATTAATATTTCCGATGCGGTGGTGGTGGTCAAGTCCAGCAGGGACGTGAGAGGCAACAACAACAAAGCGCCCACTATCAGGACAACGGCCGGGCTTTTAAGGAATGTCCCCATTTATTCGAGCCGGGCAAATTTAACACCGAACATTCCGCGCGGCCGGAATATCAAGACCAGCACCATCAGCGCATAAATCGACCCCTCGGCGGCCGGTGGGATATAAAGCGCGGTGACCCCTTTGATGACGCCAACCAGTACTCCGGCGATGACCACCCCCCAAAAGCTGCCCAATCCGCCGAGCACACATATGACGAAAGCGGCGGTGACAATTTCATTGCCCATCGCGGGGTGCACCCCGGTGAGGCTGGCCGACATGACGCCGGCGATGGCCGCCAAACCGACGCCAATCGCGAACACCAGTGACAGAATTGGCTTGATTGAAATTCCCAGGGCGCGCACCATCTCGGTGTCGGCGACGCCGGCGCGAACAATCAAACCAAACGAAGTTTTGTGGAACAACAACCACAAGCCCCCGATGGCCCCGATGGTGACCGCAAGGATTGACAGCCGATAATAGGAGTACAAAAAACCGCCAACATGCAGTTGCCCCAGCAGGAAATCGGGGATTGAAAACGGAATTGATGTGGCGCCGAAAATCAGCCGCAATGCCTGCTCAAACACCATCGCCAAACCGAAAGTGAAAAGCAACGTCAAAGTGGGATCCTTCGGATACAAGCGACGCAGGAACAAGGTCTCAATCGCAATGCCCATCAAACCGACGACAGCCGGCGCCACCGCGAAAGCGGCGGCAAAACCCAGCGGGCCGGCAACAAGCACCGTGAGATAGGCGCCGCAGGCGTAAAAAGCGCCATGGGCCAGATTCACAACTCCGCCCAGACTGAAGATGATGGATAAACCGAGCGCGAGAAGGGTGTAGTAAGCCCCTGAGAGCAGTCCGTTGAGAATCTGCTCGACCAGTAACATTGGCAACGGGGATCGACGGTATCGGTTATGGAGCGCGGGGAAGAGGTCCATCTCATCCCCGATGTTTCGTTACATCAAACTACCCCATTTTGCAGAGGTTTTCGTCTTTGGTGGGCTGGATGGCGCCCAGCGGTTCATTGTCACCGGGACTGGCTTCGACAACTTCAAATATGTCCCATTTATCCGACATGTCCGCTTTATCCTTCACCTTGACCACAAACATTTGTTGCAGCAATGAATGGTCCCACTTGCGGAATTGGCCCTGGCGGGGCTTGAGAATGTCAAACTCCATGCCGGATTCCAGCAACGCTATCAGTTTCCGGGAGTCGGTGGTCTTCGCTTCCTCCATCGCCTGAGCCATTATCTTGACGCCGATGTAATCGCCCCAGGCCTGATTCTCCGGCGGCTTTTTATACTTTTCAGTGAAAGCGGCGGTGAATGCGTTGGACGAATCGGTGTTCAGGCCGTGATACCATAAACTCTGCCAATATCCGGTGATCGACTCGATACCGGCCCCCCAGAACTGGGCGGTGTCCATCACACCGCCGGACACCTTGAACGGGAGGCCGTATTCCTTGTATTGCTTAAGGAATGTGGTTTGGTCGGCACCGGCCAAATTGATGTAGACAAAATCCGGATTCGCCGCCTTTATTTTGAGAATGTAAGGGCTGTAGTCCGGCGTGCCGGTCGCTATCAATTCGTTGGCCATGATGATGCCGCCCTTATCGGTGAGAAAGCGCGTCGACACTCTGGCAAGATCGTGGCCAAAAGCGTAGTCGGCGGTCAACATGTAAAATTTCTTGCCCTGGACATTCCCGGCGCGGTGCTGCCAGTTGCCGATGGTTTTGGTATACATTGTGTTGCCGGCTTCAACATGGAAAGTGTAGCGGTTGCATTTTTCACCGCGCAGGGCGTCTGAATTGCAGCCAGTCTGCATGTAGAGCGTTTTTAAGCGGTTGGCTGTCGCCATGACGCCGCCACCGGACCCGGAACTGATTTCGCCGATGAGGAAATGCACATCGCGCCGCTCAATCAGCTTTTGCGCTTTGGTCGGGGCAACCGCTGAACCAACGCTATCCTCGGAAAAGAGATCAACCTCACGACCAAGAACGCCCCCCGCTGCGTTGATTTCCTCAACCGCCAAATTGACTCCACGAAACCCGTAGTCGCCGAGAGTACCAAGAAATCCGGAGCGGGGGGTGATATGCCCGATACGAATGGTATCGCTCTGAGCGCGGATGATTGCCGGAAAGCCGACCGCCCCAGCCATCAGGGTCGTGACTCCGGATTTGAGAACTTGACGACGGGACAACCCGCCAGCAGATTTTGAGTTTTTCATAATATCCTCCAATCGGTTTTCAAGTGTGACCACACTACCGGCTTATCATTGCACTTGTCAAGCATTTTTTGGCGTTTTTGCGTACTCTCCCTCATTGGCGCTCTCGAAAAAGTAATTTTTTTGGGTCACGGCAAGTTGGGCAAGGTAAAACATGCGTAACCCACTGATATTTCGTGAAGAATCGCCATATTTTTCGAGATCGCATTTCGGAACGCCAATTCCGGCCGCATCGGGCGCCTGTTTTCCCTCGAATCGACTCAGTGCAAATCACCGCGCTGCAAGCCATTATCCGCAGGCGCGGGAACTGCACAGCGTGATTTACTCGAACCACTGGCGCGGCTATGGTGGCCTGGGGACATGGTTCATCGTCGGCGCCTGAAGGTCGCGCACGGGCACGGCGAGCGGGCGCGCGGGGCGGCGCGCCGGGAAGCCGCGTCGCACAACATCCGAGCGCCCGGGCTCACCGCCAAACCACACATCCCCCAGCCGCTACTTCGCGGTTGAATTCACCCGCTCTTTGCGGTTTTCCAGTTGGCCGCGTTTTTTGTATGCTTGTTCAAGCCGTCGGCATAACCCGCTTGATACGGCTCGGTGAGGCGCTGCTCCTCCCGCTTCGGGCTGCCCAGAAAACCGCTTGCCCAACCGAGAATATAGTCGCGCGCGACACCCTGTTTTTCGAGCGCGGCGATGGTTTTGTAGTATGGGTTGGTCATGGGGCGGGCGCAGGCACTGAATCAATTCTACTATGTGATCTTAACTTCCGGGAGGGAGCGTCCGGGGAATCCAGTGTCTTTTCTTTCCGGTGCCGCCCTCTCCCAAAGGGGGAAGGGCAACCGGAACCTCTCCCTCCGGTGTACAGACCGGACACATAGTTTACACTTGTGCGGGGACATCGCTTACACATTTTTGGCCCCCCTGAGGGTCAGTTTGCCTATTTGCCGGGTGCAGTAATAGACC
>JAPPQJ010000213.1 GCA_028817015.1 Gammaproteobacteria bacterium
GGCGTCCAACTGGGACAAAGACGGCCAGCGCTGGGCCGAGCGGTGGTGGTTCGCATAAAACCGCCGGCACCCGGCTAACCCGGCTGCGGTTGTCACCCCCCTCAATCTCCCCGGCGGGGAGTTGAGGGGGGTTTTCATTGGGATTTGTCAATGAAAGTGACAGCGTGGTGTCGAGGCGCAACAGACAAGAGGTGGTATGAAACCGCCCTTGTCAACTTTCATCGATAATTCCCACCGTTGCCACGCCCGCCGCAGAGCGGGAGCCCAGAGACTTTTTTTCCTGCACTACCCTCTCCCCGGACCTCTCCCGGAGGTGTTACAGACCGGAGACATCCTTTACAAGTGTGCGGGGACATCGTTTACATATTCGGGGTATGAACCGGCCCATGCGAGGAGGTCCATTATGCCCCGGAAAGAGCAAACGGCGATGAGTCAGAAGTTGGAATGGATAGCGCGTTTAGCCTATTGGGACGGAACTTTTGCGCGGTTGCGCGAAAGTTTCGGCATTTCCCGTGTCACCGGGTATCAATGGAGGAGGCGCCATGTTCCCCGCGTATGGTGCAACAAGTGTTGGCTGTGCGAGAGGAACATCCGGCCTGGGGCGGGCGCAAAATCCATTGGCGGCTCAAAGGCCAGGGTCATGCGAAGCCGCCAGATGTTCGGCATAGTCAAAAGCGGGCGCCCATACCAACCCATCGCAGCATGAAACAGAACAAACATTGATGAAACCCTCTGAAAATAAGAGGTTTGACATGACAACAGAAAACGCCAGGGTAAAAAGAATGGATTCCGGCTTAAAAGACTGCCGTAATGACGGCAAAAAGCCGGCGCTTTTGCGGTTTGTACGCCGGTGCCGATTCGTGCTACATTGTCCACAACCCGGCTGGGGAATTTCCATGCCCACCGACAAAAACCGCCGCCCGCCGGCATTGATTCGCCCGCAACCGTCCCCGCAGCATCCCGATGATTAAACACGCCAGCGCCAGCGCGACCGAGGGCGGCAACGCCACGCCCGGCGGGGCGGTTTACACCTGCCCGATGTGTCCGTCGGTGCGCGAGGCGGTGCCGGGCGCATGCCCGATGTGCGGCATGGCGTTGGAGGTGGAATTGCCGTCGCAGCCCGGCGCCGCGGCCGCCGCCGACGCGCCGGACCCGGAACTGGCCGACATGACCCGCCGCCTGCGCGTCAGCGCGGCGTTGACCTTGCCGCTGGTGGTCATCGCCATGGGCGAACTGGTTCGGCATCCCGGCTGGTCGCACACCCTGCAGTTGATTCTGGCCACGCCGGTGGTGCTGTGGGGCGGGCTGCCGTTTTTGGTGCGCGGCTGGCGCTCGGTGGCCGGCCGCCACTTAAACATGTTCACGCTGATCGCGCTGGGCACCGGCACCGCCTATCTATACAGCCTGGCGGCGACGCTGGCGCCGGGGTTGTTTCCGGGTCCGCCGGGCGGCGGTCAGGCGGCGGTTTATTTTGAAGCGGCTGCGGTCATCATGACCCTGGCGCTGCTCGGCCAGGTGATGGAGTTGCGCGCCCGCTTTCACGCCGGGGCCGCCATTCGCGCCCTGCTCGGCCTGGCGCCGAACACCGCCCGGCGCATCGACTTGGACGGCAACGAGCGCGATGTGCCGATTAGCGAGGTGCGAGTCGGCGACCGCCTGCGCATCCGCCCGGGCGAGAAAATCCCGGTTGACGGTGTGGTGCTGTCCGGCGCCAGCGCGGTGGACGAGTCGATGATTACCGGCGAGCCGCTGCCGGTTAGCCGCTCGGCCGGCGACCGAGTCATCGGCGCGACGCTGAACGGCAACGGCGCGTTAGTCATCGAAGCGCGGCGGGTCGGCGACGAGACGCTCCTTGCGCAAATCACCCGCCAGGTCGCCGAGGCGCAACGCAGCCGCGCGCCGGTGCAGCGGTTGGCCGATGCCGTTGCCGCACGCTTTGTGCCGGCGGTGGTGGCGGTGGCGGTGGTGACTTTCGCGGTGTGGGCATTGTGGGGCCCGCCGCCGGCCCTGGCCCGCGCGCTGGTGTGCGCCGTGGCGGTGCTGATTATCGCCTGCCCGTGCGCGTTGGGGCTGGCCACGCCGATGTCGGTGCGGGTGGCGGTCGGGCGCGGCGCGGCCGCGGGCGTCCTTTTCAAAAACGCCGGCGCGCTGGAGACCCTGTGCCGCGTCGACACGCTGGTTGTCGACAAAACCGGCACCCTGACCGAAGGCCGGCCGAAGTTGGTTGCGGTGATTCCGGCCGGCGATGCCGGTGCCGAATCCCGATTGTTGTATTACGCGGCGACGCTGGAGCAAAACAGCGAGCATCCGCTGGCGGCGGCGGTCATTGACGGCGCGCGGCAACGCGGCGTCCAACCGGGCGAGGCGCAGGCGCCGCGCGCGCTGCCCGGCAAGGGCGTCACCGGCGAAGTGGACGGCGCGCCGGTCGGTCTGGGTAACGAAGCGCTGCTGGCTGAACTCGGCGTCGAACCGCCGCCGCCGCTCAGCGGCCATGCCGAAAGGTTGCGCGGGCGCGGGCACAGCGTGTTGTTCGTGTGCGTGGGCGGGTCGGTGGCCGGGTTGCTCGCGGCCGCCGACCCGGTCAAGCCGGGCGCGCGGGCGGCCATCGCCGCGTTGCACAAGCAGGGCCTGCACATCCTCATGCTGACCGGCGATGTGGCCGCCACAGCGCGCGCGGTGGCCGCCGAGACCGGCCTGACCGAGGTCGTTGCCGGCGTGCTGCCGGGCGAGAAGGCCGAGCGCATCCGCCAACTGCAGGCGGCCGGCCGCGTGGTGGCGATGGCCGGCGACGGCATCAACGACGCCCCGGCATTGGCCCAGGCGCAGGTCGGCATCGCCATGGGCGGCGGCACCGATGTGGCCATGCAAAGCGCCGGCATCACGCTGGTCAAAGGCGATCTGCACGGCATCGTGCGCGCCCGCGCTTTGAGCCGCGCGGCGGTGAAAAATATCCGCCAGAACCTCGCCTTCGCGTTCGCCTACAACAGCCTCGGCGTGCCCATCGCCGCCGGGGTGTTGTATCCGGCCTTCGGCGTTTTGCTGAGCCCGATGTTGGCGGCGGCGGCCATGAGCGCCAGTTCGGTGTCGGTCATCTTCAACGCGCTGCGCTTGAGGCGGGTGAAGTGGTGAAGGCGCGGCGGGTGCGCGGTGATGATCGCGCGCCCGCTGCCGCTAATCGCCGGCCGACACCATATCGGCCAGCCACGCGGCGCCGCGCACGCCGCTGGAATCGCCGTGCGCCGCTTTGCGCAGCGGGGTGGCGAACTCGCCGCCGAAAATCCACGGCCGCATCAAGTCCGGCACCGAGTCGTAGAGGAAATCCATGTTCGACATGCCGCCGCCTAACACAATGACATCGGGGTCGAGGATGTTGACCATCATCGCCAGGCCGCGCGCCAGGCGGTGGGCGTAGCGGCGCCGCGCGGCGCGGGCCTCGGCGGCCTGAGCACCCCCGGACTGGGCCGCGGCCGCGATGTCCCGCGCGCTCAGGCGTCGCCCGGTGGCGCGCTCGAAGTCGTTTTCCAGGCCGGGGCCGGATACGAAGGTTTCCATGCAGCCGCGCCGCCCGCAATAGCACGGCGGGCCGGGATACTCGCGCGCCGACGGCCACGGCAGCGGCACATGCCCCCATTCCCCGCGAATCAGGTTGGGGCCGGTGACCACGCGCCCGCCCAAGGCGATGCCGCCGCCGACGCCGGTGCCGAGAATCACCGCGAACACCGTGGCCGCGCCGGCCGCCGCGCCGTCGGTGGCCTCGGACAGCGCCAGGCAGTCGGCGTCGTTGGCGAAGCGCACCTCGCATCCCAATGCGCGGCGCACATCGGCGGGGAACGGGCGGCCGTTCAGGCACACGGTGTTGCTG
>JAPPQJ010000074.1 GCA_028817015.1 Gammaproteobacteria bacterium
GCGCAAGCCATTCAGCGCCGACTGCTCGCCTCCGGCGATGAAGTGGTGCTGTCGCGGCCGGTTTATGGCGACGAGGAGGTGGCGGTCGAGCCCAGCCCGTTGTTTGGCGGCGGCCAGTGCGATGAGAACGCCGAGCCCGACACGGCCGACGCGCCCCGCGCCGACACCCCGGCCCGCATCGTAGCGCGCGGCAAACCGCCACTGGAGTCGTTCACCGACCGGCGCGGCCCGGGATTGGCGGCGGGCGGCGCGGCGGCGGGCGGCGTGGCGGTCATCGAGAATCAAGCGAAATGCCCGTTTCGCGCCTTTGCGCTGCACCGCTTGGGCGCCCGCGACCTGGAACAAAACGAGCAGGGACTGGACGCCGGGGAGCGCGGCTCGCTGATTCACCGCGCGCTGCAACTGGTGTGGGAGCAACTCCAGTCATCCGTCAAACTAAACGCGCTCGATGAACGCGAACTGCAGTCGCTCATCGCCGGCGCCGCCGAACAGGCCGCCCGGCGCTATGCGGTGTCGAGCGGTTGCGGCGAGCGGTTTCACCGCGTGCAAGTCCGCTGGGTCATCGACACGCTGCGCGAATGGCTGGCTGTGGAGCGGCAACGCGGCGCTTTCACGGTCGCCGCGTGCGAAAAAGAAACCACCGTGACCGTGAACCAACTCACGCTGGCCTGCAAAATCGACCGCATCGACCGCCTGCAAAGCGGCGCGGCGGCGCTCATCGACTACAAAACCGGCGCGCCCGACAGTCTGCACCACTGGTCCGGCCCGCGCCCGCAATCGCCGCAGTTGCCGCTGTATGCCATCGCGCAAGCGGAGGCGGTGGGCGTCATCGCCTACGGCCGGGTGAAAAAAGGGCGGTGCGCGTTCAGCGGCATCGCCCGGAGTCAGGACCAGGAATTCGCCGGTCAAGTCGGGCCGGTGGAAAAGCACCGCAGTTTGAAGGCGGACTTCGACGGCTGGGAGGCGTTAGTGCGGCACTGGCGCCGCGTGTTGCCGCAACTGGCCGCCGAGTTCACCTCCGGCGAAGCGCGCGTTGACCCGTTCAAGGCGGAAGTTTGCGCGAATTGCCACCTGCATACCTTGTGCCGCATCGACGCCGGCGCGCACGGCCGGTCATGAACAAAACGCCGTCGCCCGAAGACGCAAAGCAGCGCTGCCGCGCCCTGGACATTGGCAAGTCGGTCATCGTCCAGGCGCCGGCCGGCTCCGGCAAGACCGAATTGCTGGTGCGGCGGTATCTGAAACTGCTGGCGGTGGTCGAGGCCCCGGAGCAGATTTTGGCGATCACCTTCACCCGCAAGGCCACCGCGGAAATGCGTCAGCGGGTAAGCGATGCGCTCGGCGCCGATGCCGCGCCGGACGATGGTGAGATGCGCGAACTGGCCGCCGCCGCGCGCGCCCGCGACGCCAAATACCAATGGCATTTGACCGGCAACACCCGCCGCCTGCGCATTCAGACCATCGACGCTTTCTGCAACGAGTTGGTGTGGCGCATGCCGTGGTCGGCGCGCTTCGGCTCGCCGCCGGCGCTGGCGGATGACGCGGCGCCGCTATACCGGCAGGCGGCCAAGCGCGCCCTCGACCACCTCGAGCGCAACGACCGGTGGTCGGACGCCGCCGACACGCTGCTGACCCGCGTCGATGCCAACTGGGGCCGGGCGCGGGATTTGCTGGCGTCGATGTTGGCCAGCCGCGACCAGTGGATGCGTGCGCTGGGGGCGGGCGATTTGGGGGCGGATGACCGGGCGCCGGTCGAGCGCATGTGGCGGGAAAACATCGACCGGGAATTGCGGGGGGCGCGGGCGGCGTTTGATGCGCTCACGCCGGGGCAACTGGCGGCGTGGGCGGAATTGGGCGCTTACGCCGCGGCGCGGCTGGCGGACTCGGGCGCGGACTCGCCGGCGCTGGCGTTGCGCGCAATGACGGAATTTCCGAAGGCGGAGCACCGCCATATCGATGCCTGGCACGGCTTGGCGGCGTTAGCGCTGACGCAGAAAGGCGAAGTGCGCAAAACCGTAACCAAACGCGAAGGTTTTCCGGCCGATGACGCCGAGCAAAAAGCGCACAAAGCGCGCATGCTGGAGTTGCTGAACACCGTGCGCGGCCACCCCGCCGTCGCCGATGCGCTGAGCACGGTTCGCGCATTGCCGCGCGGCCGCTTTGACGATGCGCAGTGGCATTCCATCGACGCCGTGGTGAAGTTGCTGCGCGTGGCCGCCGCCGAACTTCGACTCCTTTTCAAGGAGCGCAATCAGGCCGACTACATCGAGTTGACGCAGCGCGCAGGCCTCGCGCTCGGCGACGCCGAGGCGCCGACCGACCTGGCGCTGGCGTTCGATTATCAACTCACGCATATCCTGATGGACGAGTTCCAGGACACCTCCAGCGCACACTTGGAACTGCTGGAAAAACTGACCGCCGGCTGGCAGGCCGGCGACGGGCGCACCTTGTTTCTGGTCGGCGACCCGATGCAGTCGATTTACCGTTTCCGCGAAGCCGAGGTCGGCAACTTTTTGCAGGCCAGGGATTCCGGCGTCGGTGACATTTGTTTGGAGTCGGTTGCGCTGGAGGTGAATTTTCGCTCGGTGCCGCGGTTGGTGGACTGGCTCAACGCCACCTTCGACGCGGTGCTGGCCGAGCGCGACGACCCCGCCACCGGGGCGGTTCGTTATGCGCCGGCCGTTGCCCACGTTGAGACAAAAGCAGGCGGCGTTCGCATTCATCCCGCGGTCGACGGCGGCCCCGAGTCCGAAGCCGAGGCCATCGCCGGCCTCATCGCCCAAGCGCAGCGCGAAGACCCCGAACAACACATCGCCGTCCTCGGCCGCACGCGCCGCCACCTGACCGCCATCGCCGCGGCGTTGCGGCGCAGGGAAATCGCGTTCCACGGGCGCGACTTGGAAAAACTCGGCGACCGCCCGGCCATACGCGACCTCATCGCGCTCACCCGCGCCTTAGTGCAGCCGGCCGACCGGGTGGCCATGCTTAGCCTGCTGCGCGCGCCGTGGTGCGGGCTGAGCCTCGATGATTTGTCCAAGTTGGCCGCCGCGCCCGGCGTGGATGGCGCCGCCACCCTGCCTGAATTGTGGCGCGGTGACCAGCGAATCGCGGCGTTGTCCGACGACGGCCGCGCGCGGCTGGCCGGTTTTGCCGCCGTTCTCGACGCCGCGTTGCAGCGGCGCGGGCGCATCGGCTTGCGGGACAATGTCGAGTCCGCGTGGCTGGCGCTGGGCGGTCCGGCCACCGTGGATGCGTCCGACCTCGACGACTGCGCTAAATACCTCGACCTGTTGAGCGGCATGGAATCGGCGCAGGTTGAGACCACCCCCGCCGGCCTGCATCAGGCGGCGGGCGAGCTTTGGGCGCAGGGCGGCGCCGGTGCGCGGGTCGAGTTGCTGACCATTCACAAGGCCAAGGGCCTGGAATTCGACACCGTCATCGTGCCGCGGCTGCACGGCCGCCCGCGCGCACCGGAAAAAACCCTCCTGAGATGGCGCAAACTCCCCGGCCCCGGCCAGTTGCTGCTGGCGCCGCTGCCGGCGAGCGGTGACCCGGACGATTCCGGCGACCCGTTTTACCGCTACCTCGCCCGCCTGGAAGCGCAGCACCAGCATTACGAGACCGGCCGCCTGTTGTATGTCGCCTGCACCCGCGCGCGCCGGCGCCTGCACCTGTTCGGCCAGGCGCCAAGCAGGGACGGGGTGCCTTGTGCACCGCCGGCCGGCTCGCTGCTGTCGCTGTTGTGGCCGTCAGTGGCCGGGGAATACCGGCGCGCGGCCGGCCAGACCGCCGCCGATGCCGTGGTCGCCGCCGATGCGGGCGAATTCCGGCCCCGGCCATTGCAACGGTTGCCGCGCGATTGGCGGCCGCCGCCGTTGCCGCCGGGTGTCGATGCCGGCGTCGAGCGGCAAGCCGGCGGGGAGGCGGAGCAGTTGGAGTTTTCCTGGGCCGGCGAGACCGCGCGCATCACCGGCATCGTCATCCACCATTTTGCAGCAGGTGGACGCCATCGGCTGGGACGCATGGCGGCGGCGGGCGGCCTTCGATGCGCAATGGCGAAACCAGTTGCTGGAAAACGGCCTGCCCCGGCACAACCTGCAAGCGGCGCTGACGCAGATCGCCGCCGCCATCGACAACGCCCGCGACGACCCGCGCGCGGCGTGGATTTTCTCGCCCGCCCACCGCGACATCCGCGCCGAATGGCCGCTGACCGGGGTGGTCGAGGGGCGAATCGCGCATGTCGTCATCGACCGCAGTTTTGTCGATGAACACGGAGCGCGGTGGGTCATCGATTTCAAATCCAGCCGCCACGAAGGCGGCAATTTGGACGCCTTCCTCGACCGCGAGCGCGAGCGCCACCAGCCGCAGATGGCGTTGTATGCCGAGGTGGTGGGCGCGCTGCGGGCGGAGCAAGTGAAGTTGGGGCTGTATTTCCCGGCGTTGCGCGGCTGGCGGGAATGGAAAAGCCATGCGCCGGGCGCACCGTAGCGGTTGCATCCCGGGCGAAACCTGTCCTGTTTCATCCAATTGTCTGTCGGCCGTGGTTCGGCGACCGTTTGCCTTCGCAAAAACTCCACTGGCTGAGGAAGCGCAACTCGTCGCTGCGCGCGCGATGGAGGCGATAGCCGGGCGTTTACCGGAACAACAACCGGAGATCTTCTAATCCGCTGACGGCGGCCGAGTTGTCAACCCACCGCCGGCGTCGATAACAGCCACAATCCGAACCATGTATAGAACACCATCAGCCCCGCCAGCGGCAACTGGCTGATTCCCGCGGCCCGGGAGTCGCCGAACAGCCGCGCCGCCATCAGGTGCGCGACGGTGATGCCGATGACATGGCCGAGCACGATGAACCCCGTTTGCGCGCTCCAAATCATCGACACGCTGGGCAGGTGGGTGGTGAACGAAGTGGTCACCCGGTAGTTTTCGGCGCCTAACACGCTCCAGTTCAGGTGGAACGGGTCGTTGAAGGCTCGCAGCGCATACTGGGCGTTGGTGAGCAGGGCGGTGAGGTAATGGGCGAGGTGGAATACCAGCGAGATGGGCAGCAGCGAATAAATCAGGCGCCCGCTGCTGCGCCGCAGGATGCCGGGGGCGCCGGGGTTTTGCAGCAGGCGGCAGCCCGACCACACGCAGCCGAAAAACAACGCCGCCAGCGCGGCGAAGGCCAGCAGCAGGCCGGCGCTGTTGCCGGCCACCACCGCGCTGCGCCCCGGAAAGGCCAGCGGATTGATGCCCAGTTGCGACAGATAGGCGAAGGTTTTGTTGAGGCCGTCGAACGACACGGAACTCAAGGTCAGCAACACAAAGCACACGCCGGACAGCGGCAGCGGCGGCAAGGCGGCTAACTGCGCGCCGGGCAGGCACAGGCGAAACGCCAGCCGCGCGCCCCGGCGCCGATGCCGGCGCGGCTCGCGCAGCAGCGGCGAGCAGGCGCCGATTAATCGGAAGAAAATGGCGAACGGTTCGGCGCGGCGAAACCAGTCTCTTTCGCCGAACAGCAGGCAGGCGGCGAAGGTGGCGCACCAGTAGAGCAGCACCGCGCGCGCCAGGCGGCCGGGGTTGTCGGGCGCCGGGTCAACCAACTCAAACCAGGCGAAGGCGAGGAACAACACGAACGCCGGCGCGTAGCCGAGCGCGCGCGGGGGGTTGAACGGCGCGACTCGCAGGCGCGGGCAAAGGCGGCGCAGCGCGGTTAACGGGCCGCTCCACGGGTTGAGCAACGGCCACAGGTTGCCGGCCGCGCCTTGCAATACGGTGAAACCGACCCACCACAGCGTCCACACGCTCAGCGGCAGCGGGTTGGCCAGCGGGTCGGGGTTGCCGGCGTAGCCGCTGAGCAGCAGCGCGCACAGCAGTGCGAACGACAGCCAACTCGGCCAGCGCGGAGGTCGCGCGCGCAGGTAAAAGAGCGGCGCCGAGCGCGCCTCGAGCCAGCGCAGGCGGCGGGCCGGCGCCCCCAGCAGCACCGCGAACGACGCCGCCACCGCTAATGCCGCCGCCACCTGGTAGTAACCGGTGGGCAGCAGCATCACCATGCCGCGCGCGCTGCCGTGGGCGAATGCAGGGGCCGGGCAAATCCACAGCGCCGCCGTCCACAGCGCGCTTTTGCGAAAGCGGCTCATGTTGGCTTGGTCATCAAAGGCCATAGCGCGGGGCTTTGCTTAAGGATGGATTGCGTCTTTGGGCGATCTAACGGCAGTCTCGCCGGAGCGATGGCAAGGGAGGCGGCGAGCAAAAAGCCATGATGGCTGCAAGGGGCGGTGACAGACAAGGTCAACGATGACAACACCCAATGACCATGATGGCGACTCGGCCAACCCCCGCCCCCCGGTTTAGCGCCCGATCTTCCGCTCCACCGCGGCAAATATCCCCCGCAATATTCGGATTTCCCGGGTGTAAGGCTGGGCGCGGTTGAACAGGCGGGTTAGTTTGCGGTGCAGTTTGTCGGAGCGGCCGTTGCCGAATTCCAGGAGGGTCAGGAGCCGTTCCAGATGCCGGTAAAAGTGCTGCATGTCTTCGGCGACAGCGCGCGGTTCGGCGGTTGTTTGCGGCTCGGTGGCGGCTTCGTCGCCGGCTGCGCGAGCGGCCGCATTTCGCAATTCATACAACAATACCATGACCGCCGAGGCGATGTTGAGTGAGGGGAATTCGGGGTTGGCGGGGATGCGCACCAGGTAGTGGCAGCGGTCCAGTTCGCGGTTGGTCAGGCCGCGGCTTTCGCGGCCGAAAAGCACGGCAACGGGCGTGTGGCGGGCGGCTTTTACGGCCTCATCCATGGCTTCGGCGGGCGGCAACTGCGGCCATTCGATGGTTCTCAGGCGCGCGCTGGCACCGACCACCAGGGCGCAATCGGCAATGGCCTGGTCGAGTTGCTTCACGACCATGGCGTTTTCCAGAATATAGTCGGCGCCGGCGGCTCGGGCGGTGGCCTGGGGGCTTGGGAAATCTCGCGGTTGCACCAGCGCCAGATGCCGGATGCCCATGTTCGCCATGGCCCGGGCGGTGGCGCCGATATTCCCGGGATGGGTGGGTTGAATCAGCACGACTCGGATATAATCCAGTTCTTTCATGATCACATTGTGCCGCAAGCAGCCGAGCAATGGAACGCTGGCACAGGGAACTTGCTATTCAACTCCGGATCTCCCAGCCTTGCAAAATAGCGGAAATGGCCGATGAACCCCCTCCTTAATGTCGCAGTCAAGGCGGCCCGCCGGGCCGGCAGGACCATCCTGCGCCACATCGACCGCCTTGAGCGAATCGCGGTCGAGCAAAAAGGGCGCAACGACTTCGTCAGCGAAGTGGACCGGATGGCGGAGGATGATATCGTCGGCCTCATTCAATCGCGCTATCCGAACCACCGCATCGTCGCCGAAGAACGCGGCGGTGAACTGGCCCCGGCGCCCGGCCGCGAAGAGGTCGAATGGATTATCGACCCGTTGGACGGCACCACCAATTACCTCCACGCACACCCCCATTTCGCCGTCTCCATCGCCGCCCGGCACAACGGCGAGGTGCGGCACGCGGTGATCTTTGACCCCCTGCGCGACGAGATGTATACCGCCTCCCGCGGCCAGGGCGCGCAACTCAACAGCCGCCGCATCCGCGTAACCGGCCAGCGCCGCCTGGAGCACTGCCTGCTGGCCACCGGCCTGCACTATCGTGGCGCCGCCCAGTTTGAGCGCTGGCTGCGCTGCTTCAAAGCGCTGATACCGCGGGTCATCGATGTGCGGCGCTGCGGTTCGGCGGCGCTGGACTTGGCATATGTCGCCTGCGGTCGCTTTGACGGTTACTGGCAGTCCGGCCTTGCGCCCTGGGACATTGCCGCCGGCTGCCTGCTGGTGCGCGAGGCCGGCGGGCTGGTGGCGGATTTTCAAGGCATGCAGAATTTCCTTGAAACGGGCCAGGTGATCGCCGCCAATAGGGTGATTTTCAATGATCTGATGGTGATAATTGCCGCTGAAACCGACCCCGACAAACGTCGCGAGGCACCGAGAGCATGAATCGACCGCCAGTCAGCACCCCCCTGCCGGGCACCGAACATACGCCCATGATTCGCCAGTATCTGTCGATCAAGGCCGACTATCCCGACACCCTGCTGTTCTACCGTCTGGGGGATTTTTACGAACTGTTTTACGAGGACGCGGAGCGGGCCGCCAAACTGCTCGACATCACCTTAACCTCGCGCAGCAAATCGGCCGGAATGCCGATCCCGATGGCCGGCGTGCCCTGCCACAGCGTTGACCAATACTTGGCCAAACTGGTGCAACAGTCGGTGGCGGTGGCGATTTGCGAGCAGGTCGGCGACCCGGCCACCTCCAAGGGCCCGGTCGAGCGCAAGGTGACGCGGGTGATTACGCCGGGCACGCTGACCGAAGAAAACCTCCTGGATGACCGCCGGGAGAACATCACTGCGGCGTTGCTTGAGGCGGGCGGGCGAGTCGGCGTGGCCACCCTGGAAATTTCCAGCGGCCGCTTCAACGGCTTCGAGCTGGCCGGGCGTGAGCGTCTGCAAGGCGAATTGGCGCGCCTGCGCGCCGCCGAAATTCTGGTTGCCCGGAACCAGTCGGACTTGCTTGACCAGGACAGCGCGGAAACTCCAACCCCGATCCCGGACTGGTATTACGAAACCGCCCGGGCCACCCGCACCCTGTGCGAAACCTTCGCCACCCACGATCTGGCGGCGTTCGGCAGCGACGCCTTTCCGCTGGCCACCCGCGCCGCCGGCGCCTTGATTCAGTATGTCCGGGACCTGCACGGCAACCACATCCCCCACATCCGCAGCATCGACTACCAGCACGATAACTCCAGCGTCATCATCGACCCGGTCAGCCGCCTCAACCTGCAGATCGAGCGCAGCCGCGACGGCAACCGCGAGCACACCCTGGTCGGCCTGTTCGACCGTTGCGCGTCACCGATGGGGTCGCGGATGTTGCGCCGGTGCTTCAACAACCCCAGTTGCGACCACCGGTTACTGGCGGTGCGCCACGACGCCATCGACTATCTGATCGACGACCGCCGCCACCTCGCTTTGGCCGGGGCGCTTAAGCAAATCGGCGACATGGAGCGCTCGCTGGCGCGCATCGCGCTGAAAACCGCGCGGCCCAGGGATTTGACGCGGCTGCGCTCGGCGCTGGCGGCGCTGCCGGACATTCACCGGCAACTGCAGGGCGAGCCGCCGGCCTTGCTGGCGTCGATGCGCGCCCTGATTGCGCCGCAACCGCAACTCCTCGACCACCTTTCCCGGGCGCTGACCGACAACCCGCCGAGCGTGATTCGCGACGGCTCGGTGATCCGCGATGAATACGACCGGGAATTAGGCGAACTGCGCCACTTGCAGCGCGACTCCGGCGACTTTCTGCTGAAACTGGAAGTGCGGGAACGGGCCCGCACCGGGGTGGCCAGCCTGCGGGTCAGGTATAACCGGGTGCACGGCTACTACATCGAGTTGCCGCGCTCCCGGTCGGAAGTGGTGCCGGACGACTACATCCGCCGCCAGACCATTAAAAACGCCGAGCGCTTTGTGACCGAAGAACTGAAAGAATTCGAGGACAAAATCCTAAGCGCGCAGGGCAAGGCGCTGGCCCGCGAGAAATACCTGTATAACCGGTTGCTGGAAACGCTGGCGCCGCATATCGCCGCCTTGCAGGACTGCGCCGACCGCCTGGCGCAACTGGACATGCTGGTCAATTTTGCCGCCCGCGCCGTGGACTTGAATCTGGTGCGCCCGGTGTTGAACGACGCCATGACGCTGGTAATCGAGGACGGCCGCCACCCGGTGGTGGAGCAGGCGCTCGACACTCATTTCATCCCCAACTCCATCCGCCTCGACCAGGCCACGCGCATGCAACTCATCACCGGCCCGAACATGGGCGGCAAGAGCACCTACATGCGCCAGGTGGCGGTGATCGCGCTGCTGGCCCACACCGGCTGTTACCTGCCGGCCAAATCCGCCACCATCGGCCCCATCGACCGCATCTTCACCCGCATCGGCGCCTCCGACGACTTAGCCGGCGGGCGCTCGACCTTCATGGTGGAAATGACCGAAATGGCGCACATCCTGCGCAACGCCACCGCCAACAGTTTGGTGCTGGTGGATGAAATCGGGCGCGGCACCAGCACCTTCGACGGCCTGGCGTTGGCCTGGGCGTGCGCCGCCGATTTGTCGCGGCGGGTTGGCGCATGCGTGCTGTTTTCCACGCACTATTTTGAACTGACCGCGCTGGCCGAGCAGTTGCAGGGCGTGGTCAACGTGCACCTCGACGCGGTCGAGCACGGCGACGGCATCGTGTTCCTGTATAGCGTCAAGCCCG
>JAPPQJ010000085.1:0-10103 GCA_028817015.1 Gammaproteobacteria bacterium
GCTGGATAAGTGCCCCAAGTGACGCGCGCCCCAGCCGAACATGCCGGCAATCGCCGCCACCGCTTCCTTCTCCATCGCCGAACTGGCGCGCCCGCCGTCCAGCGCGTGATTGTTCGGGTTGAGATACAGCGCCAGCATATACGCCAGGCGCGCGACCGGATGCGGCGGCTTCAACATCTGTCCGGCGTAGAACGGATGCGGATACGGATAGTTGTCGCGCATCCGTTGCGCGACTTGTTGCAGCACCGGCGCGATGGCGTCGATGTCGGCCCTGGAGTCGAATTCCGGCAAGCCGGCGAAACTTTCCTGCAGCGTGATTAGCGCGTCTTTCAGGAGGTCGAGGCTTTGGGTTTCGAGGGCCATGGCGGGGGTGGGGTTTGTTGAAAGCGGGCACGGCGATTTGCCCGGCGCATGCAAGCCGGCTGTATGCCAAAAACCGCCGCCGGGACAATGAACCGCGTGTCCCGGTCGATTCTGTTTGATGGATTGCGGCGCGGAAGCTTTCGGGGGAGTTTATTGAAGAATGAAGAAGTTAACGCAACTCACGCGCAAATTCCCGGATGTCATCAATCAGCAACTCCGGTTCCTCCATCGCCGCGAAATGCCCCCCGCGCGGCATCGTTGTCCAGCGTTTGATGTTGTAGATGCGCTCGGCGTAGGAGCGCGGGGGCCACGACAACATTTCTTTCGGAAACAACGCCATCGCCGTCGGCACTTCCACTCGCCTGCCTTGCGGAGACAAAATGCGCCCGCCTTCTTCGCGCCTGCCGTAGTAAATCCACGAGGCGGTGTTAAAGGTGCCGGTCACCAAATACACCATGATGTTGGTCAGCAACACGTCTTTGCTGTGCGCGCTTTCTATGTCGTCGCCGTCCGTGTCCGACCACGAGTTAAATTTTTCAACAATCCAGGCGGCGACGCCGACCGGGCTGTCCATCATCGCGTAGCTTAATGTCTGCGGTTTGGTCGCCTGCTGGGTGCGGTAGCCGTCCTCCATTGTCTGGTCGCGGTCAAACCGTTCCGCCCATGCCGTTTCCTCCGCGCCTTGAGGCCCGTCGGGGTGCCGCATGGTCAGGATATTAATGTGAATCGCGCGACAGGCGGCATGCTCAAATCCGAGCCACGAACAAATCGCCCCGCCCCAGTCGCCCCCCTGGGCGAGGTAATTTTTATAACCCAGCGTCCCGGTCATCAACGCATTAAAAAGATTCGCCATTTTTCGCGGACCGTACGGGCGGGGCGGCCGACTTGAAAAGCCGAACCCGGGCAGGGACGGCGCGATGACGTCGAATGAATCATTTATATCACCGCCGAATTGTTGCGGGTGCGCCAGCGGCTCGATAATGCGCGCAAACTCCACCACTGAACCGGGCCAGCCGTGTGAAATAATCAACGGCAACGGCGCGGAGCCGCTTCCCTTTTCGCGGATAAAATGCAAATCCAGCCCGCCAACCCCGGCGTGATAATGCGCAAAGCGGTTAATCTCCCGCTCATGCTTGCGCCAATCGTACTTTTCCGCCCAATACGCACAAAGCTCTTTCATGTAATCCATGTTCGCGCCGTATTCCCATCCGCCGTCGTCGGGCATTTCGTGCCAGCGGTAACCGGCGACCCGCGCTTTGATGTAATCCAGCGTGGCATCGGGAACCGCAAGACGGAAGGGGCGAATTTTTGTCATGCTTGTGATTGACTTATACCGACCGCAACAGGTCATTCGCCGCCCGGGGCAAAGCCCCCGGCAACTTCAAATTTGCCTCGTTTCAACCGAATCGCGTCTTCAATTGCGGCAACCAGTGCAGCCACGCTGATAAGCGAGCCCATAATCGGCAGGATTATCATTGCATACTTTTTGGGCATATAGTTGGGCTTGAATACAAACTGGCCGTTTTCCCAGGCGAAATGCCACATTTCCCAGTATTTACCGCTCATCTTGGACACGACTTCCCAGCCATAGACACAGATAACGATGCCGAGCAGGAAGATAACGCCGGTCCAAAACTGCTGCACCGCAAAACCGGCCGGGGTCGGCAGACGCGAATAAATAAGATTCAGCGCGATATGGTCTTTCTCCCGCACCGTAATAATAAGCGCAATGAACACCAGCCAGATATTGCTCAACACCGTCAGCAAATCGCCCCACACGGGCGGATTTTCGAATACATACCGCATAACCACCGTATAGACGGTAAAGACGACCATCATAAGCAGCAAAAGGATGCAGAATCCGCTCAGGAACCTGCGCACCCACAAATCCAACGCCACAAAAAATCGAGTCACTGGAATCCCGCCTTGTCTTGTGTCACGAGCATGTCGTTACCGAAAAAAGCCCATGGCGGACGGCAGCCACAGCGTGAAATCCGGAACTATGACCAGCAAAAACAGCAATACAAACAAAGCCGCCAGATACGGAAGCATCGCGACCGCCACGCTTTCCAGGCGCGCTTTGGCGATGGCCGCACCGGTGAAGTAGGCAACGCCGAGCGGCGGCGTGACCGACCCGATTAAAAAGCCGACAATACAAACCAGCCCGGCTTGAACGTCCGCATAACCCGCTTTGACCATCACTTCGACAATCACCGGCCCGACGACAATGATGTTGACGGCCGAATCCATCACCATGCCGAGAAGGTAGATAAAAACGACAAGCACCAGCGCAAAAACAATCGGGTTTGCGGAAAAACTCAACAGCCATTCCTCTATCTGTGTTATCGCGCCCAGCGAGGTCAGCAGCCAGCTGAAAGGGCCGGATGCGGCGATGATAATAAACACCATGGCGCTGTTGCGGAACGCCCGGGTGAACGCGCTTTTGCAGTTAGCCCGGTTGATTGTCCGGTAAACGAACAGCCCCACCACCAGGGCAATCGTTGCAGTCAAGGCGCCGGCTTCAACCACGCCGGCAATGCCGCCAACCACCGACCCGACCAGCACCAGGGGGATGAGCAACGCGAATGATGCCCGGCGCCCTGAACGGGCAAGTTCCCGCAAGTTGAACGGCTCCCGGCTGCGTTCATAGTTGTTTTTGCGCGCAATAAAATAGTTGACTGTCATCAGTAATGCGCCAATCATAATTCCCGGGACTATGCCCCCGGCAAACAACGCGCCGACGGAAATGCCGACCGCATTGGCCAGCACAATCATCATAATACTCGGCGGGATAATACCGCCTATGGTGGAGCTCACCGCGGTGATGGCCGCGGAAAACGCCGGCGGATAACCCGCCCTCTTCATCGCCGGCACCATCAATGAGCCGACCGTTGCCGTATCCGCCACGACCGAGCCGTTCATTCCGGCAAAAAACATGCTGACCAGAACATTCGCCTGCGCCATACTTCCGCGCATCCGCCCAATCAATCGTTGACTGAGGTCAACCAACCGGTCAGTGATGGTTGCACTGGTCATCAGTTCACCCGTCAGCATAAAAAACGGTATCGCCGTCAGCGGCACGGAGTCGATGGCGCTGAACATTTGCCCCGGAATGAGAATGAGCGGCGCGACGTCCGTGATCAGAACGTATACGGTTGGCAGCAAAATTAATGTGAAGCCAATCGGCGCCCCCAAAAGAATCAGAGCCACCAGCACGACGAGAAGAGTGACGCTTTCCATTATGAGTTGCTCCGGGAGTCGGACATATCTCCGCGCAGTTTCGGCGTTAACATAACCCGGAAATCACTGCAAGGCCGCCTTCGACAGAATGATATCGTCCAGTCGAATTTCAATCCGGTCGGTGAATTTTCGGGGCAATTTGACAATCCATCCGTCAAATTTCGACTGTATTCGGGCGGCCTCACGCTTTTCGAACTCCGATGCCTGTGAATTATCGTTCACGCGCGCCTCGACCCGCGCCCAGACCGCGCCGTCCGGCATGGGCTCATCCGTGTGCAACGTAACCACAAGTTGGCTGTTCCAATGCGCCACCACCCTGAAAGCCGGCGCCGCCATGGGCGGATATCGACCGGCGCGCCTTGCGTCAATGAAATCCAAATCCTGCAACAGCCCCGCCATGTAATCTATCTGATACTGGTGCTCAATGGCGGCACCGGCGGGCAAATTCTTTAATTTCATCTTCCGATCCTGAGGTTGGCTGCGGTACAGGGCCACGGTCTCCCGGCTCGGGTGACTGACAGTGATCGCCCGCATAAAGCGCGCGTCCAAATTCGCCACAACCCGGTCCGACCACTCTACCATATCATGACGAACATCGTAAACCCCTTCGGACAGCCAAACCTGATCCTCGCCCGGCAGACGCACATACACCCCCGGCCGGTCGGGCGTGTCTTTCGGCTTGCCGATAATAACATCGGCAAGCACCGCACCGGCGCCGTCCTTGAAAGTCAGCCGCGTTGACCGGGCGGTTGAAGTCACATCTTCCACGTGAAGCCGGTGATGCAACCGGCTGCGCTTTGTCTTGGGCGCGATATACTTCATGCCCGCCACGGCAACCAGCACACTTTCCACGCGCGATGATACAGCCGGAAACCCTCCAAGCCCCGTGTTGGCCCAGGCGTTTTCGCTGCGCGACAGCGCAAACTTGCCGTCGGCGCGCGCCACCTCCATGTCGGTAATGCCGGACATCTGGTGCTGAAACCGCGGAAAAATCAGATCTTCTTCCCGTATTATCGACCAGCCGACCCTCGAATAGCGGTCGACGACGGCAAACCAGCACAGTAAAACCGTCACCATGGTGGCGGCAAACAACGCCAAAAGACCCCGACTTGGCATATCAAGAAACCGGGCGCTCTCGAATAACACGATAATGATGGCGGGCGCGAGTCATGCGCAGGACGCCAAGCGCGACGGCGATAGCGGAAACAATTAATGGAATAAGGCCGATATTGATGAACCGCAACCATGTTTCCAGCCTTTCCACATCTTCCCGCAAACCGCGTTGCACGCCGCGAAGTTGTTGCCGAATGGAAAGCATGTCCCGCCTGAGGGATTCAAGTTGAGATCGCTGTTCACCGGTCAATGACACATTCACTTTGACTTCGCCGCTTTCCGCGTCTTTTACGGTGCGCACACCCTCCAGTCCGGCGATATTGTCTTGTACTTCCTTGAGTTTACTCCGTAAAACGCGCTCCCGGTCCTGCAAACGGCTTTCCGCCCGCCGCTGAAGCGCCCTCACTCTTTCAAAAGGGCGCCGTGAAAGCCCTCTTGTTCTTAGCGTCAGCAGCGCGTCACTCCCGGCAAGGTTGCCCAACGCATTGACCACAAAGTCCGCATTGCTTGCGATGGGTTCCGCCACTTCACGCCCGAAGAACTGCCGCTTCCGAAGCCAAAACCTGTCCGCAAGCAAATCCGAATCCGCCACGACAACAATATTGACCGGGCCGTCGGATTCCATCAACTGCGCCGGGGGCGGGTTTTGTGCGAGCTCTTGTTCGGTCCGCCTGATCGTTTGCGCCGGCGGCCCTTCGGGGAACGCGGTGGCGGCGTTTCCGGTCAATCGCGCGGCCATCACATATGTTTTCTCGTCGGGTTTGAAATCCTCCAGCAATCCCAAAACATCGGGAATTAAACCGCGCACTTTTTCGGTTGCAACGGGGCTTGAATTGGGGCTGGAAAAAATTAACGGTTCAACCGCAAAAGGGGAATTATCCTCACGCATGATAAAACCGGCGCTGGCCAGGTTCAGCCCGAACAGCTGGCTGGTTACCGGGTCGGTCTGGCTCATGTTGTCATCGGCAACACCCAGCCAAACCAGAAAATCGGCGGGGACCGGCTGCGCCACCGAGCCGGCATTAATGCGCAATGCCAACGACCGGTCACCGACCAACTGGCCGTCGGTCACCCGCACTCCCCAATGCCTGAGCAGGGGTTGAAGACCGTCGGTCGATGCGGATGTGTCATCCGGGTCGAGTGACAAATCCGACTCGGCCTTGGGATCAATGAACAGTATTGCACGGCCGCCCCGGAAAAGAAACTGCTCAATTTCATAAATTGCGCGCGCGCTCAACGCCCGCGGATGAACAATCATCAAGACATCAACCTCCGCGGGCAGCGCGTCGATGGATTCCGGGAGGTTGACAACGTCATAGTTTTCTTTCAACTGATTGCCGATTTCCCAGGGAACAAGCATTCCCCCCGCCCCTTGAGCGTTCATGTCGCCCATTATCGGCAGCGAGCTGATGACACCCACCGTCACGGGATTAACATCCGATAACCTGTAAATCATCCGCGCCAGGTTATATTCAAGCAGAGACTCCTGTTCGGGCCGGAAAAAGGGTATCGACTCGACATCATCGACGGCATTAACTCCGGCCAGTCCGAAGTATGAGAAACTTTCGTTTTGATCGACGGGAACACCTTGAATACCGAACGACACGGCCTTGTCCTCATCGTCGCTGAACGGTTTCGGGGCGTATTCGCGCAGGATTATTTTTCCGTCAGATGCAACCGTAATTTCAACGAGCAATTCCCGTATTCGCCGCCCGTAAGACGCATACACAGGGACTTCCCGCCCGAGTTGTTCGGAGACAAAAAAATGCAGTTCGATCGGTTCGTCAATGTCGGCAAGAATTCGGTGGGTGCCCTGCGACAGCGTATACAGCCCGTCTTCAGTGACATCCATCCGGACGACCGGCGGCATCACGTTAAGCAACGTATTGACGGCGACATACAAAACCGCCGCGGTAAAAAAACCAACCGGAGAAACGGCCGTCCGGTTCAACTGGCGCCCTGTATTTCAAGCGTTCTTCCGGTGCTCAACCGCGACAACGTTGGCAAACAGGAAGAATACGACAGTTGAAATGAAGAATATGACATCGCGCAGATTGACAATTCCCCGGGAAATATCGCGAAAATGCTCGAGAAAGCTGAAATTCGCCACACCGTCCAACAATGCAGGCGGCGCCCAACCGCCGAAAAATTCAACCACGACATTCAGGCCGCTTGCTGTGAACACAAAACACAGCGCGACCGTGATTATGAACGCGATTATCTGATTTTTGGTCATCGCCGAAACAAATGCGCCAACCGACAGATAACCGCCGGCCATCACCAAACTGCCGAAATAACCGGCCGCGATGATTCCGTTGTCCGGGGACCCGAGATAATTTACACTGAGCCAGATCGGTGTTGTGAGCAGCAAACTGACCCCGACAACCGCCCAGGCGGCAAGAAACTTCCCGCACACCGCGCTCAATGTCGTGACCGGGAGCGTAAGCAATATTTCAATGGAGCCGCTTTTATGCTCTTCCGTCCACAACCGCATTGACACGGCGGGAATGAAAAACAAATACAGCCAGGGATGAAATTGAAAGAACGCATCAAGGGTCGCTTCACCCCGGGCAAAGAAACCGCCCAAAAAGAAAGTAAAGGCGTTTACCGCGGCGAGAAATATGACGACGAACACATAAGCGACGGGCGTGACAAAGTACCCGGTCAATTCGTTTTTGCAAATCGCCCATACATCATGCAGCAAAGGCATTTTTGGGGCTTTATCGGGCGCCCGTGAAGACGCCGGTTTCGCCGTTTTATCCTCGACCGTGCCGGCGTCGGTAACATCCCGAAAAACTTCATCGAGGCGTCCTCGCTCGGCCCGGATTTGCCGAATCGGCCAACCGCGGCTGCGTGCGTGACCGGCAATCGTGGAAAGAATGTCACCGCCGTCGGCCGGCAACGCGACCAGCTCCGTGCCGCCGTTATCACCGTCCATGATTTCCACCCCGTTGACCTGCGGCAACCGCTCCATTTCCGCGCGCACGGTCGCGGCGATTGACGATGGCACCGTGAGTGACACCGCGTTGTGATACCGGGAGCGCCGTTCAATCTCCCGTGGCGTGCCATCGGCAACGATTCGACCGTCAGCGATAATCAGGGCGCGGGTGCAGATCGCTTCGACTTCCTCAAGAATATGCGTGGAGACGATAATCGCCTTGTCCGGAGATATTTCTCGAATCAAAGAGCGCACTTCGCGCTTCTGATTGGGGTCGAGGCCGTCGGTCGGTTCATCAAGAATGAGCACATCCGGATTATGCAACAACGCCTGGGCAAGACCCACACGGCGTTTGTAACCTTTGGACAACGTTCCAACAGGCTGATGCAACACATTGGCCAGGTGAATTCGGCTGATGACATAGTCGATTGCCTGTTGTTTGAAGCGTCCGGTCAGCCGCCGCATGGAGGCGATGAAATTCAGGTAAGACAGCGTCGTGATATCGGCATAAGCCGGAGCGCCTTCGGGGAGGTAGCCAATGCAGCGCCGGGCGTCAACGGGGTTCGCTGACATGCCGACACCGCATATTTCAACATCGCCCGTTGCCGGCTTGAGAAATCCGGTAATCATCTTCATCGTGGTTGACTTTCCGGAACCGTTCGGACCGAGAAAACCAAGCACCTCTCCCCGTCTGACGGCCAATGTAACGTTATCAACAGCGAGAATATGCCCGAATCGTTTGCTTATACCGTTGGCGGACACCATGGTGTCGACCCGCCGCAAGCCGTCCCCGGGCGTCATATCAAAAATATCATGCAAGCGCGGCATCACCCGCGGATGCCGCGCTTAACATGTGCGGCGCCGTACGCGATTAACCCGCGAAACAACGCTCATTTGCCCGCCCTTTCAATAACAACCCGCTTTTACAGCGCACCGGCCCGCTTAAGCGTCGCAATAAAGCCGTCCAGCCCCTGCTCCGCCAACGCGCGCTCGGCCAGTTCGGGGTCATATGTGCCTTTTGCATTCTTCCATGCATCAACCGCGCCTTCACGCCAAAGCACCATTTCATCTTCGCTGGGCACGTACCATTCTTTGACGCTCTTTTTGATGATATCAACACCGTCTTGCACCCATTTTTGATCGATTTCACGAACCGCATCCCCATACGCCGCGCTTGCCTGCTGAACCCACGCTTTCTCTTGCGCGCTCAAGGCGTTGTATTGCGAAAGGTCCATGGCAATTTGGTTGCCCGACCACATGCCGCCGACATTCGTGTAGTATTTGGCGACCTCATGCAATTTGGTCACCTGTTGCCACGGAATAGCGACATACTGCCCTTCCACAACGCCGGTCTGCAATCCCTGATAGAGTTGCGCCCAGTCATACGGTACAGGCACCGCACCCCAGTTCTTAATCAGCGTGTATTCAATCGGGCTTTTCGTGACACGCCACTTGATGCCTTTCATATCCGCCGGCACATGCACCGGGCGCACCGTGTTCCCCATTTGTCGAAATCCGCCGCTGGAATAAACCACGAAGCAAATGTGGTCGGTCGTTTCAGCGGCGACCTTGCACTGCGCATCGGAGAGCCAGCCTTTTGCAACCTGGTCGGCGTCTTTAATGCTCTTAAAAAGATAAGGCAAATCAAAAATCGCCAACGCCGTACCGAAACTGCCGAAGTTGGCCGTCGAACTTGTCCACAGTTGCAACAAGCCCTGGTTGGCCTGCTCACCGCATTTTTGCTCTCCGCACAGCGTATTGCGGTAATGCGCCTCAACACGCATTTCACCGTTTGACACCCTGGCGACCGTGGGAATCAGGACTTGCGCAATCGCATCGCCGACCGGCATCCCCTCAAATCCCGAGGTACCCAATTTGAGCACTTTTTCAGCATATACCGCATTGCCGCCGAACACCATTGCAACAAACACAAAAACTTTTAACGCGGAAAAACATCTGTTTCCATCGGTTTTAAGAGTTGAGTTTTGCATTTCTAATGCCTCCGATTATTGGTAAATAAAAAAAGTAAAAACGAACTCTGTCGAATCAAAGCCGAACCGAAGCGCCCGCACAAAACAGAACTGCAGACGACAACAGGTACGTTGCAAAGCCTCACAGGCTATACACAAAACCCACCCTTGTCAAGGTCTTTTTTACAATTTCGCATTTTTCGCGGTGGCGGCCCCGTAACCCCCGCCCCGTTTTCGCTTTTTCCGCGGGAAAACCGCGTTAATTCCGTATTTGCTTCATCCATCGGCCAAAATGCCGCAGGTTATTCCCTCGCTTTATGCCGCCCCCGGTCATCGCGGGCGCAGCGGTCAGACCGCCGTGTGCTTGACTCGCTCACTGACGGCGGCGCCTCACCGCTTCGATGAGCCCAGCACAGCCAAAGCATGCGCGTTGCCGCCGTGGACGCTGGGCTCGGCGCACCACAGGCGGCGGAGGGGGG
>JAPPQJ010000085.1:10113-10253 GCA_028817015.1 Gammaproteobacteria bacterium
TATAGTCGCTACGCTTCCTTATTCCTCTACCGCACGGAATGACGGCCCCCGACATTTTCCAACCGCACGGAGTGGCGGCTGTCGCCGCATGAGTCGCCGGCTCAACCTAACATCGCCAACGCTTGCGCGTTGCCGCCGTG
>JAPPQJ010000162.1 GCA_028817015.1 Gammaproteobacteria bacterium
AGTTTTCGATTGTGCCAGGAATAGGCCATTTCCACCGGGTTTCTCACCATGACGATAAAACGCGCCTGTGCGTTATAGCGCAGAATTCTGGTCACCGCATCGGGGCAGCGCAGATACTGCGTCGAGGCCTCGCCGACTGCAAGGGCGCCGGCCGGGCACCCTTCAAACAACGATTCATAATCATCCAGCGAATGAGTTTGAGGGCAGTTGCTGAAGTAATTGGGCTCCTTATGCGAGGGCATAAAAATGTGCGGGTTCAATATCAGCCACTTGTACAGCGAAGTTGTGCCGCAACTGGGCGCGCCGAGGATAAAAAAACCGGGCTTTATGCTGTTCATTGCGCGCTTTATCCGCAATCGTTTAATGGGGCGTTTTACAAGTTGATTAATGACATGCCGGCATCCTCGCTTGAATTGCCGGGCGCATTAAGGCGCTATGATCGAGGCGGAGGAGGACGGGGAGGGGACTTAACAAAATGGAGAGACACCAGGAGAATCTCGCGAACCGTGAGCCGGTGAAGAGTCGGCAAAACACGGTAAAGCCGGCGGCAGGTGTCCGCCCGGCGCGCCAGGAGGCCTTGCCGTTGGATTTTTTCATCGTATAGTTTTCGGCACAAATCCGCGTAGCGGGGCACCAGTTTCTCCCAGGAAAAATTCCCGATGCCATATTCGCGTATCCGCTCACGGTGACGCAACGCTATTTCACGGTTGCGCGCAATCTCGGCCTCAACGAAGGTGACATCGGTTATTTTATCTTCCGGGATGACGCTAATCCACGGCAGCCGCAAGTCCAGATTGGCTGTTGCGCCGGCGCTGACGACCACGCCCAATCCGCAAATGAGCGCCTCCGGCACAGCCAGCGAGGCGCCCTCTGATTTGCTCAGAAGAACCAGGTTGGCGTAGTCGGACAAATGTTCATAGAGATAATCGCGCGTCCATCCCCCCAGATAGTTCTTGTGCGTCTTGTCAAATTCGGGGGTTTCGCCGCTCAGGGGGCCGACGAAATCCAGGCTGTCAATCGCCTGAAAAAGCGCTGGCCGTTTGCGCGGCTGGATACGGCCCATCCAGAGGCTGCGGTCAGCGTGCAGGGGCGTTTTGCGGAAGCGGTATCTGCGGTGGTCGGCGCCGTTTGGCGCCACGAAAATTTCCGCGGGATGATAGCCGAAATCAAGCAGCGTCTTTTCCCATGCCGGCGACAAAGCGGCCCACACCCAGCCGTCAACCAGGTACTGAGACAAATGGTTGAAATGGAAACTAAATCCCCGCAAGGCGGATTCCGGACCCCAGCCCGAATGGGCGCTCAGAATTTTGACGGGGGCGTTGATTCTGCGCATGATTTGCATGCTGTGTTTCCAATGTGAATGCACGACATCGGGGTGACATTGATTAACTTTGTCGATCACTTTCTGCAGATTGGCGTCACGGATGATGACCGCTTTGTGCCCCAGTTCTTCCAGATAAGCCTTGTAGTCACATACTAAACTCTCCACGGCGCCCCAACCTTTGGGCGGGAGGGCGACTCCGGGCGTGTCACGAACGATGAACGCAAAAGTTAAAGGGCCCGGATTAATTTGTTGCACGGGATGCCCCCGAGACAAGCGCCTCCGGAACGGCAAACGGCGCGCGCGACTCCGATTCGCTCAGGAGAACCAGGTTGGCATCAGGCGAATGCCCGTGGAGGTGGCTGCGCGCCCATTCTCCCGGACAGTTTTTGCGCGCACTGTCAAGCGTCGTTTCGACATCCATGACCTTCGCCGGGCCGACGAAATCAATGGAGTCTATGGCCTGATGGATATGTTGTTTTTTGAGGGGGGGGGGGCGAATCATTTCCAGACAGGATGAGCGGAGAATGGGACTCAGGACGGGCTATCCGGGGTCAAGATGGCGGGCGGTTCTGCGTGCTGCGGCGTGGAACAACCAACGCGCCCGGTTGAATAGCAGGCCAAGGTGCGCCGGGCGCAATCCGAGCATCGCCCTCAGGCCCCACAGCAGCAGGCCGGCGACGGTCTTCTTGCGGGAATTCAGGATGTACCTGATGAATGAAGTTGAATTTCTCGAATTTCGGGTCCTCGCTGTGCGCCTTGAACGGATGGGTGGCTTTTGTCTGCACATGCAGGTTCAGGTTGTGCCGGTCGCAGTAATGCTCCCACGCTTTCAGGCAGTCGCGCGCCCAGCGGGTTTTGGTGTATCTGTCGCCGATGGCGACGGTGTAAATGGTGTTCATGGTGATACGCGCACGCCCCGGGCCTCGGCGCGGTGTTGTTGAAACCAGTCGCAGGTTGCTTTGAGGCCGTCGGCGAGGGGGGTGACGGCGCGCCAGCCGAAGCTGTCGAGGACCGAGGTGTCGAGCAGTTTGCGCGGCGTGCCGTCGGGTTGGTCGGTGTCGAAGACGATGTCGCCGGGGTAGCCGGTGGCGTCGCGGACCAACTCCGCGCATTCGGCGATGGAGACTTCCTGGCCGGAGCCGATGTTGATGTGCGACTGCATCGGCGTTGTGCAGGCATTGTAGGCATCGTCGGACAACTTCATGACATGCACGCAGGCGTCGGCGAAGTCGTCCACATGCAGGAAGTCGCGCTTGGCGTTGCCGCTGCCCCACACGCGCACGCTGGGTTGCCCGGATTCCTTCGCGTCGCAGAAGCGGTGTATCAGTGCCGGAATCACATGGCTGTCTTCGGGGTGGAAATTGTCGCCCGGGCCGTAGAGGTTGGTCGGCATCACGCTGCGGCAGGCGACGCCGTATTGCCGGTTGTATGATTCGCACAATTTGAGGCCGGTGATCTTGGCCACCGCATAGGGCTCGTTGGTCGGCTCAAGCGGGCCTTGCAGCAATTCCGATTCGCGAATCGGCTGCGACGCCAGGCGCGGGTAGATGCACGAACTGCCGAGGAACAGCAGGCGCGTGACGCCGGCGCGCCACGCCTCGTGAATCACATTGGCCTCGATCATCAGGTTCTGGTGGATGAATTCCGCCGGGCAGGTGTTGTTGGCGTGGATGCCGCCGACCCGGGCCGCGGCTAATACAACATAATCCACCGCGGTGGCCCTGAAAAACTCGCGCACGCTGGATGAGTCGCACAAATCAAGTGTCTCGCGCTCGCGGGTAATCAGGTTGGCGTGGCCGAGGCTTTCCAGGCGCCGCACGATCGCCGAGCCGACCATGCCGCGGTGACCGGCGATGTAAATGGCCGTGTCCCTGCCGAGGGCGGGCTGCGCGGCGGCCCCCGACGCAGCGGCCCTGGGCGGGGCGGTCTTGACGGCTTCAGGCATGTCCGCCGCCGGATTTCATCCGTCCGGCCAGCGCCAGGTCGTGCGCCACCATTTCCGACACCAGTTCGTCAAAAGCCACCTTCGGCTGCCAACCCAGTTTCTCGCGCGCCCGCGCCGCGTCGCCGCGCAGGCTGTCCACTTCCGCCGGGCGAAAATATCTCTCATTGACGCGCACGATGACGCGGCCATCCGGCGCCACGCCCTGCTCGTCCAGCCCCTTCCCCTTCCAGGTGATTGCCATGTCCATCTCGTGCGCCGCGGCCTCCAGAAACTCGCGCACCGAGTACTGCTCGTTGGTGGCGATGACCAGGTCTTCGGGCTCTTCCTGCTGCAGCATCAGCCACTGCGCCTCGACATAATCGCGCGCGTGCCCCCAGTCGCGGCGTGCGTTGAGGTTGCCGATGTAAAGGCATTCCTGCAGGCCGGTCTTGATGAAGGCTAACGCCCGGGTAATCTTGCGGGTCACGAAAGTTTCGCCGCGCACCGGCGATTCGTGGTTGAAAAGTATGCCGTTGCAGGCGAAC
>JAPPQJ010000201.1 GCA_028817015.1 Gammaproteobacteria bacterium
GATTCCACTACCGCCGCTTCCTCGCCCAGGGTGACTTCGGCGCCGGTCTCGGGCAACTCCACATAGACGATTTCCCCCAGTTGCTGCTGGGCGTAATCGGTGATGCCGACCAGGTAGATGCCGTTCTGTTCGCGCACCCATTCGTGGTCTTCGGTGTATTTGCTGGTCATGTCGGGGTCCTCGTGGGTTTGATAGTCGGATCGGCCGGATGGTTCGGGTTCAGCGGTAAAAACAATGCGCCACGAACGGCGGTTGGGTCACCGCCACCGGCAGGCGTTTGTTGCGCACCAGCGCGTGCAATTCAGTGCCGGCGCCGGCGTGTTCACGGGCCACATAGCCCATGGCGATGGGGCGCCGCAAAGTGGGGCTGAACACGCCGCTGGTCACCTCGCCGACCGTCGATTGGCCGCACAGCAGCGGCGCCTCAGCGCGCACCGGCGCGGGTCCGGCGGGCAACAGGCCGACTCGCACGCGGGCGGTGCGGTCGGGCATTTGCGTCAGGATGATGGAGTCGCCGGGAAAACCGCCGGGCCGCCGGCCGGCGGTGCGGCGCGCCTTCGACACCGCCCAGCCCAGGCCGGCTTCGACCGGCGTGGTGGCGTCGGTGAGGTCGTGCCCGTATAAACACAGTCCGGCTTCCAGGCGCAGCGAATCGCGCGCCCCGAGGCCGATGAGTTGAACCCGCGAATCGGCCAGCAGTTGGCCGGCCAGGCGCGGCGCGTCGGCGCCCGGCATGGACAGTTCAAACCCGTCTTCGCCGGTGTATCCCGAACGCGAGACGATGCAGTCGGTGCCGGCGATGGTCAATTCGCGCACCTGCATGAATTGGAAATCGCCGAAAGCGCCGGAGTGATCCCCGAGGCCGGCCAGCACCGCCGCCGCATCCGGCCCCTGCAAGGCCAACAGGGCGCGGTCTTGCAAACACTCCGCCTGGCAGGCGGCGGGCTGCGATGAAAGGTGGCGGCTCAGGTGTTCCAGGTCGCGCCGCCGCCCGGCGGCGTTGACCACTAACAGGAAGCGGTCACCCAAGTTCTGAACCATTAAGTCGTCGATGATGCCGCCCTGCGGGTTGGTCAGCAGCGCGTATTTCTGGCGCCCGGCGGCCAGCGACAGCAGGTCGGACGGCATCAGCCCTTCCAGTGCCGATGCGGTGGCGGCCGGGTCGCCGCGCACCACGATTTGGCCCATGTGCGAGACGTCGAACAGGCCGGCGCAACGGCGGGTGTGGAGGTGCTCCTCGATGATGCCGCCGGAGTAGTTAAGCGGCATCCGGTGGCCGGCAAACGCCACCATGCGGGCCCCGTGCTGCAGATGAAGCGGATGCAGCGGGGTGCGCTGCAGGGGCGGCGAAGCGGGCCGTTGAGTGGAACAGGTCATGCGTTGCGGCGGGGCGAATGGGGGTTGAGTGCGGATGCGGGCGTCGTCATGTCGGGAATGATACGCCAACGCCGGTTGTTTGCAAACGCTTTGCTCAAGCGCGCGCAAGGTGCGCCGTGGCCGCGCGGTATTTTTCGCATTTGTCCAGGAAACCGCGCGTGCTCACCGGCATCGGCACGCGCACATTGGCGATCCAGGTGATCAGGTGTTTGCCGGCCCTTAGCAGGCGCGTGCCGCGTTTGATATGGCGCTCCAGTTCGGTGCCGGACCGGGACGGAATGACGGCCATGTATTCGAGCAATTTCTCGCCGTCGGCGACGAATTCCGGCCACACCCGGTAGTAGTCGGAATCGCTGCGGAAGATTTCGCATTCCTTTTTGGAGACGCGGATGAAATCATCGACCAGTTGGCCGGCCCCGGCAAACCACGGCTGGCTGCACAGGGTTTGCTGAAGCACTTCGCCGACCTGGTCGATCTGGCGCATGGCCTGGGCGATCTTGCGGTAGCGGCTCAAGTAGTAGTCGGCGATGGGCATGGTGAACACCTTGACCGGCTCGCCCCACAATTCATCCACGCCTTCCTCGCCGCTGTGGTGTTTGACATGCACGCTTAATTCCAGCGCCTCGGTGAAGCAGTTGGCGCATTCGCGCATTAATTCATTGTCGCGGGTGATGCGGATGCCGCGCTCTTCCAGATCGACGATGGTGGTGAAAATGTCGGTGGCGCGGTTGAACAGCGCCCCGGCTAACATCGCGGCGCTGACCCGCTTGCGCCGCGCGTCGGTTTCATTTTCCCACGCGCTGCGGGCTTCGTCGAGTTTTTCACCGGGGGTGTTGATGCCGGGCTCGGTGTGGTGGAAGGTGCGGCGGGTGAGCGCGTCTATGAGTTTCTTTTTCGCCGACAGGGTCTCGGCCGGCGGTTCATAGTAGCGAATCCAGTAGCCGTCGAAAAAAATATGCGCGACCTCGTCGATGCGGCGGATGGCGCCGTTTTCGATGTGAGTGTTCATGGCAAACCTGACAGGCGGATACGGGCGCATTATAAACGCATGCCGGCGACTGCGCGCACGCCCGGCGGCAGCGCGCCATGCCGCCGGTGCCGGGATGATTGTAGCACCTTCGGCGCGCCGGCGGCGGGTGGCGGCGCCCTACAATTCGCAGTCGGGCAGCGGCGCCTGGCAGGGTGTTTCGATGATGCGGTCCAGCAGGTTGTCGTATTCGATGCCGTTGACTTGGTAGTCGATGATGCTGTCGATGTGGTTGAGTTTGGCGGTGCGCTCGTCCCGGTAGGATTGCAGCAAATCTGTGAACGAGGCGCGGCCGTCCCGGTAGTCGCGAAGTTGAATGGCCGCGCTTTGTTGCGCCGCTTCGATTGCCGCCAGCAGCCGCGCTTCGTCCAGGGTCAGCAGGGCGTGCAGGCGCTGAATGTCGGCCACCATGTCCTGCAGTTCGTCTTCGTACCGGATTTCCAGCCGGCGCACCCCCAGTTGGAATTTTTCCAGGTTGGCCTTGTTGGAGATGCTGCCGCCCAACGGATAACTGAACTCCAGCGCCGCGATGTAGTGGCTGCGGTCGTCGTCTATTTTCGAGGTTTGGGTGTTGCCCTTGTCGGAATGCTGTTCGGCGCGCAGGATTAAGTCCAACTCGGGCAGGTTTTGATTCTCGTGGTAGGCGATTTCAATGCGGTTCAGTTCCATGCTGAGCGCGATGCGGTACAGTTCGCGGTTGTGCGCTTTCAGGTAGTCGGTTAAATCGCCGCGCACGAATTCGGTGCGCCTGCTTAAGTCGTATTCGGCGGTTTCATCCAAAATGGCCGGGTCGTCCAGCAAAATGGAAAGTCTCTCCTTGACCGCCCGCAGCTGCTGTTCGGCGTCCGACTGGTGTTGCTCGGTTTGATACACCGCGCTCTTTAGCAGCGCTTCGGCGGCCGCGTCTTCGGGCTGCAGGCGGTGCAGTTGGTCCAGCAACTCCCGGTTGATGCGCACCCGGCGCTGGTAAAGCACCCACGACAGGTAATCGTCCAGCCGCGCTTCGAGGAAATCCTCCTTGGTCTCGTAGAACGACAACTGCTGGCGCTGCAAATCAACGATGTCGCGGTGGTGGGTTTTCAGGGACAGCGCGTTGCTGTCGTGCTTTAGCAGCGGGTAGTTGAATTGAATGTAGTGGCGGGTCTCAAATTCCTTCACATGATGGGGAAGGAGCAGTTCGCCGCGCGTGCCCCGCCGCCGCTGGCTTGCGGTGGGCACATCGGTTTCCTCTTCGGTGCCGCCGTCTTTGCTGCGGGTGACGCCCAGACGCAAACTGCCGGGATGCGACAAAAAGCGCTTTTCGACGGCCAGCCCGGCCTGCCGCTCAAACTTTCGCGTCTGGCTGGTGTAATCGGACGTGG
>JAPPQJ010000205.1 GCA_028817015.1 Gammaproteobacteria bacterium
CGCCGCCCTTCGCCGCCAGAATGGCCCGCTGCACCGCCGGCGTGCGGTCGCAGATATGCCGGAAACCAGTGTCCTGCACGATGGCCACTTCCGCCGTCGCTGTCAGCACAAGATGCGGCGCAACCGAGGCAACCATCACAACCACATCATGACTCGACGGGGCGGCGGGCAACAAACCTCCGGACGCCACCGACAAAACACCGCTTGCGGTGTCAATCACAAACAACCCGCCGGCGTCCGACACCAGCGCGTATTCGTAGTCGAGGCCCGCCGCGACCATGGTGCCGGCGCTCGGCATCGGCTGCGGTCCCCAGCCAACAACCGGCGACCCGGCGGGCGCACCCGGCGCAATCCGGTTCGGCGCCGGGTTGCCGTCGCCGAGCGCAAGGGTTTCGCGCACTTCCAGCGGAAAGTCCTCGGTGAACAGGCCGAACAACTGCGGCGACGGCTCCAGCCGGAGATAGGTGCCGACAACGCCCGTGCGGTATCGCCACCGCAACGAACGTCTCTCATGGGCGAAATTGTCGTCCAGCGAAACGGCCATTGCCATCGTGGACGCGCCGAACCTGATAGTGACCAGGTTGGTTTGAGCCTCCCTGTTGTAAACGGAAGTGGCGGTGACTGTCCAGCCAACGCCTTGATGCAACACATCGCCCACCAACTCGAAAGAGTTGAGAAAATAACCGGCGGCGACGCCCGGCGGCGGGAAAACCCGGAAGCGGCTGGTCTGCCCCTCGTGCAAGACCAGCCGCGACAAGGTCGTCGCCTGGCCGGCCTCAGGCGCATACTCAAGACCGGGGAGACGGTCTTCTTCGTCAATCAACAACTGATTGGTGTGTCCAACGCTCCTCCTGTTCTCGATGGTGTCCATATAGGCCACAATCCGCGGCGGGATGCGGGTCATGGGGTTGTTTCTGATATCCAGGCGGTAAAATCCGCCCGTTCCCCTGGGCGGAATATCATCCAGGATATTGGCCGGCAAATCCCGGATGCCGTTGTTGCACAAGTCCAGCACCTGCAAGTTCGGCAGGTCGGCGAAATCCCCCGCCCGCAACTGAACGCTGCTGCCGCCGGAAGTGACGGTCAGTGCCGTGATGGCCGCCAGTTGCGAGGGCCGCACCAGATTGCAGCGATTGTCGTCGGCGGTTTCGGGCGTCGCCGCCAGAATAGACGCTCTGACCGCTTCGGTGCGGTCGCAGATATTGACGCCGGCCACCACCTCGATGACCGCCTGCGCCGTCGCCGCCAGCGCAAGATGCGCCCCGGTTGCGGTAACCATCACAGCCACATCGTGGGCGCCCGGCGTGTGCGACTGCCCGGGCGCCAGCGACAGGGCGCCGTTTGCGGTGTTGATTGCGAACAACCCGCTGGCGTCCGACACCAGCGCGTATCCGTAGTCGAGACCCGCCGCGACCGCGGTGCTCGCGCTGGGCACGGGCCGCGGCGTCCAGCCGGCAACCGTGCCCGTCGAGCCCGCCTCAATCCGGTTGTGCTGCGCGTTGTCGTCGCGCAGCACAAGATTCTCGCGCACCTCCACCGGGAACGCCTCAACCGCCAGGCCTTGCCGGAGCCTGCCTCCCGACGGGTAGAAAATGCTGTCATCAACCAGTGCCCACAGCAACATGCGCGGCGCGATTTCTTCCTCCGCAAAATCCCCGTCCGGCGTCCACGATATGCTCCTGTCATGAACCGTGACCGTGCCGACAATTTGAGCGGGCGGGATCAGGCGATTGGTGAGCAGCCCCACCGCTCTCTCAGGCGCATTCAACGCATCCGGATGCGGAAAAAGTGTATTCTCTGAAAGTCGCGGAATGCCGTCCGGCAAAACAACCTGGAAATCGAAGTTGCGCCTTGTTGTTATTCGTTCGTCTTCAAGCAGAACCAGCCGCGACAGCATCGTGCCGTTCGCCCTGTACTGAAAGCCGGTGAGACGGTCTTCCTCGTCAACAAACAGCGCCTGGTCCGGATCGGTCGAGTCCTCCCAATCCACCAGAATCTGCGCCGGAATGCGCGTAACCGGGTTGCCCCTGATATCGAGGCGGCCAAAAGCCTCCGGAACACCGCTGAGAAGATGCTCCGGCAAAACCCGGATGCCGTTGTCGCGCAAATCCAGTTCTTGCAGGTTCGGCATGTCGGCGAAATCCCCCGCCCGCAACTGAACGCTGGCGCCGCCGGAAGTGACGGTCAGCGCCGTGATGCTCGCCATCTGCGCCGTGCTGACCGAGGCGCAGGCCGGGGCCGGACTCAAACTTGCCAGAATCGCGTGCTGCACGCGGTCACTGCGGTCGCAGACATCCACCGTCTGCGCCGATGCGGGCGAATTCAGGCAGGCAAGCAGCGTCGCAAGAAGAAGGCAGGTCGGAGCAAAA
The DNA here is from genome assembly GCA_028817015.1 of Gammaproteobacteria bacterium. Taxonomy (GTDB): domain Bacteria; phylum Pseudomonadota; class Gammaproteobacteria; order Arenicellales; family Poriferihabitantaceae; genus JAHRAW01. The sequence goes on from JAPPQJ010000205.1 coordinate 2,370, forward strand.
AGTCCCGTCGGGGCTTGGCGAAGCCTATGCCGTTTGGAGGGGGGGGGGGGGGGGGGTAGTGAGAAACGGCGTCATGCGGTGTTTTCCGGCGATTTCGCGGCAACACCGCACAGTGACTCACAGGCGGTGATGTTGCAATGGGCGCGGCTTTGATCACTGGCGGACCCGGCTCCAACAGTTCGGCGCCGCCATCGTGGAACACGTTTTCGGCCCGCACTCAGTCTCGGCGCGTTTCCGGCAATCGCAACGCCGCCACCGGGTTGGCGAGTGATGGCGACAGTTCATGTTCGCGGTCGTGCGTGTGGATTTCATCAAACGCCTCAATCCGGCGACAGTCGGCGACGGTGTAATCGAGGCAACACCACCGCCGGGCGGCGCCGGGCCGGGGCACTCGCCCGCCGCCGCCGGACCCGGCGCATGCGCCATGTCCACCACCGGGAAGATGCCGGCCCTGGCGGCAATGCCGGCCATTTGCCGGGCGGCGCCAAGCCCTGCGTCTCCGGCAGGCGCGGGGCCGGTGCAGTTTGCCGACGCAATCAGCTCAATGTGCTCCTTCCGGTGCTTGTGCCCGGCTTTCATTGCGGCGAACAGTCCGGAATCGCAATCCGCGATTTCCATTCTGGTTTTGAACATGTCTTTCCCCTGGTTCGGTTGCTTTCGGTGGTTGGGGTGGGAGTGGGCTGCATTATACCTTGAAAGCGGTACCGGGTTTTTGTCGGCGGTTTTGGAAACACCGCCGAATTGAAGGATGGTGCGCCGAATCCAAAAACGGCTTTGTCTTGCGGCTTTGGGGGGCGCCGCTGAATCAGGGATGGCGGTGCCGGATTGAGGTGCGGGTTTGCGCCGGCGGCCTTGAAAGCGCCGTTGAGGTCAGGGGATGACGGCGCCGAAGCAGAGTGTGGTTTTGTGTTGGCAGCCCTGGGCGCGCTGCCGGGTCAGGGGATGACGGCGCCCTCGAGGAAGACGCGGATGCGGACTGTCAGGCCGGAAACCACGCGGATGGACAGCGGCAGCGATGCGCTTCTGTCCGGTTGTGTGGCGGTTACCGTGGCTGCGTAGGTTTGCGGCAAGGTCGCGGTGAGGGGGGCGTTCAGCGTGATGATGCCGGTTGCGGTGTTGATGGTGAACGCTGTCGCGGTGCGCGCGGGGGTGGCGGGGAGCGCGAAGGCCCACTCAACATTGCTGGTCTGTCTGACACCGTCAGTCAGGAAGGCGAGGCTCAGGCCGGCGACACGGGCGTCGGTGGTGTTGAGCGCGGTGTTCGGGGCGCTGTTCAAGTCCACCAGTTGCGGGTCGCGCTCGACATCGGCGATGAGAATGGTGAGGCGTTCCTCGTTGGAGGTCATGGATTGCCACGACGCGGTGAT
>JAPPQJ010000001.1:0-1623 GCA_028817015.1 Gammaproteobacteria bacterium
AATCACTTCAATCAGCAGCGCGCCGGTGAACAAAATGCCGATGAACATGGCCGGGAAACCGGCGATGACGATGAGCATGGCGTTGCGGAACACATGCCCGTATAACACGCGGTTTTCCGGCAGGCCTTTGGCGCGCGCGGTCTGCACATACTGCAACTTAATCTGGTCGAGGAATGAGTTCTTGGTCAGCATAGTCAGCCCGGCGAAACCGCCGATGGCCATCGACAGCACCGGCAGCGTGATGTGCCAGAAGTAATCGGCGATTTGCCGCCACCACGGCATCGCCTCCCAGCCTTCGGAAGTCAAGCCGCGCAACGGAAACAAATCGAAATACCGCCCGCCGGAAAACAGCACGATGAGCAGCACCGCAAACAGGAAACTCGGTATCGCATAACCGGCCACGATGACGCCGCTGCTCCAGACATCGAAACGCGAGCCGTCGCGCACCGCCTTGCGAATGCCGAGCGGAATGGAAACCAAATACGCAATCAGCGTGGTCCACAACCCCAACGAGACCGACACCGGCAGTTTTTCAATCAGCAGGTCAACCACGCGCTTGTCCTGAAAATAACTCTCGCCGAAGTCGAATCGCGCGTAGTTCCACAGCATGTTGAAAAACCGCTCGTGGGGCGGTTTGTCGAAGCCGAATTGCTTTTCTATTTTGGCGATGATTTCCGGGCGCAATCCCTGCGCGCCGCGGTATTTACTCGCGCTGATGCCGCCGCCACTTTCCACGGCAGGCGCGGCGCCCTGCCCGCCCTGCACATCAGCCCCGCTGCCGGCGAAACGGCTGGTCGCGTCCACCGCCTGCCCCTGCCACTCGGCAATCGCCTGCTCCACCGGCCCTCCGGGCGCAAACTGAATGATGGCGAAGTTCAGCAGCATAATCCCGAACAAAGTCGGGATTACCAGCAACAGGCGGCGGATGATGTAGGCGAGCATGGGTGGGCGGATAGGTGGTTGGTTTCGGCAGGCGGCGGCACCGACTCAACGCTGCCACCCGGTTAATCAGGGCGGGTATTGTAACGGTTTTGAGAAAATCGCGTTTACTTATGGTCATGACACACCCCCCAATTTGATAATGAATGGACAAGGACAGGAGACGATCCAGTCAAGAACGCCAATGAATAAAACGACCGGGGGGCTGTGCCCCCTGGACCCCCTTAAGGAGGTAAAGATGAAACGATTCATGGGGTGAGCGTCCGGGCAACGCGGAAGCCGACTATGTAGTTCCGGTCTCCGGCGGTACTCCTGTCGCGGTTGGCGGAGCGGAGGACCCACGGATCGTAGTACCAGGAACCGCCGCGCAGCACGCGCCGACTGCAGTTTCCAGACTCCCACGCACTCCCGTCAGTCGGCGCACCCTGATAATTGTCATTCCGGCAGTCCTGCGTCCATTCCCATACATTGCCGTGCACATCATGCAAGCCAAATGCATTCGCCGGATAAGAACCCACCGGCACCGTCCCGCCCTCGCTCCTGTCATAGTTGGCCTGCGATGGCGAAATGCTGTCGCCAAAATGATACGCCGTGGTCGTGCCGGCGCGTGCCGCATACTCCCATTCCGACTCGCTCAGCAAACGATAATCCTCTCCAGTCCTGGCCGACAGCCATTGCACATAT
>JAPPQJ010000001.1:1759-3735 GCA_028817015.1 Gammaproteobacteria bacterium
GAACGAACCCGCCGGCACCACCACCATCTCAGGGCAGACATCACAGTCGCTAAATACCCGCCCCGGACGCAGACGTTCTTGTTCTGCCTCTGCCTTTTCTTTTTGCGCGAGATATTCCGGATTGGCTTCCAGTTCAATATACATGTCCGGCGCGGTGTCGTAGTTCGGCGAGTCGGGGGCGGCGGCATTCAGATATTCGGTGAGGAGCCCATGCGTGGCCACATAGTCGCCGAGGGCGTAATGCACCCTGGCCGTTTCTATTTGCATCGCCGGCGGCACCGGGGCTTCCACCTCCCTGCGCTGCGCAAACAAACCGGCGGCGGCGTGGTCGCCGGACTCCATGGCACTGATGATTTTTTTGTCCAGCAGAAACGCCTGCGCGGTGGGCGACAGTTGCGCGTGCGCGGCATCGACCTGGGTGCTCTGGCGCGTTTCGGTTTCGGGCGCGGTTGTTTCGCTGGTTTGCACCTCGGCGGCTTGTGCCTGAGATTCTTGGCGTGCCTGTTCCTCGGTATAAAACTTCTTCATGCCGGAAAAATCCGGCGCCACCGGCTTGGTGAATGCGCTGTCCTGAGCAACCGAAGCGCCCGGCGCCGCCAGCAACACCAGCAACAGGCCGCCTATGACGGGCCATGCGCGTGGCAGTTTCATCAGTCTGTTCTCCGGGTGAGCAATTGTCAAACCCCGGCGCAACGGTGCCGGGCCGTTGCCGCAATCAGAAAGAACAGTGAAAGCCCCGCCTATTCGCACGGCGGGGATCAATCCGCCGGGTTCTACGGCTACGGTATTCAGCAGGTAACCCGGCTAAAGCGGGTTCTTTCTAATCACGGCAGTCGAAATAATACCGATTTCGGCGGCGGAGTCGAGCGGCGATGGGGGCGGTTGATTTTCCCTCTCCCTTTATCCCTCTCCCAAAGGTGTACAGACCGGAGACATAGTTTACACCTGTGCGGGGACATCGCTTACATATTTTTGGCCCCCCTGAGGGTCAGTTTGCCTATTTGCCGGGTGCAGTAATAGACCGCATATTGTCCGTCCTGGGTGGTGGCTCTCAACGCCACATATGGTTGTTTCAGGGCTTTGCCGATGCGGTAGGGCTGGCCCTTGAATGGCACCGTGCCATCGCCGCTCACCTTGCGCACGGCCACGCCAGTCTCGTATTCCACGGCCGGCAAGCGTTCGGGGAAGCGGCGGGGGCCGGGCTGGTAGCGGGCTGCGGGCATCGCATAAGCCAGCGCTTCATGCGGTCGGCGCAGGTTTTAGTCGGCGCGCCAGCGGTCGAAGACTCGTTGACAAGGGCGCAAATCGCTGAAGGTCTGAGGCGAGATGACTTCTTGCTGGAGGGTGCGGTGGAAGCGCTCGGCTTTGCCGTTGCTCTGCGGATGATACGGGCGAATGTGGTGCACCTCGATGCCTATGCGGATCAGCCAGCATCCCACCTCGGTGAGCACGCGCCGCCCGTTTTGCACGCTGCCCCAGGGGGGCCGTTGTCGAACTGCAAAGCCACCGGCATGCCATAGCGACGCAACGCCGCGGTCAAGCCAGACTGCACCTATTGGCGCCGTTCTCCCTCATCGCCGTTTGCTCTTTCCCGGGCATAATGGACTCCTCGCATGGGCCGGTTTATACCCCGAATATGTAAGCGATGTCCCCGCACATTTGTAAAGGATGTCTCCGGTCTGTACACGTTTTGCGCCGCCCGGATGAGTGTCGATGTGTCGTCTTTCATGGGGTCGTTTTTATAAGACGACCGGGGCGGGGGAATCCTTGGGTAAGGGCGCCGGCTACGCGCCCAGCCGCTCAACTACTCAGCCACTCAGCGTTGCAGTTGCGCGTCTTTATCCGGGTCAATCCACCATGCGCCGGGGAAGCCGACGCCGTAAATCGGGCGGCGGGCGGGGTGGCCGAAGCGGTTCCAGTAGGCAATCCACGCTTCGTCTTTGTAGTAGGTCGGGATGGCGTAGTGATTCCACAAC
>JAPPQJ010000166.1 GCA_028817015.1 Gammaproteobacteria bacterium
GCCGAGCGGCATTCGCAACTGGAACGAGAAGTTGGCGGCGCTGCATTGCCCGCAATTCTCCCCGCCGACCCTGGTCACCGCCGAGCGCGAGCGCATCGTGGCGTTTTCCAAAACGCATGGACGCGTGGCCGTCAAACCGGTCGACGGCCACGGCGGAAAAGGCATCGTTTTCTATGACGCCGGCGATGATCATGACTCCGACGCCATCGACGCCGCCACCGCCGGCGGACGCCGCTGGGTGGTCGCCCAGCAATACCTGCCCGCCGCCCGCGACGGCGACAAACGCATCCTGCTGTTGGACGGCGAGCCGCTGGGCGCCATCCTGCGCGTCCACGCCGACGGCCGGGAACTCAACAACCTGGACGCCGGCGGCACCGCCCACCCCGCCGAACTCACCCCCCGCGACCTGGAAATCTGCGCCGCCCTCAAACCCGGCCTGCTTGAGCAGGGCATCTTCTTCGCCGGCATCGACATCATCGGCGGCCAACTCATCGAAGTGAATGTCACCAGCCCGACCGGGTTGCAGGAACTTTGCCGGTTCAGCGGGGAGGATTACCATCATCGGATTGTCGGGGCGCTGGAATAGCCGGGACATCCTCCGGAAATGCACGCTATACCGACCGGGTTAATCCGCCGTCAACGCGCAGGTTTTGTCCGGTGATATAACTGGATGCATCCGAGGCCATAAACGCGATGACCTCCGACAGTTCCTCGACGCGGGCATACCGCCCGGCGGGAATGCGCGCAACACGGTCCTGTTTCTCGGGAAGGCTGTTGATGAAACCCGGCAGGACATTGTTCATGCGGATACCCGCACAGGCGTATTGCGTGCTGAACAGTTTGGTGCAGGCTGCGAGTGCGGCGCGAAACACGGCGGAGGTCGGAAAGTCGGGGTCCGGCTCAAAGGCGGCGAAGGTTGACACATTGACAATGGAGCCGCGGCCCCGCCGCTGCATGACCGGCAGCACCAACCGGGTCGCGCGAATCACATTGAGCAGATAAACATCCATGCCGAGATGCCAGTCTTGGTCCGAAATGTCCATGACGGGGCCCTTGGGGCCGTGGCCGGTGCAGTTCACCACGGCGTCGATTCGCGCGAAACGTTGCACGACGGCATCGACAAAGTTTTGCAGGTCTTCAAGGACCAGGTTTGACCCGGTAAATCCAAGGCCGCCGAGTTCACGGCCAAGCGCTTCGCCCCTGCCCGATGAAGACATCACGGCGATGTCGAATCCCTTCTTCGCCAGATTTTTGGCCGCATCGGCGCCGATGCCGCTGCCCCCGCCTATCACTATTGCGCACGGTTTTTCATTCATCGGACGGTTGCCTCGCCTGTCGCATAAATCGGTCGTTTGCTGGCGTCAGTTAAAACATTTCAGCGCTTGCGCCAAGTCGGCGATTAAATCGTCGGTGTCCTCGAAGCCGATGCTGATGCGCACCAGTTGCCCGGTCTCGCCCCAGGCCGTTGCGGTGCGCATCGCGGCCGGGTCGAACGGCAGCGCCAGGCTTTCGAATCCGCCCCAACTCACGCCGAGGCCGAACATTTTCAGGCCGTCGATGAATCTGTGCAGTTTGTTTTTGTCGGCGCAGTCGAACAGCACGCTGAAAATTCCGCTGCTGCCGCGGAAATCTCTCGACCAGAACTCATGGCCGGGGCAATCGGGGAAGGCCGGATGCAGCACCTTTTTCACTTGCGGTTGTTCGGACAACCATGTCGCGATTTTGAGCGCCGCCGCTTCAACATGCTTCATGCGAATTTCCAGCGTGCGCAAGCCGCGCAGCGAAAGAAAAATGTCGTGCGCGCCGGCGCGGTCGCCGAACGCCAGCACCATCTTGCGCATCGAGAGATAATGCGCGGCGTTGCACACGATGAATCCTATCATGGTGTCGGAGTGTCCGCCGATGTACTTCGAGCCCGAGTGCGCGACGATGTCCACGCCGAGTTTGATCGGCCGGCAGAACACCGGCGTCGCCCAGGTGCCGTCCAAAATTGAAATGGCGCCGTGGTCGCGCGCGACTTTCGCAATCGCCGGAATGTCCGGGACTTCGAAGGTGGCGGTGCCGGGCGCCTCGAACATGACCGCCGCGGTGTCGGACTGCAGCATACCGGCCAACCGCGCGCCCAGCATCGGGTCGAAGTAAGTGACCTCGACGCCGAACCTCGCCAGCACCGTGTCGCAAAACAACCGCGTCGGCGCATACACATTGTCGGCGACCAGTACATGGCTGCCCGCTTGTGTCGCCGCCAGCAGCGCCATGGTAACCGCGGTCAACCCGGATGAGACGCTGATGCAATGCTCGGCGCCTTCGAGTTCGGCGAGCATGTTTTCCAGTTGAAAACTGGCCGGGTTGCCGTAGCGTCCGTAGTAGAGAACATCCGGCCGGTAGCGACTGTCGCGGGCCGCCTCAAAATCAGCCAGCGAATCAAACAGCAGGGTCGAGCCCTGCATCAGCGGCAGATTCACCGAGCGCCCGCTGCCCGACTCCTGCCTGCCGAGTTGGCTCAGCGCGTTGGCGAGGGACGTTTTTTTATGGCTCATTTCTGCATTCCGGTGAGAGACGCGAGATGCCGGCCGCCCGTTTTATGCTAATATGTGAAACACGCCGATTCATATTATCGCACAATTCCCATGAGAGAATCCGGACCCGCGCAACTGAGCGATCATTCCGGGATGCCGAAGCCGGCGACCAGAGTCGATTCAACCCTCTCCAAAGGGTTGCGCGTGCTCGAAGTGCTGGTGAAATCCCCGAACGGCGGCGGCGTTACCGAAATCGCCCGGGCGCTGGGGCTCAGCAAGTCGAACGCATTCCGGCTGCTGCGCTCCTTGACCGTGTTGGGTTATGTGCGCTCCATGGAGAACAAGAATTATTGCGCGACGATGAAAGTGTGGCAGTTGGGGCAGCGGATTATCGAGCATTTGAACCTGCCGAAAATCGCCGCCCCTCAATTGCTTGAACTGTCGCAAAAAACCGAGGCGACCGTCTATCTGGCGGTAAGGGACGGTTTGACGGTCATCTACATCGACAAAATTGAAAGCTCCAAGCCCATTCGCTCGTTCACGCCCAAAGGCGGCAACGCGCCGATACACTGCGTCGGAACCGGCAAGGCGCTGCTGGCCGAAGAATACGGGTTGCTGCGCGAACAGGTGCGCGGGAATCTAACCAGGTATACGCCGATAACCATCACCTCGATTGAAAAACTGGATTCCGACATGGCCGCCACGCGGGAGCGCGGATACGCGGTGGACCAGGGCGAGTATCGCGACCGAATCCACAGTTTCGGCGCCGCGATTCGCCTCCCCAGCGGTGAGGCGATTGCGGCTTTGGGGGTGTCGGAGCCGGATGTCAATCTCGGCGGCGACCGCGAGCATAAAATTTGCCTTGCCGTCAGCGACGCCGCGAAAACGGTGTCGAAAACCCTGGCGCAAATGTAGCCGCTATGCGGTCGCGACCGGCGGATTAAACGCGCGCACGGGCGGCGGTTCGCCGTCAAACTTTCGCATCTGAATCATGGCCTGCACGGCCGGCCCCTGGGACAGGCGAGAGGTGCGGCAATCGTGAGTCAACACATTGGGATTGCCGTGATTGTCGCGGTGGTCGGATGTCGAGAAGTCCGGGTCATACCACGCGCCGGTCCACAGAAAAACCACGCCGCGGAGAATCCGGCCGGTAATCACCGCCCCGGCCAGGCAACTGCCCCGGTCGTTATACAACCGCACGATGTCTCCGTCGCCGATGCCGCGTTGCGCCGCATCATCGGGATGCATCAACACCGGTTCCCGCCCGTTGATTTTTTTGCTGAGGCTGAACGCGCCGGCATCGTATTGGCTGTGCAGGCGGGTGCCGGGCTGCCCCGAAATCAGGTGCAGCGGAAAAGGGCGGCCGCGCTCATTCGCGGCCGTTTCCGCCGGCGGCGGCCAAACCGGGTGGCCGGGGCAGTCTTGGTAGCCGAAGGAATCGATGACCTCGGAATAAAGTTCGATTTTTCCGCTGGGCGTCGGCAGCGGATGTTTCTCCGGGTCGCGCCGAAACTGCGAGAGAAACACCGCCTGCGGGTCGGGGTCGTCGAAATGAATGATGTCGCCCGCCATGAAAGTTCGGAAATCCGGCAAGCGGCGGCCGTGCCGGCGCGCGGCCTCGACCATTTCGCTCCATAGTTGATGCAGCCATTGTTCGGCCGTCCTGCCCAGACTGAAAGCGCGCTCAAGGCCGAGTCGGGATTCCAGGTCGCAATAAATCCGATACTCCTCGCGCGCCTCGCCCACCGGGTCTATCACTCGCGGCATCGGCGTCACGGCGTTATCCTGGGTGCCGGCGCCGAAGTCGTCTCGCTCCATGCTGGATGCGGCCGGCAGCACGATATCCGCATGGCGGGCGGTGGCGGTCCAGTTTATTTCGTTGACGATAATCGTGTCCGGGCGCGCGAACGCCCGGCGCAGCTTGTTGAGGTCTTGATGATGGTGAAAGGGGTTGCCGCCGGCCCACCAAACCAACTTAATGTCCGGGTAGCGGCGGTTCAGCCCGTTGTATTGATACGCGCCGCCGGGGTTCAGCAGCATATCCGCAATGCAGGCGACCGGGATGTATTCTTCCACCGGCGGGTCGCCTTGAGGCAGCGACGGCCAGTTAAACGGCCGGTTGACGGTGCCGATGGCGGAATCGGCCGCGTAAGCGATGCCGTAACCGCCGCCTGGCAAACCGATTTGCCCCAACATGGCGGCCAAAGTGACGGTCATCCACAGCGGCTGCTCGCCGTGCCGCGCCCGCTGCAAACCGGCCGCGGTGCAGACCAGGGTTCGCCCGGACGCCATCCGCTGCGCCAGTCGGTGCAGTTTGCCGGCGTCGATTCCGCAAACCGCCGAAGCCCACCTGACATCCCTGACCACGCCGTCCACCTCGCCGCGCAAGTAGGCGGAGACCCGCTCAAACCCCACGGTGTAGCGGTCGAGAAAGGCGCGGTCATGTTTGTTTTCCTGCAGCAGACTATGCGCCAGCCCCATCATGACCGCGGTGTCGGTGCCGGGAATCGGCGGCAGCCATTCCGCGTTCAGCGCATCGAGCGCGTCGGTTTTAAGCGGGCTTAAATTGACGAAGCGCACGCCCGATTGCGCGCACCGCATCAAGTCATCGCGCAGCCGGTGCTTCGCCACGCCCCCGCCGGAAACCTGCGCGTTGCGTATCGGCATGCCGCCGAACATAACGACCAGGTTTCCTTCCCGGGCCACGCTGCTCCAGCGGGTTGCCTGGCGCACATGGTCTCGAAAGTTGCCGACGATATGCGGCATCAACACCAGCGCCGCCTGGTAACTATAGTTGCCTTCGGAGCGGACGAATCCGCCCGCGGCGTTCAAGAATCGCTTAAGTTGACTCTGCGCATGATGAAACCGGCCGGCGCTTGCCCAGCCATATGAACCGGCAAAAATGGATTCATTGCCAAACTCGGCGCGCACCCTCTTGAGTTCGTCCGCCACCAGCCCCAGCGCGGTGTCGTAATCCACTTCAATGAACGAATCTTCCCCCCGGGCATGTCCGGACTTGCCGGGCCCGTGCTCCAGATAGCCCTTGCGAATGGCGGGCCGAACAACCCGGGCGCCGCCGTATACGCCGGCGACGATGTTCTCGTTGATGCGGGACGGGTCCGGGTCTTGCGGATGCGGGACGACCTCCTTGAGACGGCCGTCTTCGACCACGGCGCGCCCCGCGCCCCAGTGATGCGATGTCGGTTTGGAATTGCGCATGCCAAAAATCGCGAACAAACCCGTTATCCGGCGCCGGCCGGGGCGCTGCCTGCGCCCTAAATAAGCGCCGTATTGCCCAAGCGAGAAAATGAACGGGAAGATAACGCCAGCAGCATAAACACCATCAGAGATTGGCTTCGCTTGCTCATGACATTCGCCCTCCGCGGGGTAGCGTTTAGTTTCATATATCGGCACGACTGTGCCGAATAATGATATTATGCGTTGTTGGGTGCAATGTCAAGCGGATTTTCGTGCTCCCGGCCTCGCCTGATTGTGCCGATATATGAAACTCGCGTTTTGTATTTTGACATTGCGGGAAGAATCGTGCATCCTGTCTCCCGTGAGAGCATGCCGGCGGCTGGAGCGCCGGCCGCCGCTTGAGAATACCGATGTTGATGAGCGCACCAGACAAAAATTCCGTCTCGTTATGGGAGGCATCCGCCGAGGAACAACCCATTCACTCGCCCATGACCGGTGACATAAACACCGAGGTGGCGATTGTCGGCGGCGGTTTTACCGGTCTTTCCACCGCGCTGCATCTTGCGCAACAGGGAATCCGGGCGCATGTGCTGGAAGCGCAAACCATCGGCTATGGCGGCTCCGGCCGCAACGTGGGCCTGGTGAACGCCGGGCTGTGGCTGCCGCCGCGGGACATCACCGCCCGACTCGGCGAAAGCCGCGGCGCGGAGTTGACCCGGCGGCTGGCCGAGGCCCCGGAATATGTATTTTCGCTGATTGACAAACACCGGATTCAATGCGAAGCCATGCGCCGCGGCACGATTCACGCCGCCCACTCGCCGAAAGGTTATCAAGAGTTGCAGCGCCGCGCTGAGCAATGGAATCGGTTAGGCGCGCCGGTGGAATTGCTCGACCGGGAAGCGGCGGCGGAAAAAACCGGCACTTCCGCCTTTTACGGCGGCCTGCTGGACCACCGCGCCGGAGTCATCAACCCGATGGGATATGTGCGCGGTTTGGGGCGGGCGGCGATGGCCGCCGGCGCGGTCGTGAACACCGGCATTGCGGCCGGGAAACTCCGGCGCGAAGCGGGCAGGTGGCATCTTGAAACCGCGTCCGGAAGCGTTGCCGCCGACTCGGTGGTGCTTGCCACCAACGCCTATACCGGCGACCTTTGGCCGGAACTCAAGCGGTGTTTCACGATGATTCACTACTTCCAGGTCGCCACCGAACCGCTCGGCGAACGCGCCGCGCGCGTGCTGCCCGGCGGCCACGGGCTGTGGACGACCGGCGCGATTATGTTGTCGCTGCGCCGCGACCGGTTCGGGCGCATTATCATCGGCTCCATGGGCCGGGTGATTGGCGGCGCGCGCGGCGGCAGCGGCGACATCAGCGCTAAATGGGCCAAGCGCAACCTGCGGCATCTGTTCCCGGACCTGGGCGAAGTCGAACTGGAAACCGCATGGCACGGACAAATCGCCATGACGCCCGACCATCTGCCGCGGATTTATCGCCTGGCCGAAGACCTTTATACTCCGATTGGCTACAACGGCCGCGGCATCGGCCCGGGCACGGTGTTCGGCATGGCCATGGCCGGCTTCCTGGCGGGCGGCGACGAGTCGCAACTGCCGCTGCCGGTCACCGCGCTGAAAACGGCGCCGGGCGCGCGCATCAAATCGCGCCTGTATGACGCCGCGTTCACCGCCAATCAAATGGTCAAGAACACGGTTGCCGGGCGTTGATTCGGCAACCGTCGGTTAAGTTTTACAACCACCGCCATCGGAGAACATCATGTTCGACTTAAACAAATTCGTTGAAGCGTGCATCCGGGCAAAAGCCGAGGATGCGAGTCATAAAGCGGTGCGCGAAGTGGTGCGCGAGGCGGTGTCGAATCGGCCGGCGGTTATCAAAGCCCTCGGCGAGCCGGTCGAGGCCGGCTTTCAGACGCTGCATCGAAGCGACGACCTGACCGTCCTCAACTTCACCTGGGCGCCGCTGATGACTCTGATGCCGCACAACCACAACGCCTGGGCGGTGGTCGGCATATACAGCGGGCGCGAGGACAACATCTTCTGGCGCAAAACCGGCGCCACCGTCGAAGCCGCGGGCGCCAAGTCGCTGATGCCGGGCGACGCCGCCGCGCTTGGCCGCGACATCGTGCATTCGGTCACCAACCCCATCGAGAAAATGACTTCGGCCATTCATGTCTATGGCGGCGATTTCTTCGCCCCCGGGCGCAGCGAATGGGACCCGGAAACCCTGGAAGAGCGCGCCTATGACATCGACAAGACGCGGCGAATTTTCGCACAGGCCAACGCGCGGTTTGGCGGCGAATAGTTGCGCCGGCGGATGCGGGCGTTTACGGTTTTAACTTAATCGGCGACCGACACATTCGCGCCGGGAAAATTCAGTGATGCCGCCGCTGCAAGGAATCAAGATCACCGAATTTTGCGAAATCGCCGCCGGGCCTTTTTGCGCCATGCTGCTGGCCGACATGGGGGCCGAAGTGGTCAAGACCGAGCGGCCGGGCGGTGACGCCATGCGAACCTGGCCGCCGCTTAGCGGCGGCTACAGTGAGAATTTCGCCTCGGTAAACCGCAACAAAAAGTCGGTGGCGCTCGACCTGAAAACCCGGGCGGGTCTTAATGCCGCCACAGCCGTCATTATGGACAGCGACATCGTCATCGAAAATTTCCGGCCCGGAGTCATGGCCAAGCAAGAATCCCGATGACCGAAACCGCGGGCGGGGTTCTCAAGGTCGAACGGGACCATGCCATGCTTGCCCTTACGCTGAACCGGCCCGGCAGCGCCAACGCGCTGAGCCCCGAGTTAACCGAAGCGGTGATTCAGGCGCTTGCGCAGGCGCGGGACATTCGGCTGTGCGTGATTCGCGGCGCCGGCCGTCATTTTTGCGCGGGGTTTGACCTTTCCGAACTGGATGCGTTAAGCGACGGCGATTTGCTGTGGCGGTTCTTGCGCATTGAAACGCTGCTGCAAACGCTCCATCACGCGCCGTTTGCGGTGGTTGCATTGGCTCACGGTCGGGCGGTCGGCGCCGGCGCCGATTTGTTCGCCGCCTGCTGGCGCCGGGTGGCCGCCCCCGGCGCAAAACTGACAATGCCGGGATGGAATTTTGAGTTGGCGCTCGGCACGCGCCGCTTAACTCACCGGGTCGGAGAAGACGCCGCGCGCGATTTTCTCATCGACACCAGGGTGCTGTCGGCTGAGGGCAGTCTGGCCTGCGGCCTGGCAACCGACCTGGCCGAAGTGGAAGCGTGGCCCGCGCTGGTGCGCGATTTGCGGCGGCGCACCGACGCCCTGTCGCCCCTGGCGCTTAAGACCATGCTGGAACTGACCACCCCGGACAGCCGCAACGACGACATCGCCGCCATCGTTCGCAGCGCGGGCCGTCCGGGCCTTAAAGACAGAGTCATGGCGTATCGGGACCGGGTGACGGCTTCCGGGGGCCGGCGCCGCGATGAAGGCGGCAAAACATCACCGGACTGAAAGAGATGCGGCAAAACACCGGCAAATGGGAATTCTGGATTGACCGCGGCGGCACCTTCACCGATGTGGTCGCCCGGCGGCCCGGCGGCGAGGTGGTTACGCACAAGTTGCTGTCGGAGAATCCGGGGCAGTATGAGGATGCGGCGATTCAGGGCATCGCCGACATCCTGAACCGCCACGGATTCGACATCGACCTGCGCGCCGGCCGGGCGCTGCCGGGCGCGCGCATCGCTGCCGTGAAGATGGGCACCACGGTGGCCACCAACGCGCTGCTGGAGCGCCAGGGCGAGCGCACACTGCTGGTCATCACGCGCGGTTTTGCGGACGCATTGCGCATCGGCCACCAGGCGCGGCCGGCGTTGTTTGCGCTGAACATTCGGTTGCCGCGGATGCTGTATGAAGAGGTGCTGGAAGTCGACGAGCGAATCAACGCCGCCGGCGAGGTTCTGCAGCCGTTGGACGCGGACGGTGCGCGGCGCGGCCTGGAACTCGCGCATCAACGCGGCTGCCGCGCCGCCGCCATCGTGCTGATGCACGGCTACCGCCACCACGCGCACGAAGCGCAACTCGCCGACCTTGCGCGCGCGGTCGGCTTCGCGCAAGTGTCGGTCAGCCATGTGGTGAGCCCGCTGATGAAACTGGTGTCGCGCGGCGACACCACCGTGGTCGATGCGTATCTGTCGCCGATTCTGCGAAGGTATGTCGGGCAGGTCACCGCGCGCATGCCGGATTTGAAAAAGCGCGGCGGGCGGCTGATGTTCATGCGCTCCAGCGGCGGGCTGACCGACGCCGGCTTCTTCCAGGGCAAAGACGCGGTTCTGTCCGGGCCGGCCGGCGGCGTGGTGGGCATGGCGCGGGTGTCCGAGGCCGCGGGCTTC
>JAPPQJ010000015.1:0-5131 GCA_028817015.1 Gammaproteobacteria bacterium
ATGTCCAAAGCCAAATTTGAGCGAACCAAGCCGCATGTCAATGTGGGAACGATAGGCCATGTGGATCACGGCAAGACGACGTTGACGGCGGCGTTGACGCGGGTGTTGTCGGCGAAGTATGGGGGTGAGAGCAAGGCGTTTGAGGAGATCGACAACGCGCCGGAGGAGAGGGAGCGGGGGATCACGATTGCCACGGCGCATGTGGAGTATGAGACGGGTGGTCGTCATTATGCGCATGTAGATTGTCCGGGGCACGCGGACTATGTCAAGAACATGATCACGGGTGCGGCGCAGATGGACGGAGCGATATTGGTGGTATCGGCGGCGGACGGGCCGATGCCGCAGACGCGGGAGCACATATTGCTGGCGCGGCAGGTGGGGGTGCCGCATATGGTGGTGTATTTGAACAAGGCGGACATGGTGGATGATGAGGAGTTGCTGGAGTTGGTGGAGATGGAGGTTCGGGAGTTGCTGGACAAGTATGAGTTTCCGGGGGATGAGACGCCGATAGTGACGGGGAGTGCGTTGAAGGCGCTGGAGGGGGATGTTTCGGAGATGGGGGAGGGTTCGGTTTTGAGGTTGGCGGAGGCGTTGGACAGTTATCTGCCGGAGCCGGAGCGTGCGGTGGACGGGGATTTTCTGATGCCGGTGGAGGATGTATTTTCGATTTCGGGTCGTGGGACGGTGGTGACGGGCCGAGTGGAGCGAGGGGTGGTGAAGGTGGGGGAGGAGTTGTCGATTGTGGGGATACGGGAGACGGGGAACACGATATGCACGGGGGTGGAGATGTTTCGCAAGTTGCTGGACGAGGGTCGAGCGGGTGACAATGTGGGGATTTTGTTGAGGGGGACGAAGCGGGACCAGGTGGAGCGTGGGCAGGTGCTGGCGAAGCCGGGTTCGATCACGCCGCACACCAAGTTTGAGTCGGAGGTATATATTTTGAACAAGGAGGAGGGTGGTCGTCACACGCCGTTTTTCAAGGGTTATCGGCCGCAGTTTTACTTTCGCACCACGGATGTGACGGGGGCGGTGGAGTTGGGAGAGGGAGTGGAGATGGTGATGCCCGGGGACAATGTAAGTTTGACGGCGGAGTTGATAGCGCCGATAGCGATGGAGGAGGGGTTGCGATTTGCGATTCGCGAAGGCGGGCGCACGGTGGGCGCCGGCGTGGTCTCCAAAGTGATCGCTTAAGCGGCCGGGTCAATGGTTAACAGACGGCAGGCGGCAACAAAGTGAGGATCGACCGGTGAAGGTGCCCAGCCAGAAAATCCGCATCAGTCTCAAGGCCTATGATCACAAGATGATCGACCGTTCGGCCCAGGAGATCGTTGACACCGCGCGGCGCACCGGCGCGCTGGTGTTGGGCCCGATTCCGCTGCCCACGCGCATCGAGAAATACGCGCTGCTGCGCTCGCCTCACGCCAACAAAACGGCCCGCGACCAGTTTGAAATCAGGACCCACAAACGCATCCTCGACATCGTTGAACCGACCGACAAGACCGTGGACGCGCTGATGAAACTGGACCTGGCGTCCGGGGTCAATGTCGAAATTAAACTTAACTGACCACGAACATGGCACTTGGATTAATCGGCAGAAAAATCGGCATGACGCGGGTCTTCACCGACCAGGGGGAGTCGCGCGCGGTGACCGTGGTCGAAGCCGGCCCCAACCGCGTCACCCAGGTGAAAACCGCGCACACCGACGGCTACCACGCGCTCCAGGTCACCGTGGGCGAGCGCCGCGCGAGCCGCGTCAGCAAAGCCATGCAGGGGCATTTCGCCAAAGCCGGAGTGGAGCCGGGCCGCAAGGTTCGGGAGTTCCGCCTCGAGCAGGCGGCGGACCCGTCGGACGCGGCCCCCGGCTCCGACTTGACCGTGGAGATGTTCAGCCAGGGCCAGAAAGTGGATGTAACCGGACGCACCATCGGCAAGGGCTTCGCCGGAGTCATGAAGCGGCACGGCTTCCGCGGCGGGCGGGCCACGCACGGCAACTCCAAGGCGCACCGCCTGTCCGGGGCGACCGGCAACGCCCAGGACCCGGGGCGCATCTTCAAGGGCAAGAAAATGGCCGGGCGGATGGGCGGCGTGCGGCGCGTTCAGCAGGGGCTGGAAGTGGTTCGCGTGGACGCCGAACGCAACCTGCTGTTGATCAGCGGCTCGGTGCCCGGCGCCAGGGGCGCCGATGTCATCATCCGGCCTTCGGTGAAGGCTAAAAAAGCGAAAGACACCCACCACGGCCAATGACGGTTCAACTGAAAATCAACGCCACCGACGGCGGCGCCGGCGGCAATATAGATTTGTCCGACGCCGCTTTCGGCCGGGAATACAACGAGCCGCTGGTGCACCAGGTGGTGGTCGCCTATCAGGCCGGGCGGCGCGCCGGCACGCGCGCGCAGAAAAACCGCGCGGCGGCGCGCGGCGGCGGGGCCAAGCCGTGGCGTCAAAAGGGCTCCGGGCGGTCCCGCGCCGGCACCATTCGCAGCCCGATATTCCGCGGCGGCGGCCTGGCCTTCCCGGCCGCCAACAAGGATTTCTCGCACAAGGTCAACCGCAAGATGTACCGCGCGGCGATGCGGTCCATTCTGTCTGAACTGCACCGCCAGGAGCGCCTGGTCGTGGTCGATCAACTGGCCATGGAGCAGCCCAGCACCAGGCAGTTGGCCGCCACCCTGGAATCATTGGACGCGGGCCGGGCGTTGGTGGTGTTGGCGGCCGGCGACCGCAATGTGGAGTTGTCGGCGCGCAACCTGGCGTCGGTCGCGGTGTGCGCCAGCGGGCAAATCGACCCGGTGTCGCTCATCAGTTACGACAAGGTGGTGGTGACCGCCGATGCCGCCCGGCGAATCGACGAGGCATTGCAATGAACCGGGAACGCCCCTACCAGATCATCCTCAAGCCGATTGTTTCGGAAAAGACCACCGTGGCCGCGGACAAGCACCGGCAAATCACCTTCCAGGTCGCGCCCGACGCCAGCAAGGCGGAAATCAAGCAGGCGGTGGAGCAACTTTTCGAGGTCAAGGTGGAGAAGGTTCAGGTGGCTAATATGCGCGGCAAGATCAAGCGCTTCGGGCGCACCCCGGGCAAGCGCAGCAACTGGAAGAAGGCCTATGTGCGGTTGCAGGAAGGGCACGACATCGACTTTCTCGGCATGGCCAGCGCCTGACCTAAGATGACTGCAAACAACGCATAACGCGATCGTTCCATGCCATTAGCCAAGCAAAAACCGACCACCCCGGGGCGCCGGGGCATGGTCAAGGTGGTCACCAAAGGGCTGCACAAGGGCAAGCCCCACGCTCCCCTGCTGTCCGCCAAAACCGCCATCGACGGCCGCAACAACAAGGGCCGCATCACCGTGCGCCATCGCGGCGGCGGGCACAAGCGCAGATACCGCATCATTGATTTCAGGCGCGCCAAAGACGGCATCCCCGCGACCGTCAAGCGCATCGAATACGACCCCAACCGCAGCGCGCACATCGCGCTTTTGGCCTACCGGGACGGCGAATACCGCTACATCATCGCACCGCGCGGATTAGCCGTGGGCGATGCGGTGATGTCCGGGGTCGGCGCGGCGTTCAACCCCGGCAATGCCATGCCGCTTCGCAGCATCCCGGTGGGGGCGATGGTGCACTGCATCGAACTCAAGCCCGGCAAGGGCGCGCAACTGGCGCGCTCGGCGGGCGCGGCGGTTCAGTATATCGGCAAGGAAGGCGCCTACGCCCAGTTGCGGCTGCGCTCCGGCGAAATGCGCAAAGCGCATCTGGACTGCCGCGCCACCATCGGCCAGGTCGGCAATTTGGAACACGGCCTGGGCAAACTCGGCAAAGCCGGAGCCAAACGCTGGCGCGGCATTCGCCCGACCGTGCGCGGTGTGGCGATGAACCCGGTCGACCACCCGCACGGCGGCGGCGAGGGCCGCACTTCCGGCGGCCGCCACCCGGTTTCGCCGTGGGGCGTTCCGGCCAAAGGCTACCGCACCCGCGCCAACAAGCGCACTGCATCCATGATCATCCGCAGACGCAGGAAATAATCATGCCGCGCTCGGTTAAAAAAGGCCCGTTTGTCGACCACCACCTGTGGGCGAAGGTCGAGAAGGCTCGCCAGGAAAACTCGCGCCGGCCGATCAAGACCTGGTCGCGCCGGTCGATGATCATGCCGGAATTCGTCGGCCTCACCATCGCCGTTCACAACGGCCGCCGGCATATGCCGGTGCTGATCTCCGAGAACATGGTCGGCCACAAACTGGGCGAGTTTGCGCCGACCCGGACCTACCGCGGCCACACCGCGGGCAAGAAGGTTAAGTGACCATGCGCGCCCGGTCGGTTGCCAAATATGTGCGCCTGTCGCCGCAGAAATGCCGGCTGGTGGCGGACCAGATTCGCGCCAAGCCGGTGGAGCAGGCGTTGGACATTCTTCATTTCAGCGGCAAGAAAGCGGCGGCGCTGGTCAGGAAAACGCTTGATTCGGCCATCGCCAACGCCGAACACAACGAGGGCGCGGACATCGACGAACTGTGGATTGACCGCATCATGGTGGATCAGGCGCCGGTACTGAAACGCTTTCGCCCGCGCGCCAAGGGGCGCGGCGCGCGCATCCTCAAGCGCGGCTGCCACATTACCGTGAGCGTCAGCGACGAGCCGCCCCCGGGCGCCGGCCGCCAACGGGCCAACCGACAGCAGGAGTCCGAATAATGGGCCAGAAAGTGCATCCGAACGGCATCCGCCTCGGCGTCATCAACGACTGGAACGCCAAGTGGTATCCCGACAAAAACGGCTACGCGGCCACCCTCGCCGCCGACCTGAAAATCCGCGCATTCATCACCCGGCGGCTGGCCAATGCCGCACTCAGCCGCATCGTCATCGACCGTCCGTCGCAGAACCTCAACATCACCCTGTATACCGCGCGCCCCGGCATCGTCATCGGCAAGAAGGGCGAAGACATCGAACGCCTGCGCCTGGAACTGGCCAGGCTGAGCGGGGTCGGGGTGCAGTTGGCGGTGGAGGAAATTCGCAAGCCCGAACTGGACGCCAAGTTGGTGGCGGAGAACATCTGCCAGCAACTGGAAAAACGCATCATGTTTCGCCGCGCGATGAAGCGCGCGGTGCAGAATTCCATGCGCCTCGGCGCGGAAGGC
>JAPPQJ010000015.1:5284-31930 GCA_028817015.1 Gammaproteobacteria bacterium
CGCTGCGCGCCGACATCGACTACGGCATGCACGAAGCGCACACCACCTACGGCGTGGTCGGCGTCAAGGTGTGGATTTTCAAGGGCGAGATCTATGTGCCGAAAAGCGCGCCTCAAGCCGATGCCACCGCCGCGCCCGAAGAGGCCGGCCCGGCCCCGGCCGCCGCGCCCGCCCCGGCCGTCCAGACCTCGTAATCGCCGGAGTCACCGACATGCTTCAACCCAAACGAACCCGATTCCGCAAGCGGCAGAAAGGGCGCAACCGCGGCCTGGCGAGCCGCGGCAACCGCGTGAGTTTCGGCGAGTTCGGCCTGCAGTCGGCCGGCCGCGGGCGGGTTACGGCGCGCCAGATCGAGGCCGCGCGGCGCGCCATCACGCGCCATGTCAAGCGCGGCGGGCGCATCTGGATTCGCGTTTTCCCGGACAAGCCGGTGTCGAAAAAACCGCTTGAAGTGCGCATGGGCAAGGGCAAGGGCAACCCGGAATACTGGGTGGCGCTGGTGCGCCCCGGCACCATGCTGTATGAAATCGAGGGCATTCCCGAGGGGCTGGCGCGCGAGGCGTTCCGGCTGGCCGGCGCCAAGTTGCCGTTGCGCACCGCCTTTGCGCGCCGCCAGGTGGGTTAGGGCCATGAAAGCGGCCGAGTTGAGAGCGAAAAGCGTCGAGGACCTTAACAAGGACTTGATCGAGTTGCGTCGCGAGCAGTTCAATCTGCGCATGCAGCGCGGCGCCGGGCAATTGGCCAACCCGATGCGCTTTGCCGCGGTGCGCAAGGATATCGCCCGGATTAAAACCATCCTGACCGAGAAGGCCGGAACGACATGATGAGCGCCGAGACCAAGACCACCACCGAGGCCGCCGCGGCCGCTAATGCCGCCGAGGCCGCAATGCCCGAAGACACCGAAGACAAGGAACGGGACGTGCGCAACGCGCAGGATGCCCCTGGCCGGCCGGAAACCGGAGCGGCGCCGGCGCGCGCGCCGCGTTCATTGCAGGGCAGGGTGGTGCGACTCAGCGGCGACAAGACCATCACCGTGCTGATTGAGCGGAAAATCAAACATCCGCTGTATAAAAAATATGTGCGCCGCTCAACCAAGGTGCATGCCCACGATGAAGACAACCGGTGTCAGCCGGGCGATACGGTGATCGTGCAAGCGTGCCGCCCGCTGTCGAAACTGAAATGCTGGCGGCTGGTCGAAGTGGTCGGCAAAGCGGCCTGATCACTGGATTACCCCCGGAGATGCAGTCATGATTCAAATGCAGACGATGCTTTCGGTGGCCGACAACAGCGGCGCCAGGCGGGTGATGTGCATCAAGGTGCTGGGCGGCTCCAAGCGCCGCACCGCCGGCATCGGCGACATCATCAAGATCACCATCAAGGAGGCGCTGCCCAACAGCCGGGTCAAGAAAGGCGACATCTACGACGCCGTGATCGTGCGCACGCGCAGCGGGGTTCGCCGCCCGGACGGCTCGCTGATTCGCTTCGACCGCAACTCGGCGGTGTTGTTGAACGCCAGCCACCAGCCGGTTGGAACGCGCATTTTCGGGCCGGTCACGCGCGAATTGCGCTCGGAAAAATTCATGCGCATCATTTCACTGGCCCCGGAAGTGCTGTGAGGCGCCGAAACCCAAACCGAAACCCATAACGGGACGCGGAGATGCAACGAATCAAAAAAGGCGATGATGTCATCGTCATCGCCGGGCGCGACAAGGGCAAGCGCGGCAATGTGCTGCGCATCGTCCACCGCCGCCACGGCGCCGACCGCGCGCTGGTGGACAATGTCAACCTGGTCAAGCGCCACACCAAAGGCAAGCCCCAGTCCGGGGAAAGCGGCGGCATCATCACCAGGGAAGCGCCCATCGACCTGTCCAACCTGGCGCTGTACAACCCGGCCAGCGGCAAGGGCGAGCGGGTCGGCTTCAAAACCCTGGAAGACGGGCGCAAGGTGCGGTATTTCCGCTCCAACGGCGAAGTCGTCGATTTGGCCTGAAGCGGTTAACTTGAACAACGCAATCCAAACACAATCATGGCGCGACTGAAGCAGCAATTCCACGACGAAATCGAGCCGGCGCTGCGCAAGCAATTCGGCTTGACCAGTTGCATGCAGACGCCCCGCATCCGCAAAATCACCGTGAACATGGGGCTCGGCGAGGCGGTGGCCAACAAGAATGTGCTGCAAACCGCGGCCGAGGATTTGCGGCGCATCAGCGGCCAGAAGGCGGTCATCACCAAGGCGCTTCGCTCCGAGGCGGCGTTCAAGATTCGCAAGGGCTGGCCGGTCGGGGCCAAGGTGACTTTGCGGCGCGACCGCATGTATGAATTTCTCGACCGCCTGATCAATGTGGCCATCCCGCGCATCCGCGATTTTCGCGGGCTGCCCGGCAAGTCGTTCGACGGGCGCGGCAATTACTCGTTCGGCATTCGCGAGCAAATCGTGTTCCCCGAAATCGATTACGACAACGTGGACGCGGTGCGCGGCATGGACATCTGCATCACCACCACCGCCGCCGACGATCATCAGGCGCTGGCGCTCCTCAAAGCCTTCAACTTCCCGGTGAAAAACTGACATGGCCAAAAAATCCATCATCGCGCGCGAGAACAAGCGCCGCCGCCTGGTCGCCCGGCATGCCGACAAGCGCCGGCGGCTGGCCCGCATCATCGCCGCCGCCGACACCGGCGCCGAGGAGCAGTGGGCGGCGATGATGGCCCTGCAGAAACTGCCGCGCGATTCCAGTCCGTCGCGGCGCCGCAACCGCTGCGTGTTGACCGGCCGCGCGCACGGCTACTACCGGAAATTCGGCCTGTGCCGCAACAAACTGCGCGAAGTGGCGATGCGCGGCGAGGCCCCCGGCGTGGTCAAGTCCAGTTGGTAACGGGAGCAATGCCATGAGTATGTCCGACCCCATCGCCGATATGCTGACCCGCATCCGCAACGCATCCATGGTCAGCAAGACTCATGTGTCGGTGCCGGCCTCCCGAATCAAGGCCGCCATCGCCGCCGTATTGAAACAGGAAGGCTACATCGATGACTTTGAAACCGTCGGCAGCGGCGCCGGCAGCCGCCTGGAAATGCGCCTGAAGTATTTCAAGGGCAGCCCGGTGATCGAGGAAATCACGCGGGTCAGCACTCCGGGCTGCCGCATCTATGCGCGCAGCGACGATTTGCCTTCGGTGCGCGGCGGCCTCGGCGTGGCCCTGATATCGACCTCCAAAGGGGTGATGACCGACCAATCGGCGCGCCGCGAAAGGGTCGGCGGCGAAGTGCTGTGCACGGTGTTTTAGGCGCTCAACGGGATTCAACGAGACTCAACGAACATCAACATGTCGCGCATCGCAAAAACCCCCATCAGCGTGCCAAGCGGCGTCGAGGTGAAAATCGCCGCGCGCTCGGTGACCGCCAAAGGCCCGAAAGGCGAACTGAGCCTCGACCTGCTGCCGGGCATCGGCCTGGTGCGCGAGGACGATGTGCTGATGGTCAGCATCACCGGCCCCGCCAAAAACCCCGGCAAGCGGGCACTGGCGATGTCGGGCACCACGCGCGCCCTGGTATACAATTTGATTCACGGCGTCAGCCGGGGCTTCGAGAAGAAATTGAGCATCTCCGGGGTCGGTTACCGCGCCCAGGCGCAGGGCGCAACACTCAATCTCAGCCTGGGCTTTTCGCATCCGGTGGTCTATCAGTTGCCGCAGGGGGTGAGCGTGGAAACCCCGAGCCAGACCGAGATCGTGGTGCGCGGCGCCAGCAAACAGCAGGTCGGCCAGGTGGCCGCCGAGATTCGCGGTTTTCGCCCGCCCGAGCCGTATAAAGGCAAGGGCATTCGCTATGCAAACGAGCATGTGCGGCGCAAGCAGGCGAAGAAGAAATAACCGTTACCGTATGGTCACATTATCGTATCGTTGAGCGGCGCAATCCATGAGCGACAAGAAAAACGCGCGACTTCGACGGGCCCGCAAGGTGCGCGCCCGCATCGCCCGGCTGGGCGCGATGCGCCTGTCGGTGCACCGCACCCCGCGTCATTTCTACGCCCAGTTGTTCGACATCGCCGGCCGCCGGGTGCTGGTGGCGGCCTCCACCCTCGACCCGCGGATGCGCAAACAACTGAAGTACGGCGGCAATGTGGATGCGGCCGGCGCGTTAGGCGCGCTGGTCGCGGAAAAGGCCAAAGCGGCCGGCATCGAGCGGGTCGCGTTTGACCGTTCCGGGTTCCGCTATCACGGGCGGGTCAAGGCTTTCGCCGACGCGGCCCGGGCCGGCGGGCTGAAATTCTGACCGAAGGTTCAACCATGAAACCAAGAGAACGCGACAGCGCCCGCAAGGACAATTTGCGCGAGCAACTGATCAACGTAAGAAGGGTGTCCAAAGTGGTCAAGGGCGGGCGCATCTTCGGGTTTTCAGCCCTCACCGTGGTCGGTGACGGCCAGGGCCGGGTCGGCATGGGCCGCGGCAAGGCGCGCGAAGTGCCGGTGGCGGTGCAAAAAGCCATGGAAGACGCCCGGCGCAACATGTTCAAGGTGCAGGTCAGGCGCGCCACCTTGCAGTATCCGATGATCGGCCGCCACGGCGCCGCGCGGGTTATGCTGCGCCCCGCCTCCGAGGGCACCGGGATCATCGCCGGCGGCACCATGCGCGCGGTGTTTGATGTGTTGGGGGTGGAAAACGTGCTGGCCAAGGTGATCGGCACCACCAACCCGGTCAATGTCACCCGGGCCACCATCCAGGCGCTGCGCGGCATGCGCGGCCCCCGCTATGTGGCCAACAAGCGCGGCAAGACGGTCGAAGACATCAAAGGCACTGGTTAGGGCGGAGCCGGCAATCCGATGGCAGCACAAAAAACCCTGCGGGTCACCCTGGTGCGCAGCCTGCACGGGCGGCTGAAGAAGCACCAGGCGTGCGCGCGCGGTCTGGGGCTTCGCCGCATGCACCAGACCGTCGAGGTGGCGGACACGCCTGAAAGCCGCGGCATGATCCGCAAAATTGCCTACATGCTGAAATGCGAACCGAACTGACAACATGACCATCATGAGCATGCGACTCAACACCATCAAGCCGGCACCCGGCGCCAAATCGGCCCGCAAGCGCGTCGCCCGCGGGCGCGGTTCCGGCCGGGGCGGCACCGCCGGCCGCGGCACCAAAGGCCAGAAGTCGCGCTCCGGCGGCTACCACAAGGTCGGCTTTGAGGGCGGCCAGATGCCACTGCAGCGTCGCCTGCCGAAACGCGGCTTTCGCTCCACGGCGGGCCGCCACAGCGCCGAACTCACACTCCACGAACTGGGCAAGGTGGATGGCGATGTGGTCGATCTGGAATCGCTGCAAAAAGCCGGCGTGATCGGGCGGCACATCACCCGCGCCAAGGCCATTTTGTCCGGTGAGATCACGCGCGCGGTCACCGTGCGCGGCATCCCGGCCACCGCCGGCGCGCGCCGGGCCATCGAAGCGGCGGGCGGCACGCTGGAAGCGCGGGCGGCGGAATCCGCGGAATCCGCGAAATCCGTTGAGTCCGCGAAAAACCGGGACCCCGCACACCAAGCGCCGGCCGAGTCGGCTTCGCCTGAGGCGCCGCAAGACTGATGGCGCGCACCGGCCTGGCAACGCAGGGAATGTTCGGAAACCTTTCCGAATTGAAGCAGCGCATCCTGTTCGTGTTGGGCGCGATGGTGGTGTTTCGCCTCGGCACCCATGTGCCGGTGCCGGGAGTGGACCCGACCGCCATCGCGGCCTTGTTCGAGCAGACCCGGGGCTCCATCGTCCAGGTGTTCAACATGTTTTCCGGCGGCGCGCTCAGCCGCCTGTCGATCCTGGCG
This sequence comes from Gammaproteobacteria bacterium, assembly GCA_028817015.1. GTDB lineage: Bacteria > Pseudomonadota > Gammaproteobacteria > Arenicellales > Poriferihabitantaceae > JAHRAW01. The sequence goes on from JAPPQJ010000015.1 coordinate 11,087, forward strand.
CTCGGCGTCATGCCGTATATTTCGGCGTCGATCATCATGCAAATGATGACCGCGGTGGTCCCCAAACTGGAGCAACTGAAAAAGGAAGGCGAGTCGGGGCGGCGCAAAATCACCCAATACACGCGGTATTTCACCGTGGTGCTGGCGTTGTTTCAGGGGCTCGGCATCGCGGTCGCCATCGAGAGCCAGCAGGTCGCCGGCAGCCCCATCATCCTGATTCCGGGGCTGGGATTCAAAATCATCGCCGCCGCGTCGCTGGTGGCCGGCACCATGTTTTTAGTGTGGTTAGGCGAGCAGATTTCGGAGCGCGGCATCGGCAACGGCATTTCACTGATCATTTTCGGCTCGATTGTGGCCGGCCTGCCGTCGGCGGTGGCCGGCACCCTGGAACTGGCGCGCACCGGCGCCTTCACCCCCCTCGGCGTGCTGGCCCTGTTCGTCGGCGCGCTGGTGGTCACCTACTTCGTGGTGTTCGTGGAGCGCGGCCAGCGCCGCATTGCGGTGAACTACGCCAAACGCCAGCAGGGCAGAAAAATGTTGGCCGGCCAAAGCAGCCACCTGCCGCTTAAACTCAACATGGCCGGCGTCATCCCGCCGATTTTCGCCTCCAGTTTAATCCTGTTTCCGGCCAGCCTCGGCAGTTGGTTCGGGCAGGCCGAAGGCATGAACTGGTTGCGCGACATCGCCACCACGCTGCAGCCGGGGGAGCCGGTGTATACGCTGTTGTATGGCGGCATGATCGTCTTTTTCTGTTTTTTCTACACCGCCATGGTGTTCAGCCCGACCGACATCGCCGACAACCTGAAGCGCTCCGGGGCCTTCATCCCCGGCATCCGCCCGGGCGCGCAAAGCGCCAGGTATATCGACGGCGTGGTGTCCAAACTGACCCTGGTCGGCGCCATCTACATCACCTTTGTCTGTTTGATCCCCGAGTTTTTGATCGTCAAGTGGAGCGTGCCGTTTTACTTCGGCGGCACTTCGCTTCTAATCATCGTGGTGGTGACCATGGATTTGATTTCCCAGGTTCAATCCCACCTGATGTCGCGGCAATATCAGAGCATCCTTAAAAAATCCGCGCTGACCCGGCCGCAGGGGATTCGCTAATTTCTGAAAAGGGGCAGTGACATGAAAGTACGAGCATCGGTCAAGAAAATGTGCAGAAACTGCAAGATCATCCGCCGCAACCGGGTGGTGCGCGTGATTTGCTCCGACCCGCGCCACAAGCAGCGCCAGGGATAATCATGCGGGAATTGAACGCGGCGCCGCACTGTGCTAAAATGGCGCGCTTTGAGAACCGGCCCGGCCGGCCCACCGAACAAGGTCCAACATGACGCGAATCGCCGGAATTAACCTGCCCAACCACAAGCACATCGTGATCGGCCTGACCACGATCTACGGCATCGGCCGCCCGGCCGCGCGCAAGATTTGCGAGGCCGCCGGGGTCGATGGCGCCACCAAGGTGCGGGACATCGACGATGCCCAGGCCGAGAAACTGCGCGCGCAGATCGCCAAATACGAAGTCGAGGGCGACCTGCGCCGGGATGTGTCGATGAACATCAAACGCCTGATGGACCTCGGCGCCTACCGCGGGCTGCGCCACCGCCGCGGATTGCCGGTCAACGGGCAGCGCACCAAAACCAATGCGCGCACCCGCAAGGGGCCGCGCCGCCCGGTTAAGAAGTAACCGGCAACCGCAAATCGCAAAACGGCATCCATCATCATGGCAAAGAGCCCTACCGGCAAATCCAAGGCCAAGTCCAGAATCAGGAAAATGGTGACCGAAGGCGTGGCCCACATCCACGCGACCTTCAACAACACCATCATCACCATCTCCGACCGCCACGGCAACACCTTGTGCTGGGCCTCGGCCGGCAATTCCGGATTCAAAGGCTCGCGCAAGAGCACGCCGTTTGCGGCGCAGATGGCGGCCGAGAGTTGCGGCAAACGGGCCCAGGAAATCGGCGTCAAACAACTGGATGTGAAAATCAAGGGCCCCGGTCCGGGGCGCGAATCGGCGGTGCGCTCGCTCGACGCGCTGGGGTTTGAAATCCACTCCATCTCGGACATCACCCCGATCCCGCATAACGGATGCCGCCCGCCCAAGCGCCGCCGCGTGTAGCCGGGGCGCCCGATTAGTTGACAAGGTAACCTATCAATGGCAAGATACACCGGCCCCACCTGCAAACTGGCGCGCCGCGAGGGCACCAACCTGTTCCTCAAAAGCCCGGCGCGCAACATCGACACCAAGTGCAAGTTCGACCGCATCCCGGGGGTGAGGCCGAGCGCGCGCCGGCCGCGCATCACGGTATACGGCACCCAGTTGCGCGAAAAGCAGAAACTGCGCCGCATGTACGGCGTGCTGGAAAAGCAGTTTCGCAACTATTACAAGGAAGCGGCCCGCATTCCCGGTTCCACCGGCCTCAATTTGCTGCAATTGCTCGAGGCCCGGCTCGACAACGTCGTCTATCGCATGGGTTTCGGAATCACGCGCGCTGAATCTCGCCAACTGGTCAGCCATAAATCGGTGATGGTCAACGGGCGCAAGGTCAATGTGGCCTCCTACCGGGTTGAGCCGGGCGACGAAGTCGAAATCGTCGACAAAAGCAAGGGGCAGTTGCGCATCAAGTCGGCGCTGGAAATCAGCGAGCAGATCGGGTTTGTCCCCTGGGTTGATGTGGATATCAAGGCCGTCAAAGGCCGCTTCAGGTCGCTGCCCGAGCGCGCCGATCTGCCGCCGGATATCAACGAAGCCCTGGTGGTCGCGCTGTATTCCAAGTAGCGCCCGCCGGCCGGTATTTTTTAACTCATTCGCACCCATTCGAATTCAGGAGGGTATAGATGCAGGATCCGACCACCGAATTTCTCAGGCCGCGCCTGGTGGAAGCCAAGAGCATTGACGACAGGCGCTCGCGGATTACCGTCGAGCCGCTCGAGCGCGGCTTTGGATACACTTTAGGCAATGCGCTGCGCCGCATCCTGCTGTCGTCGATGCCCGGATGCGCGGTTACCGATGTCCGCATCGAAGGCGTCCTGCACGAATATTCCACCCTGGAGGGCGTGCAGGAGGATGTGACCGACATCCTGATGAACCTGAAAAGCCTGGCGCTCAAGATGCACACCCGCAACGAAGCGGTGCTGCGCCTGAAAAAGAAAGGCCCGGGCCGGGTTACCGCCGCCGACATTGAGTTGACCGACGACATCGAAGTGGTGGACCCCGGCCATCACATTGCCACCCTGTCCCGGAGCGCCGAACTGGAAATGGAGTTCACCGTGCGCCGCGACCGCGGCTACAAGACCGCTGAAAGCCGGCTGCGCGACAGCGACGACACCCGCGTCGGGGTCATTCACTTGGATGCGTCTTTCAGCCCCATCAACCGCATTTCCTATGCGGTGGAGGACGCCCGCGTCGGGCAGCGCACCGACCTCGACCGCCTGGTGATGGAGATCGAATCCAACGGCTCCATCGACCCGGAAACCTCGGTGCGGCGCGCCGCGACCATTCTGCACGACCAAATCTCAGTGTTCGTCAATCTGGAGGAATCGGTGCTGCAGAGCCAGGCCGCCGAAGAGCCGGAGATCGACCCGGTGCTGCTCAAGCCGGTGGATGAACTGGAACTCACCGTGCGCTCGGCCAACTGCCTCAAGGCGGAGAGCATCTACTACATCGGCGATCTGGTGCAGCACACCGAGACCGAGTTGTTGAAAACCCCCAACCTGGGCAAGAAGTCGCTGACGGAAATTAAGGATGTGCTGGCCCAGCGCAACCTGACCCTGGGGGTGAAACTGGAAAACTGGCCGCCGCGCTCGCTGGCCGGCGATGAGGCCGGCGGCGGTTTGGGAATAGGCATATAGCCATGCGCCACCGAAAAGCCGGACGCCGCTTGAACCGCACCCCCGCCCACCGAAAGGCGATGTTCGCCAACATGGCGGCGGCCCTGTTTCGCCATGAGCAGATCAAGACCACGCTGCCCAAAGCCAGGGAACTGCGCCGCGTGGCCGAGCCGCTGATCACGTTAGCCAAGACCGCCAGCGTGGCCAACCGTCGCGCGGCCTTCGCGCGCCTGCGCGAGCGGGAAATCGTCACCAAACTGTTCGAGGATCTCGGCCCCCACTTCGCCGAACGCCCCGGCGGCTATCTTAGAATCCTGAAATGCGGTTACCGCGCCGGCGACCGCGCGCCGATGGCCTATGTGCAACTGGTGGACCGCGAGATTAGCGCTGAGGAAGAGGACGACGACCAAGAGGAAGCGGAAACCGAAGAAGAGACATAAACCGGCCGGTATTGACGCAAACCCGCTTTCCGCTGTTTACGGTGCTCTTTTTGTCGCTGCCGCTCCACATTCGCAACCTTGCCGCGCATCGCGATGATCGGCCGCCGCCCCTTGCGTTGGGCTCTAATCGGCGCCCTGTCGCTGGCTTTCCATCTGCGGGCTTTCCGGGCGGACCTCCACTACAATGAATACCGGCGGTATGGGCGCAACCGGTTTTTGCATTCGATAAAAGGCGGTGTTGTGTGCGAGTGGCCGCCTTCATCCCGATGCTGCGGGCGCTCTGCAGCGTGTGCGTGAGCCCTTGCAGCGCCGCTCTTTGTATTGGCTTTGTCCGGTCGCAATCGCATTCCTGCTGCCGTCCAGATTCATCGAGACACGCTATTTCATCGTCCCGGCCCCCCTGTTCATGTTGGCCGGGAAGCGCGAGAGTTCACCGATTGACCTGCTGACCCTGGCCCGCTGTGCGCCGGCGGCCGCATTTCCATATTATCGCATCAACCCGGCTGATGTTATGATGCAGCCGCCTCAAGACGGGCCGCCCGCCATATCGCGGCGCCGGGTGTCGAGGATCATGGGCCAACATCGTCCGGCGCCGGAAGGAAAAAGTTGATGTCCCGAAAACCGAGACCGAAGCCCCAAAAATCCAAGTCACGCCGTGCCGGGGGGTTCACGGCCCGGGCCCCGGCCGCCCGTCCGGGGCGGGTTAACCGCAGTTTGCCGGTTTGGCTGTTTCTGGCCAGTTTCGGCGCCTACATCCTGAACGGCGGCGTGTTTCCGCTGGCTAATGACGCCAAAGGCAGCATGTTGTTCAGCCTCAATGCGTTGAAAAATCACTCCTTGTCGATTGAGCCGTGGCAGGCGCCGGCCGATTTTATCTGGAGGTTGACTCAACCGGACGGGACGGAGAAAAGGATTAAGGTCGGGCAGTGGAACAGCCAGTTGGACGCGCTTTACCGCGACGGCCAATTAAGCGCTCGAGAGGGTTATTATATGGTGCCGAGCGTGCATCCGGGGCGGTATATCAACACCTTCGGCCTCGGCGCCGTGCTCACCGTGCTGCCGGCATATGCCGTGATGAATCTGTTTACCGACCTCGCGGCCAACCGCTCAGCCTGGTATTACGGCACCAAAGCGGTCTCCTCCATGTTGGTCGCCGGCGCGGTGGTGTTGATTTTTCTGACCATGCGCCGCTTCGCCATCCCGGCCGTGCCGGCGGCTGTGGGCGCGCTGACCTTCGGCCTTGGCACCATCGCGTGGTCGGTCAGCAGTCAGTTGCTGTGGCAGCAGACTCCCGCGCTGTTTTTCCTGGCGCTGGGCGCCTGGTGTCTGGCCGGCGTCGAGGCACGGCCCCGCTTGGCCGCGTATTGCGGCATGGCGTTCGGCATGGCCACGCTGTGCCGCCCGACCGCCGCCATCTCCACCCTGTTGGTGGGGGGCTATCTGCTTTGGCTCGCGCTTTGGCCCGGCGTATTGTCCCGGTTGCGGCCGGGGGCGGAGCGGGTGGCGTTCAACTGGCGGCCGTTTCTGTTGTATGCGCTCAGCGGGCTGCCGTTCGCGTTGCTGCTGGGGGCCTATAATGCCTACTACCTGGGCAGCCCGTTTACTTCCGGGCAGGTGCTCGGGGCGGAGCAGATCGACATGATACGCAAGGGCGCCGACGGTTTCTGGCAGACGCCGCTGGCGGAGGGTCTTGCCGGGCTGCTGTTCAGCCCCTCGCGGGGGTTGTTTGTCTATTCACCGGTCCTGGCGCTCGGGCTGGTCGGTGCGGTGATGGCGTGGAAATCGCCGCGCGCATTCGCCATGCTGATACCGCTGCAGGCGGCCGTCGTGCTGGATGTGATGTTGAACGCCAAGCATTTCGACTGGTGGGGCGGACTCACCTACGGGCCGAGGCGCCTGGTCGATACCGGGGTGTTCCTGACCTTGTTGATGATCCCGGTGATCGCCCGCGTTGTGCGGGTGCGCTGGATGTGCGCGGTGTTCGGGGTGCTGCTGCTGTATTCCGTTTCAGTGCAAGTGATTGGCGCGTGGTCTTACTATTTGGGGGGATGGGAAAATAAAGGCGGAATGAACATCGACAGAGTTGAACACCGGCACCGGCTGTGGTCTTGGAGTGACACCCAAATCGGCTTTCATGTGACCCATTTTCAGGAGTCCATGCGCTACAGGAAAGCGGTCATTGAAGACTATCTGAACCTGGAGGGCCCGGTCATCACGAGCCTGCGCGAGCGTTGATTGCGCCGGTTTCGAGCCCCTTCGGGCGGATGCAGAATCATGTCGAAGAAACCCGACAGGCCGTCCAGGCGCAAGGCCAAAGCGGCCGCTAAAATCTTTTTTGTATTATCGCATCAGCCTGATTAGCGTTATGATGTGATGGCCGCCTCAAGACAGGGCGCCCGCTGATTATCGCGGCGCCGGGTATGGATGGTCATGGGCCGCCACCGTCCGGCGCCGGAAGGAAAAAGTCGATGTCGCGAAAACCGAAACCGAAGACCAAAAACCGCAAATCACGCCGTCCTGCGGATGCCCAGGCCGCCCGGCGTGGGGCGGGTAAACGGGGGTTGCCGGTCTTTTTGTTTCTGGTCAGTTTCGTTGCCTATACGCTGAACGGCGGCATGTTGCTGGCCGGGGATGCCTATCCCAACATGTTATTCAGCCTCAATGTGCTGAAAAATCGCTCCTTGTCGATTGAGCCGTGGCAGGCGCCGGCCTTTTTCTTCTGGAAGTCGCAACAGCCGGACGGGGAAGTGAAAGGGGTTCGGGTCCGGCAGTGGGACAGTCAGGCGGATGCGGCTTACCGCAGCGGCCAATTGCGCGAGCAAAACGATTATTACATGGTGCCGAGCGTGCATCCGGGCCGGTATGTCAACACCTTCGGCATCGGTGCCACGCTCACCGTGCTGCCGGTATACGCCGTGATGAGTTTGTTTACCGACATCGCGGTCAACCGCTCAGCCTGGTATTTCGGCGCCAAAGTGGCCGCCTCCATGCTGGTCGCCGGCGCGGTGGTGTTGATTTTTCTGACCATGCGCCGCTTCGCCATCCCGGCCGTGCCGGCGGCTGTGGGCGCGCTGACCTTCGGCCTTGGCACCATCGCGTGGTCGGTCAGCAGTCAGTTGCTGTGGCAGCAGACTCCCGCGCTGTTTTTCCTGGCGCTGGGCGCCTGGTGTCTGGCCGGCGTCGAGGCACGGCCCCGCTTGGCCGCGTATTGCGGCATGGCGTTCGGCATGGCCACGCTGTGCCGCCCGACCGCCGCCATCTCCACCCTGTTGGTGGGGGGCTATCTGCTTTGGCTCGCGCTTTGGCCCGGCGTATTGTCCCGGTTGCGGCCGGGGGGGGGGGCGGAGCGGGTGGAGTTCAACTGGCGGCCGTTTCTGCTGTATGTGCTCGGCGGGTTGCCGTTCGCATTGTTGCTGGGGGTCTATAACGCTCACCACTTGGGCAGCCCGTTTGCCTCCGGGCAGTTGATCTCGTCGGAACAAAACCATTTTGTTCAAAAAGGCATCGACAGTGTCTGGCAGACGCCGCTGGCGGAGGGCCTTGCCGGGTTGCTGTTCAGCCCCTCGCGGGGGTTGTTTGTCTATTCACCGGTCCTGGCGCTCGGGCTGGTCGGTGCGGTGATGGCGTGGAAATCGCCGCGCGCATTCGCCATGCTGATACCGCTGCAGGCGGCCGTCGTGCTGGATGTGATGTTGAACGCCAAGCATTTCGACTGGTGGGGCGGACTCACCTACGGGCCGAGGCGCCTGGTCGATACCGGGGTGTTCCTGACCTTGTTGATGATCCCGGTGATCGCGCGCGTTGTGCGGGTGCGCTGGATGTGCGCGGTGTTCGGGGTGCTGTTGCTGTATTCCGTTTCAGTGCAAGTGATTGGCGCGTGGTCTTACTATCTGGGAGGGTGGGCATACCGGGATGGAATGAGCGGACCCCAACATGGGAACCGTCTGTGGTCTTGGAGTGACACTCCAATCGGCTTTCATGCGACTCGTTTTCAGGAGTCCAAGCAAAGAAAGAAAGCAAAACTTGACCGCCATCTGAGAGGGGAGAGTCCGATCATCACGGACCTGCGCGGAGGTTGATTCTGATCGTCTCGGGCACTTTCGGGGGAATGCAAAATCATGTCGAGGAAATCCAAAAGTCCGTCCAAACGCAAGGCAAAAGCGGCCGCCGCTAATCAGGGGGAGCCGCGTACCCGCCCGGCTTTGCGGCCGTTTTTTGCGACGCCGCCGCAGGGCTTGTGGCGCGGTTTTGTGCCGTGCCTGCTGGCCGCTTTTGCGCTGCGGGCCGGCGTCGGGCTGGCCGGGGACTGGATGGTGCGCCCCGATGAGGTTTTCAAGTATCTGGAACAAGCGCACCGCATGGTGTTCGGTTATGGGCAGGTGCCCTGGGAGTTCAGCGTCGGTTTCGTGACCTGGTTGCTGCCGGCGGTGCCGGCGGTGCCGATATTCCTGTGCGAAATCCTCGGTCTGGGGCATCCCGATTTCTACATTCCGGCGGTCAAACTCTGGAACGCCCTGCTGTCGCTGTGGCTGCCGGCGGGCATGTATCTTTTCGGGCGGCGCGTGATGGGCGAGGCGCCGGCCCGCCTGGCCCTGCTGTTGGGTTGTTTCTGGCATGAGTTGGTGGTGTTGGCCACGCACGCTTTTGCCGAGCAATACAGCAGCGCGGCGTTGTTTGCCGCGCTGGTGTTGCTGTCCCCGGCCGCTTCGCGGCCGCGCCTTATGGCGGCGGGTTTTCTGTTTGGCCTGGTGATCGCCCTGCGTTTCCAGTATATGCCGCTGGTCGGCGTTTTGGGCCTGGCCTGCTTGGCCGCCTACCCGCTGGCGCGCTGGTGTTTTATCTTCATCGGCGGGGTTGCGGCTGTGCTGCTGTGGGGCGCGGCGGGCTACCTGACCTGGGGGCGCTGGTGGAATGCGCCGCGCCTGCTGGTGGAAATGTATGCGATACATGATTTTTATGTCCTGTTCAGCGATGTGGCGCTTCCGTTCTACCAGCATCTGCTGTCGCTGATGGGAAGCAGTTATGGCCTGTATGCGCTGGCCGCGGCCGCCGCATTGCACTGGCGCCGGCACTGGCTTTTGCTGAGCATGGCGGCGGCGGTGCTGGCTGTGCATATGTGGGCGGTCAACAAAGAGTACAGCAATGTGTTTGTGCTGCTGCCGCTGCTGTGGATGCTAATCGCCGCGGCGGCCGGGAGTTTCCGCCTCTCGCGCCGCCCCGGCGGCGCGCTGGCGGCGGTGGGCGGGCTGGCGGCGCTGGCCAGCATCGTCTCGTTCCTGGGCGGCGTGCCGAATCCGGACAAATCCTACAACGCGCATATTCCCGCGCTGTTGCCGAACCGAGCCGGCCTGGTCCATTCCGAAGAAGCGCTCATCATCGCGCGCGATATTTCCAGGCTTCCCGCCGACCGGGTGCGCGCGGTGATGTGGATGCCCGTTCGTTTTTACAAGGACGGCGCCTATTACCACTCCCATCACCGCGTGCCGATGCTGTTTCCCAACCGCAACCCGGACCACGCAGCCTGGTATGAACAGCGCCCGGCCAATACGCTGGCGACCCATGTCGTGGCCGGCAAGGGCCGGGCCCCGCCGGGTTTTTCGCTGCAACGCGGCTACGGGAATTGGGCCCTGTTCGTCAACGACACGCCGGAGGCGGTACAGGTTCCGGAGGTTTTTTTCACGGATTTCGGGGTCAGTCTGGACCGCTTTTTGGTGCAAAGGGTGAAGGACAGGCGGATTGAATTCCCGGAGCAGCCCCGGGCGTTGCTGTTTCCCGGCGGGGATGGTAATCTGCAGTGAACGCAAGAGGGGGGACGGGGCTGAGGCGTCCGTACATGAGGAAGATCCAATCGAGGGAGTCCAGTGAACCAAACGCGAAGCAATCGCCCATCCGGGGCCGGGCTGAATAACGGTCTAATCGGGTTGATGTTGTTGTTCCTGGTCAACGCCTGTCCATCGCGCGGTATCCGGTGTCGGGGCCGTATCTGCAATTTCGGAACCCGGTAACCGACAAGGCTGTCATGCAGATAACTTTTGCCGGCAGCGGCAACTGCGCCGTGATCTTGCAGGCTGGAATCCGCTCCAGCGGTCTTGAGTCTCTCCGGGGCGCCAACATAGTCTCCTGCACGGACTCAAGCGCCTCCCCGGAGTTGCCATACCAGTTGACATTCCAGGAACCAAGCGGTTTTGCGATTAATATGGAAATGTGCACGCTGGATTTCTGCAGGCATATGTCCGCCGCCTTAAGCGGGCAAATGGAGGAATCGGGGGCAGGGGCAGTCCCTTCGTCGGGGGCGGGGGAAATCACGGTTCCATGCGGGAAAAAATGAGCGCCGGGCAAGGCCGGCGCAACCGGCCCGCCCCCGCTTCAGGCCGGTAGCGGGCTTTCGCTGACCGGGCGGCGCCGGGGCCGAAACCCCCAGGCCGCCCGCCTTTGCGCTACAATTCCGGCGCTCAACCGACTCCCATGCAAACTGACCGCCCCAAATGGCGCAGCCCGGAATGCCTGTTGATGCTGATGGCATCGGCGGTGCCGTTGTCGTTCGCCACCTGGTTTGCGCTGATCAACAACTTCGCCGTGGAGGCGGCCGGCTTCAACGGCGCTCAATTCGGAATGCTGCAGAGCATCCGCGAAATCCCGGGGTTCATGGCGTTCGCGGTGATCTTTCTCCTGATCCTGATGCGCGAGCAACCCCTGGCGGTGGTCTCGCTGCTGGTGCTTGGAATCGGCACCGCGATGACCGGGTTTTTCTCCGGCGTGATCGGTTTGTATTGCGTTACCGCGCTGATGTCGGTCGGCTTTCACTACTATGAAACCCTGCAGAACTCGCTGTCGCTGCAGTGGATCGACAAGGCGCGCACCCCGCATGTGCTGGGAAAACTAATCGCGGTCGGCTCATTCACCTCGCTGCTGGCCTTTGCGCTCATCTACCTGTGCCTGACCCTGCTCGGGCTGAGCTATCAAACGGTGTTCGCCGCCGGCGGCGCCCTGACCTGCGCGATCGCCGCGTTCGCGTGGCTGGCGTATCCGCATTTCCCGTCCCGGCAGGCGCAACACAAACATCTGGTGCTGCGCAAACGCTACTGGCTGTATTACCTGCTGACCTTTCTGTCCGGCGCCCGCCGGCAGATTTTCGTGGTCTTCGCCGGCTTCCTGATGGTCGAGAAATTCCACTACAGCGCGGCCTCGCTGACCCTGCTGTTCCTGGTCAACTGCGCGATCAACATCTGGCTGGCGCCGCGCATCGGCAAACTCATCGGCCACTGGGGGGAGCGCCGCGCGCTGCTGCTGGAATACGCCGGGCTGGTGGTCATTTTCACCAGTTATGCGTTGGTGCAAAGCGCCATGGCCGCCGCGCTGCTGTATATTCTCGACCACCTTTTTTTCGCCCTGGCCATCGCCATTAAGAGTTACTTCCAGAAAATCGCCGACCCGGCCGACATCGCCTCCACGGCCGGGGTGGCCTTCACCATCAACCACATCGCCGCGGTCATCCTGCCGGCGCTGTTAGGAGTGGTGTGGCTGTCATCGCCGCCGGCGGTGTTTATGTGCGGCGCCGCTCTCGCCGCGGCGTCGCTGGTGTTGTCGTATCTGGTGCCGAACCGCCCGGCGGCCGGCAACGAGGTCCGGTTTCGGCGGCCTTTCCCGGCGGTTCACGGCACCTGATGGCCCCGTATGGCTCACCCAATCCCGTGCCAGCCGACATGACGCGCAACAGGAAACGCGGCAAAACCGGCCAATGGGCGGCGCGGCACAACCGCGACCCGTATGTGCAGCGGGCCCGCCAGGCCGGCTTTCGGGCCAGGGCGGTGTTCAAACTCGAGCACATCGACCGCAAATACCGCTTGCTCAAACCCGCCTCGGTGGTGGTTGACCTGGGCGCGGCGCCGGGCAGTTGGTCGCAGTATGCGGCCGCCCGAATCGGCGGCGGGGGCGGCGGGCGCATCATCGCCGTCGACAGGCGGGCCATGCGGGCCATTGAAAAAGTGAACTTTATCCGCGGAGACTTTACTAATGAATCGGTGGTCGCGCAGATCGCAACGGCCCTGGAGGGGCGGCTGGCGGACCTTGTTTTGTCGGATATGATCCCCGATATTAGCGGTATACGCATCTGCGACCAGGCGCGCGCCGAAACCCTGCAATACGCGGTGCTGGAATTCTGCCGGGGTGCGCTGAAACCGGGCGGCCAGTTGCTGACCAAGTTGTTTGCCGGGGAAGCGGCTCAGGCCATCCGCGGGCGTCTTGATGGCTGCTTTGAGCAGGTGCGCACCATTAAACCGGATGCGTCGCGCTCGCAATCCAGGGAAATTTACTGTCTGGCGCGCGGCTATGCCGGCGACATGAACTGAAAGAGGCCGCTGAATTGTCCAACATGACCAAAAACATCCTGCTCTGGTTGGTGATCGCCATGGTACTCGTGTCGGTCTTCAACAACTTCACCAATTCCGACCGCTCATCCGGCGGGGAGATCGATTATTCCACCTTCCTGACCCATGTGCAGCAGGGAAACATCGCCCAGGTGGAAATCGATGACCGGGTCATCCGCGGCACCACCCACGGCGGCGACTTGTTCACCACCTACGCCCCCAACGACCCGAAACTGGTCGACGACCTGTTCACCCACGGGGTCAAGATCAAGGCCAGGAAAGAAGAGGAAACTTCGCTGCTGATGCACCTGCTGATCAGCTCGTTCCCGATTCTGCTGCTGGTCGGGGTGTGGATTTTCTTCATGCGGCAGATGCAGGGCGGCGGGCGCGGCGGCGCCTTCAGTTTCGGCAAAAGCAAAGCGCGCATGCTGACCGAGGACAAGAACCATGTCACCTTTGAAGACGTCGCCGGGGTGGACGAGGCCAAGGAGGAGGTCGGCGAATTGGTTGAATTCCTGAGCGAGCCGTCGCGTTTCCAGAAACTCGGCGGGCGCATTCCGCGCGGCGTGTTGATGACCGGCAGCCCCGGCACCGGCAAAACGCTGCTGGCCAAGGCCATCGCCGGTGAGGCCAAGGTGCCGTTCTTCACCATTTCCGGCTCCGACTTTGTGGAAATGTTCGTCGGCGTCGGCGCCTCAAGGGTGCGCGACATGTTCGAGCAGGCCAAGAAAAACTCGCCGTGCATCATCTTCATAGACGAGATCGACGCGGTCGGGCGGCAGCGCGGCGCCGGCCTCGGCGGCGGCCACGATGAACGCGAGCAGACCCTCAACCAGTTGCTGGTGGAAATGGACGGCTTTGACGCCAGCGACGGGGTGATCGTCATCGCCGCGACCAACCGCCCGGATGTGCTGGACCCGGCGTTGCTGCGCCCCGGCCGCTTTGACCGGCAGGTGCATGTGCCGCTGCCGGATATCCGCGGGCGCGAGGCGATTTTGAAGGTGCATATACGCAAGGTGCCCGTCAACGACGACATCGACCCGGCGCTGATTGCGCGCGGCACGCCCGGATTCTCCGGCGCCGACCTGGCCAATTTAGTCAACGAAGCGGCCCTGTTCGCCGCCCGCGAGAACCACAAACTGGTCGGCATGGAGCAGTTTGAAAAGGCCAAGGACAAGGTTTTGATGGGAGTGGAACGGCGCTCCGTGGTCATGTCCGAAGACGAGCGCAGGAACACCGCGTATCACGAATCCGGACACACCGTGGTGGCCAAGATACTGAAGGAATACACCGACCCGGTGCACAAAGTGACCATCATTCCGCGCGGCCGCGCCCTGGGCGTCACCATGCAGTTGCCGGAGGCCGACAGATACAGCCACAACCGCGATTTCCTGCTGGCGCGCATCGCCGTGCTGATGGGCGGGCGCATCGCCGAGGAAGTGTTCATGAAGCAAATGACCACCGGCGCCTCGAACGATTTTGAGCAGGCCACCGAGATGGCCCAGAACATGGTGTCGAGATGGGGCATGAGCGACGCCATGGGGCCGCGCGTCTATGGCGAAAACTCCAGCGAGGTGTTCCTCGGCCGGGAAATGGCCTCGCACCGCAACATCAGCCCGGAAACCGCGGAAAAAGTGGAGCGGGAGATTTCCCGCATCATTAAAGAGCAGTATCAGCGCGCGCGCAAAATCATCGAGGAAAACCGCGAAAAGATCGAAGTGATGGCCCATTCGCTGCTGGACTGGGAGACGCTCGACTCAAACCAGGTCGAGGAAATCATGCAGGGCAAAACGCCGACCCCGCCGGGGCCCAAAGACGCCGGCCGCCCCGCCGGCGGCGACCCTGAACCCGAAGACCGGGAAGTCCCTCAACTGGACGAATCCGACCTCGACCTGAAGCCGGCCGGCCCGGCCTAAGCGCCCATGTCCGAGTCGCGGGCCTCGCTGTTCGGCACCGACGGCATCCGGGGGCGCGTTGGCCGCGAGCCCATCACCGCGCAGACGGTGATGAAACTCGGCTGGGCGGCGGGCAGCGTATTGGCCGCCACCGGCCACCCCAACAAAGTCTTGATCGGCAAGGACACGCGGGTGTCTGGATACCTGCTTGAATCCGCTCTCGAGGCCGGTTTTTCCGCCGCCGGGGTCGATATCTGCCTGCTCGGACCCCTGCCGACCCCGGGGATCGCCTGTCTGACGCGCACCGCGCGGGCCGGCGCCGGAATCGTCATCAGCGCATCCCACAACCCCTACTACGATAACGGCGTCAAGTTTTTTTCCTCGACCGGCGCCAAAATGCAGGATGAGTTGACCGCCAGGATCGACGCGATGATGAGCCGGCCGATGACCTGCGTGGATTCCAGCCGCCTGGGCAAAGCCGAGCGGCTCAACGACGCGCAGGGGCGGTATATTGAATTCTGCAAGGGCACGTTGCCGCCGACGCGCCGTTTCTCGGACTTGAAAATCGTCGTTGACTGCGCCAACGGCGCCGCCTATGAAGTGGCCCCCCGGGTGTTTTCCGAAATGGGCGCCGAAGTCACCGCCATCGGCAACCAGCCGGACGGCTTCAACATCAACCGCGAATGCGGCTCCACGCATTTGCAGGCCCTGATGGCCAAGGTCGTGGAGGTCGGCGCCGATATCGGCATCGCCCTGGACGGCGACGCCGACCGGGTTTTGCTGGTCGATGCCGGCGGCACGCGCGTTGATGGCGACCAGATTCTGTATCTGCTGGCCCGACGGCGGCAGCGGCGGGGCGCCCTCGGCGGCGGCGTGGTCGGCACCGCGATGACCAATTTGGGGCTGGAACTGGCGCTGGCGGAAATGGGGGTTGCGTTCGCGCGCGCCCCGGTCGGCGACCGCCATGTTCACAAGGCGCTGACCGAAAACCGCTGGCTGTTAGGCGGCGAATCATCCGGGCACATCATCTGCCTGGATAAAAGCACCACCGGCGACGGCATTATCGCCGCCCTGGAGGTGCTGGAAGCCATGCGCGAGAGTCGGTGCGCGTTGCGCGAATTGGTCGCCGGCCTGGCCATCTACCCGCAGTTGATGGTTAACGTCCCGGTCAGCGACGCCAACGGCGGCGACCTGGTGCGCCACGAACGGGTAACAGCGGCGGTTCGCCGGGCGGAGTCGGAATTAAGCGCCGCCGGCCGGGGGCGGGTGGTAATCAGGCCGTCCGGCACCGAGCCGATGGTCAGGGTGTTGATCGAGGGTGAAGACCGGCGCCAATTGGAGAGGTTGGCCAGGGAAGTTGCCGACACGGTCGAAGCCGTGGCGGCTTTGGGCTGATCCTTGCAATCCCCTCTCCCCCCGGGGCAGGGCTGGGGAGAGGGCGGCACCAGAAAAACTCGCCGTTGTCAGTCGCCGTTATCAGTCAAATTTTCAGGGAGATGATTTTCCCTCTCCCTTGTTCCCTCTCCCGGAGGGAGAGGGAAACCCTTCGAGATGTTTCCGGGAAATCTCCTCTCCCTCTGGGAGAGGGCGGCACAGGGCGCTCGATGCCGGTTATGCTTTCGGCGGCTCGCCTGCCGGCGGCGTCGGCCGTCCCGGAAAGGGCTTGGTGCCGGTCAGTTTGGCCGCCATGCCGCGGGACTCCATGACGGCCGGCTTGTCCTCCATGTCCACCGAGCCCTTGAACCGGCAACCGTCGTCCAATACCACCCGGGGAGCGCGAATGTCGCCGGTCACATGCCCGGAAGGTTTAAGCGTGACCTGTTCGCTGCCCCGCAACTCCCCTTTGACTTCACCCTCCACGCTGATATTCCTGGCGATCACATCGGCGCTTACACGGCCTTTTTTGCCGATAATGACGTTGTTTTCCCGGAAGTCGATGGTGCCCTCTATGTTGCCGTTGATAATCAGGTCTTCCTTGCCGCTAATGTCGCCGCTGATCTTGATGGAAGCGCCGATGGTGGCTTTGCCGCCGTCCCGGTCGGTGTCCGGGTCGGATGGAGCGAGCCCTGGATTGGTCGGTTGGTTCATTTGATGCGCCCGTGCGGTTGGTTGATTGCTCAATGGATGACACTCCGTGATCGGGTGTTTTTATCGTGTATCGAATGGTACCGAGGGTCGGACTCGAACCGACACTGGGTTACCCCAACCAGATTTTGAGTCTGGCGCGTCTACCAATTTCGCCACCCCGGCAAGGCCGGTAAACATAAATGGTTTTGGCTCGGGATGCAACCGGTTGTTGTCCAAATCCGCCCCGGCGGGGGCGCCGGGCGCCTTGGGCGGGGCTGGCGTCCCCTTATGCCCAAACAAGCCGGATGTTAGAATGCGCCCACCGGAGCCGGCAACTTGCGCGTGGCGGGCTGTTTCCCCCCGGCCATGCGCCCGGCTCTTCGTCCGCATAAAAGCCCCGTGATTTCGCCCTGAACCCCCGCCGGCAACGATGAAAATCACCGACCTTAAGACTTGGGTGGTGGCCAACCCGCCGCCGCATTTCGGCGGCAGATACTTCATATTCGTCAAACTGGCGACCGACGGCGGCACCGAGGGCATCGGCGAAGTCTATGCCGCCACCTTCGGCCCGCGCGTCATCGTCAAAATGATCGAAGATGTGTTCGCGCGCTTCGTCATCGGCGCGGACCCGTTCAAGATCGAAAAACTGTGGCGCAATGTATACGGCAGCGGCTACAACCTGCGCCCCGATGTGTCCTTGATGGGGGTGTTAAGCGGCCTGGAAATGGCGTGCTGGGACATCATCGGCAAGGAGTTGAACAAACCGGTTTGCGAATTGTTAGGCGGGCGCGTGCACGACAAACTGCGCAGTTACACCTACCTGTATCCAAGCGGCGCCGACCGCGGTAACCGGGTTTATTCCGACCCCGACCTGGCGGCGGCGCGCGCCGCGGAATATGTCGAACTGGGTTTTACGGCGATTAAATTCGACCCCGCCGGGCCGTACTCGGTATACGACGGCCGCCAGCCCAGCCTGGAAGACCTGGAGCGCTCGGCGCGCTTTGTCAAACAAATCCGCGAAGCGGTGGGCACGCGCGCCGACCTGCTGTTCGGCACCCACGGCCAGTTCACCGCCGCCGGCGCGCTGCGCCTGGCGCGCCGCATTGAGCCCTGGGAGCCGCTGTGGTTCGAGGAGCCGACGCCGCCCGAGAACCCGCGCGAGATGGCCCGCGTGGCCCGCCGCACCTCCATCCCCATCGCCACCGGCGAGCGCCTGACCACCAAATACGAGTTCGCCCGCGTTCTGGAACACCAGGCCGCGTCCATTCTGCAGCCGGCACTCGGCCGGGTCGGCGGCTTGCTGGAAGCGAAAAAGATCGCCGGCATGGCCGAAACCCACTACGCCCAGATCGCCCCGCACCTGTATTGCGGCCCGGTCGAAGGCGCCGCCAACATCCAACTCAGCGCCTGCAGCCCCAATTTCCTCCTGCTGGAAAGCATTCACACCTGGGGCGGGTTTCACGCCGAAATCCTGAAAAAGCCGGTGCACTGGCAGGACGGTTATGTGCTCCCCCCGGATGCGCCCGGGCTGGGGGTGGAATTGAACGAGCAAGTGGCCGAAGCCAATCCGTATACCGGTAACAGGCTGCATTTGGAGATGAGCCAGGAGCCGGGATGAACGCCCCCTCTTCCTTTATTCCTCTCAGAACGCAACGACAGGGGACGCGGCCAAAAGCCGTCATGCCGGCACGCTTTTAAGCCGGAATCCATTCTTTTTACCCTGGCGTTTTGTGGATTCCCGGTCGATGGAAAACATAGTCGCTGGCGCTCCTTGTTTTCCAATCGCCCGGAATGACGGTGAGGGTGCTCCTTGCCCCGTGTCGTTGCACGGGGCATGCTTTTCTATCGCCTGGAATGACGAGTCACAGCGAAACACCGAGTCGAAGTGAAATACCGAGTCGGCGGCGGGCGGATTTGGGCGAAAAAAAACCGGAGCCGAAGCCCCGGTTTTTGTAAAAGAGGATTGAAACTTGGTGATTAGAATACATACCGAACGACCAGCGCGAGTTTGCTCGGGTCGCTGCCGTTGTCACTGCCGTCCAGGTCCAAGTCCAGGGACTGATACTCGGCGATGAAGCGAATCCCGGGGCCCATGTCGCGGGAATAACCGACGATGGTCTCGGTGTAGTCTTCGCCGAGGGTTACAGCACCGGCGGCATTGTATCGCGGGCGGTCGCCGGAATGGGCGACATAGTAGGCATAAAGGGTGTCATTTTCGCTCATCTGGAAGCCGAGGAAGCCGCCGACCGAAGTGGTGTCGTTGTCCTCGAAACCGCCGCCACCAGCGTTCAACTCGGCGGTCTGATAGGCTAAATACCAGTCAACCGCGCCGACCGAGCCGTTGACGCCAATGGCGGTGCGGTCGCGGGAGGCGTTGGTGTCAACCGCGCCGTTGTTGAGAGCCGCAGCTGTGGCTCGGGATGCTACTTGATCCGCACTAGTACCATCAGTACCCGTCGCCGCCGTGTTGATGTCGTAATCCAGGTTGTCGGCGTGATGGGCAAAATCCAGTGCGACGACGCCGAAGTCGTAGCCGGCGTGAAGAACCCAAGCGTCAACGGCGTCATTGCCGCTGGTCTCTCCGGAGCCTGCCGTAAGCATGCCAGCGGTTGTGCCGATGTCTGCGGTCGCATCATCATTTTCAACTTTCGCCAACCCCATCACATTCAGGCTGAACGGCCCCCTGTTCATGGAGTAGCTGATGCCTTCCAGCCGATAGGACTCGTGCCAGTTGCCGCCGTACAGGTAGGTCTGGTCCCACTTGCGGGCTTTCATATACGGGTTGTTCTGCATACCCAGGGTCAACTTGCCCCAGTGGCCGCTCAGGTAAACATTGTTCTGGCGCTGCTGAGTGGCGCTGCGCCTTTCGCCTTCACGGATGGCGCGCTCGATTTGGAAGCCCGCTTCCATCCCGTTGCCGAGGTCCTGCGAGCCTTTGAAGCCGAAGCGCGTGCCGGCGACATGAGCGTTGCTGCCATCGATGCCGGTTGCGCCCCAGTTCCAGGCGCCGTCAGAGGTGGCCGTGTCGTCGTCGGCATAAATGGCACCAGCAGTGACACGACCATAGACGGTGACTTCCGCAGAAGCCACGGAAGTCACCCCGATGACGCCCGCCAGACCCGCTACGGCAATTGCTGTGAACTTTTTCATTTGAAGAATCCTCTCGGTAAGTACAGTTATGAAGAAGTAAGTTGCTTGACGGTGAATGCCGATGTCCACGATATCCACGCCTGTTGCGAATGCGAATATACCAATAAATACCGGCATTGCAAGGGGTTTCGCCATTTTTTTTGCATAAATTTTGGAAAATTCGGTGATTTTTTGCGTGGGCGGAGTTAAGTTGCTGAAATTTATCTATTTTTTCCACGGGCGGTGGAGGACTTTGGCGGCGAAATGGGGTGAATCGGGGGTGAATTCGCCGCACCGACGGGGGATCGGGGTGTTCGGGGCGGGGGGGTTGGTGGATTTTTTGTGATTCGGCGTGTTTTTATCGCTCTCCCGGAGGGAAATGGAAATGTTCCAGTTACTTCCACCCTCTCCCTCCGGGGCAGGGCCGGGGAGAGGGGGGCAGGGAAGCAAAGCCGCTGGATACCGCGTCAGGCTTGGTATGGCGGGAGGGGATTGTGCGGGGCGAAAAGAGGAAAAACCGCCGAACCCACCGCCCGGCTAAAAAACCTCCAAAGCCGCCAGGACACCGATACCGGCGACCATCAACCCGCCCAGGCGAATGGTTACATCCCGTTTGAGGATAACCATCTGCGCGATCAAGTTCTTTTCCAGGCCATCCATGCGTTCCCCCATCACATCCAGTCTGGCCCGGGTCTCCTGCCCGAGGCTCCTGAAATCGCTGCGGAGGTTGTCCATATCGGACTTGGTCTCATGCCGGAAGTTGTCCATACGCCTGCCCAGACGCTGTTCCTGCACTTCCAAATCGGCCTTGGTCGCCACCTGTGCGCGCACGGCGGTGTCAATGGTGTCGATTAACGCCTCGGCCGCCGGCTCTTCAAAGCCGGCTTTCTGGAGGTTTTTCACCGCTTTGTGGGTGTCAAAATCGAGTGCAGTCATGGGCATGTCAGTCTCCGTACTGTGGGTTTCCGTGAAATGAACCCGGAGTGAACCACCTTTCGGCGGCCAATGCAACGCCGGGTTGCGGGGTTTGTGCTCGGTAACTGTACTTACCGAGAGGATTCTTCAAATGAAAAAGTTCACATCAATCGCCGTAGTGGGCTTGGCGGCCGCCATTGG